>JARIBG010000166.1 GCA_029257465.1 Arthrobacter sp. | reverse complement strand
TGGTGCCCAATCACATGGGCATCCAGACCCCGAGCGACAACGCCTGGTGGTGGCAGCTCCTGAAGGAGGGCCGGGGCTCCCGGATGGCGGAGGCGTTCGACGTCGACTGGGACGCCGGGGACGGACGGATCCGTATCCCGGTGCTCGGCGACGGCGAGGACGAGCTGGAGCAGCTGAGCCTCTCGGACGGCGAGCTGCACTACTACGACAACCGGTACCCGATCGCCGAGGGCACGGCTCAGCCGGGCGACTCGGCGATCACGGTCCATGCTCGGCAGCACTACGAGCTTGTGAACTGGCGGCGCGCGGACACCGAACTGAACTACCGGAGGTTCTTCGGCGTCAACACCCTCGCCGGGCTACGCGTCGAGGTGCCGTGGGTGTTCGAGGAGAGCCACGCCGAGGTGAAACGGTGGTTCGACGACGGACTCGTCGACGGACTGCGGATCGACCACCCGGACGGTCTCGCCGATCCGCAGGGCTATCTGGAGCAGCTACGTGCCCTGACCGATGGTGCCTACGTGCTCGTGGAGAAGATCCTCGAGCCCGGGGAGACGCTGCCGGAGGACTGGGCCACCGCGGGAACCACGGGGTACGACGCGCTCGCCGACATCGACAGGCTCTTCACGGACCCGGCCGGGGAGCATGCGCTCACCGCGACGGTGCCGGTCGATCCGTTCCACGAGCTGATCCACTACACCAAGCGCGGTATCGCGGACGGGATCCTCCGCTCCGAGGTGCTGCGGCTCGTGCGGCTCGTCCCGGCCGGGGCAGGGCTCGACGCCGACATCGCCGCGGATGCGATCGCCGAGCTGCTCACCTGCTTCCCCGTCTACCGCAGCTACCTGCCCGGCGGCGCCGCGTATCTCGCCGACGCGGTGCGGGACGCCCAGGTCCGCCGCCCGGATCTCGCGGAGGCCATCAAGACGCTGCACCCGCTGCTGAACCCCTTCCTGGACGGGGACGCGGGGGTCACCGAGCTGACCGAGCTCGCCCGCCGCTTCCAGCAGACCTCGGGGATGGTGATGGCCAAGGGCGTCGAGGACACCGCCTTCTACCGGTACTCGCGCCTCGTCTCGCTCAACGAGGTGGGGGCGGACCCGAGCATCTTCTCGGTCGAGCCGCTGGAACTGCACCGGCGGCTGCTGGAGCGCCAGAGCTTGAATCCGCTCGCCATGACCACGCTCAGCACGCACGACACCAAGCGCAGCGAGGACACCCGGGCGCGCATCTCCGTCCTGTCCGAGCTCGCCGAGGACTGGGCCCGGCTCCTCGACCAGTTCGAGGAGCTCGCGCCCATCGGTGACGCGACCTTCGCGCCCCTGCTGTGGCAGTCGCTGATCGGAGCGTGGCCGCTGAGCAGGGAACGTGCTCACGCCTACGCCGAGAAGGCATCCCGCGAAGCCGATCTGAGTACGCACTGGACCGCGCCGAGCGAGGACTTCGAGCGGGGCGTGCACGCCGCCGTCGACGCCGCGTTCGACGACGACGCGGTGGCGGCACTCATCGCGGGCACGGTCGAGCGCATCCGGGAGGCCGGCTGGTCCAACTCGCTGGCCCAGAAACTGCTGCAGCTGTCCATGCCGGGCGTGCCCGATGTGTATCAGGGCACGGAGTTCTGGGACACCTCCCTCGTGGACCCCGACAACCGCCGCGACGTCGACTACGAGGAGCGCCGGCAGGTGCTGACCGATCTCAATTTCGGTGCGCTTCCCGAGGTGGGAGCCGATGCGCACGCCAAGTTGCTCGTGGTCTCGCGTGCCCTGAAGCTGCGCCGGGACCGCCCCGAGCTGTTCACGGGGTACACCGCCGTCGCGGCGTCCGGCCCCGGCGCCGACCACGTCTTCGCCTTCGATCGTGGGGGTGCCATCACGCTGCTCACGCGCCTGCCCTACGGGCTCGCTGCACGCGGGGGGTGGGGTGAGACCATGATCGAGCTTCCGGCCGGAACCTATACCTGCGCGCTGACCGGCGCCTCTGTCAGCGGCGGTGCCGTCCGCGCCGCCGAGGTCTTCTCCACCTTCGGCGTCGCACTACTGGTCCAGGAGGACGCAGCATGAGGAACACCTTCGATGTCTGGGCGCCGCGCGCCGACACGCTGACCCTGCTGGTGGAGGGTACCCACTACCCGATGGCACCCCGGGAGGGCGGCTGGTGGCATGCTGCCGGGGCGCCGGCGTCGTCGTCGGGCATGTCCTACGGGTACCTGGTGGACGGGTCCGACACCCCGGTACCCGATCCCCGGTCGCGCCGCCAGCCCGACGGCGTCCACGGGCTCTCGAGCACCTTCGACCCGGCGGAGCACGAGTGGCAGGACGGGTCCTGGCACTCGCCGGGCCTGGACGGCGGTGTCATCTACGAGCTGCACCTGGGTACCTTCACCTCCGAGGGGACACTGGACGCCGCGATCAACAGGCTCGGCTACCTCGCGGACCTCGGCGTGCAGTACGTGGAACTGCTCCCCGTCAACGCCTTCAACGGCACCCACAACTGGGGGTACGACGGCGTGCTCTGGTACGCCGTACAGGAGACCTACGGCGGACCGGCTGCCTACCAGCGCTTCGTGGACGCAGCCCACGGGCACGGACTCGGGGTCATTCAGGATGTCGTGTACAACCACCTCGGCCCGAGCGGCAACTATCTGGGTCTCTTCGGTCCGTATCTGACCGAGGGCCTGGCCAACACCTGGGGCGACTCGCTGAACCTCGATGGTCCGCAGTCGGACGAGGTGCGCGAGTACGTCAGCGGGAATCTGCTGATGTGGTTCCGTGACTACCACGTGGACGGCCTGAGACTGGACGCCGTCCACGCCCTCCACGACGAGCGTGCCATCCATATTCTCGAGGAGTTCGGTGCCCGCACCGACCAGTGTGCCGCCGAGCTGGGTAAGACCCTGTTCCTCATCGCCGAATCCGATCTCAACGATCCCCGGCTTATCACCGCGCGGGACAACGGTGGCTATGGGCTCGCCGGGCAGTGGAGCGACGATTTCCATCACGCGGTGCACGTGAATCTGACGGGGGAGACCGAGGGCTACTATCACGATTTCGACTCCGTCGGGGCGCTCGCGAAGGTCCTCGAGGACGGCTTCTTCCACAATGGCACCTACTCGTCCTTCAGGGAACGCCATCATGGCCGGGAGATCGACGCCGAGCGCATCAGCCCGCTGCAGCTCGTGGTCTGTACCCAGAATCACGACCAGATCGGCAACCGGGCAGCGGGGGACCGCCTCAGCGCCACGCTGGAGCCCGCCCAGCTCGCGCAGGCCGCCGTCCTGAACATCCTCGGCCCCTTCACGCCGATGCTCTTCATGGGTGAGGAGTACGGCGCCTCGACCCCGTGGCCGTTCTTCACCTCCCACCCCGAGCCGGAGCTGGGCACGGCCACGGCGGAGGGTCGGCTCAGGGAGTTCGAGCGGATGGGCTGGCGCCCGGAGGATGTACCCAATCCGCAGGATCCTGACACGTTCGCCTCGGCGAAGCTGGACTGGACGGAGGCCGAGCAGGGGAGCCACGCCGAGTTGCTGTCCACGTACCGGGACCTCATCCGGCTCCGGGCCGAGCGCCCTGATCTGCGCGAGGCGGACTTCGGCAGCATCACCGTGGAGTTCGACGAGGACGACCGCTGGCTCCTGCTGCGGCGCGGTAGCACCGCCGTCGCGCTGAATCTCGGAGACGAGGCGTCCGCGATGCCTCTGGCGGCAACGGAGGCCGACGTCCTGCTGTCCACGGTGGAGGGTGCGGAGTTCCTCGCCGACACGGTGCGGCTGCCGCCTCACGGCTCCCTGGTCGTCGAGCA
>JARIBG010000152.1 GCA_029257465.1 Arthrobacter sp. | reverse complement strand
CGGTGCCGTCGTAGAACCCGGCCCTGCCCTCCAGCCCGAGGGTCTCATCGAACAGGATGTCGACGGCGGCGACGTGCTCCGAGGTCAGCAGGGGCTCCACCACCCGGTTGGCGAAACGGATCCCCAGAATGTTCAACACGGTCGACATACCGAGGAAGTGGTCCACGCGGTAGACGTCGTCCTCCGGAACCATGCCGTGAAGCACATCATTGAGGGTGCTCGCGCTGGCCTGATCCTCACCGAAGGGTTTCTCGAGTACCAGCTGAGTCCCCTCGGGCACCCCGATCCGCGCCAGGACCTTGCACGCCTCGATGGTCGGCGCAGGCGGAAGGGCGAAGTACAGGGTGATACGGCCCTCTCCGGCAGCCAGCAGCCTCTGCAGATCGCCCTCGTCGGTGATGTCGGTCTTGAGGTATCTCGCGTTCTGCGCTACTGCATCGATCGCCGTACGTTCTGCGTTGCCTGCGGCCAATGACTCCGCGACCACCGACTGCCATTCGTCCTGGCTCCAGGATCCCCGTCCGGTGCCGATCAGCACGAGGTCGCGCAGGGAGGACCCTGCGATCAGGCCCCCCAGCCCGGGCAGGAGCAACCGGGAGGTCAGGTCGCCCCTGGCACCCATGATGACCAGGGTCTGACGCCGGTCCTCACGGGATCCGGTATCGGTTTGGGTGTGTGATGCATTTGTCATGTGGTGGTCTCCTCGGGAGGTGGTGGGTCGTCGGGCTCGTCCGGCAGCGGCTCGATGAGCTCCGGTCCGTTGTTCCGCACGGAGCCGACGCGCTTCCCGACGAGGCGGGGTACGAGCTGGGGGTCCGGGATGGCGTCGAGCAGCTCCTGGACCTGCGGCCGCGCATCCTTCCGCGGGTCGAGCCAGTCGCTCTGCAGCTCCGGCGGCACGATCACCGGCGTGCGGTCATGGATCTGGCCGAGGGCGTCGCTGGCGGGTCGGGTGATAATGGTGCAGCTCACCACCCAGCTCCCCGACGGTTCGGTCTGAGTCGCCGTCGCCGGGTCGCGCCAGAACTCGTACAGCCCGGCGAAGGCCAGCTGCGCGGCGTCGGTACCGTGCAGGTAGATCGGCGTCTTCGAGCCGTCGTCGTTCTTGCGCCACTCGTAGTAGCCGTCCGCGGGGATCACCGCGCGCCGCCGGAGCGCGGCGGCCCGGAAGGAGGGTTTCTCCAGGACGGTCTCGCTGCGCGCGTTGATCATCCGGGCGCCGACGGAAGCGGACGTGGCCCAGGAGGGGATGAGCCCCCAGCGTGCCTGTTCGAGTCGGCGCGTGAGCTCGCCGGTCTCGGGGTCGAGGCGTTCGACGACGAGCTGCACGGTGTCGGTCGGGGCGACGTTCCAGGACGGTTCGAGCTCGCGCCCGCCCGCCTCGTCCACCTCGAAGGCGTCGATGAGATCAGCCTTGCTGCCCGCAATGACGAACCGTCCGCACATGCTGCGGGCCTCCTGTCTCTTCACGTCGTCGGACCCTGCCGGACCCTGCCGGGCCCTGCACCCGCGGAGGGCGCAGGGACGGGACTACTTCTTCTTCTTGCGGTCGAGGATCAGGGCCAGGCCGATGGCAACCATCCAGCTGTCCTTCGCCACGGCAATGCCGTCCTGCGTGGGCCTGATGCCGTCGTCCTCCGTCAGTTCCGGAGTCCTGAAGTACATGGTCATCAGGCCGGCGGCGAAGACGAGCAGGACGAACCCTGCGAGCCTGCTCGGGATGAACGGGGCGAGCAGTGCGGAGCCGACGGCGATCTCCGACGCTGCGAGGATCTTGCCGAACTGGGCGGCCTCGAGCTGGCTGGCCTGCGGGAAGCCCTTGGATGCCATGGACTGCAGGTAGCCAGCCGTCCCCTCGTCCAGGGCGGTCTTTCCCAGACCGGAGTTCAGAATGAAGGCGCCGGTGATGAGACGCAGGGGAATGTGACTGGGGCGGAAACTCATGATGGTGCCTTTCCTTGGGCTGATGATCCGACTGTGAGCCTACGGCGCGTGCTCCTACCCCCGCCAGTCGCGCTGACACACGAGGACTCTGCTCAGGTCTCCCAGGGGGCCTTGACCGGGAAGTACTTCTCGAGGAACTCGGTCACCAGGCGTGCCCGCTCGTCGGCGGGAACCTCGGGGTAGCTGCCGTCATTGAGGCAGAAGAGATCCCGGTTCCGCTTGTCGAGCATCTTGTTCAGGCTCTCGAGCTCCGAGCGCACCGTGGTGTCCACATACCTCACGCGTGCCATCTCCTGCGTGACGGCCCGCCCGGTGAGCAGCGCGTAGTAGTGGTAGAGCGAGTTGGTCACCGAGATGTTGTCCTTCGCGCGGAAGCGCGACGCCGCCGTCGCGGCGAACTCGGCGGCGAACTCGGTCTCCATCTCGAGCAGGACGCTCCTGCGCAGCGGAGTGACGGCGTGTTCGAGATGGCGTGTGGTGATGCGCCCGAACCGCTCGTGCAGCAGGCGCCGGTTGACGCGTGCGGCGTTCTCGAAGCCGCTGCGCTCGACGTCGTTCTCGCCGAGCCCGATGCGCACGTCCGCCTCGATGAACTTGGTGATACCTCCCGGTGAGAAGAACAGGTCCGGCGCCACGGGGCGGCCGAAGAACATGTCGTCGTTGGAGTAGAGGAAGTGCTCGGACAGGCCCGGGATGTGCTGGAGCTGCGCCTCGACGGCCTGCGAGTTGTGCGTCGGCAGGACCGAGGGATCCTTGAAGTGCTCCTCCGAGCGCACGAGAGTCACGGACGGGTGGTCCGCGAGCCAGGCAGGCCGGGCCGAATCGGTCGCAATGAAGATGCGGCGGACCCAGGGCGCGAACATGTACACGGAGCGAAGGGCGTACTTGAGTTCGTCGATGTGCCGGAAGCGGGCCTCGTGGTCGTCGCCGTCGCCCACCACCACGCCCTCCATGCGGGCCGCGCGTGCCGCCTGGTACTCCGGACTGCTGCCGTCCACCCACGAGTAGACCAGGTCCACGTCGAAGTCGATGTCGGTGGCGTGATCGGCGAACATATTGTCGATCGTGGGCCAGCTCAGACCGTGCCGGACCACCTCGCCGCGCACGAACTCCGCGGCGGGAAGGGTCCGCCGGGTGAGCGAGTTCTCCACCGGGAGTTCGATCGCGGTCTCCCCGAGGGTCCACAGCTCGATCTGCACGCCCGCGGACGGGCCGTAGGCGAGGCCACCGAGGGGTTCGATGCGAGGTCGGAAGAGGCGGAAGATCCGCGCCTTGGTGCTGCTCGAGAGGTGTCCGTCGCTGACCAGGAGCGTAGTGCGGCGCTTCGTGTCGACGGTGCGGGAGTAGAAGGGTTCGTCACGGCAGGCTTCCACCAGTGCCGCGCGGAGCCTTTCCCGGTCCACGAGGTCGACGGCGATCACCGGACGCTGGTCGTTCCCTCGCACCAGCACGAAGTCGATATCAGCCCTGATGAGAGCGGCGCGGATGAACAGGAGATCCTCGACCATGGCCTGCTGGGGCGTGCGGTCCTCATTGATGAGGGTGAAGCGACGCTTGACCGTGGTGATGTCCGTGCGGCCTTCGAACCGGGCCACCGCCGCACGGGACGCCGAGGCGAGGACCTCGGCCTCGTTCTCGGGCTCGGGTGCTCCGAAGTAGATGTCGTGTTGGGCAGCCGTGTCTGTGATCGGAACCTCCTGGGGTGTGGATGCGCACCTCCCATGATAGAGCCTGACGGCAGCGCCATCTGCAGATGCGCACCCTACCTTCCCCACCTGAGCCAGTCCAGCATTTCCACGCACCAATTCGCGTACCGTCAGGAGGAGATCACCCCCGCCGGCGGTAGTCCCGATAGAGCTCCCCGACGGGGACCTCGCTGACGAGCCGATTCGCGGGACCGGGCAGTGGGCACGCCCATTGCTCGTCGTAGGCGCAGGAGGGGTTGTACGCGAAGTTCAGATCCACCACGAGGCTGCCCGGGGCCCGGCCCTCGCCCAGGTGCGCGCCCTTGATGGTATCCAGGACGTAGCGTCCGCCGCCTTAGCTGCCATCGGTCGCACCAGCGGTGCCGTCGTGCAGGGGCAGGAAGAGCCCGCCCCCGTAGGAGGAGAGCCTCCACAGGGCCAGTGTTCCCAGTCCCTGCAGCGTGAGGGAGCCGAGGCGCTCGAAGCGGACGACGCCGTCTGTACCCGTGGGCACCTCCATCACCTCACCTGCTCCCTCGGCGTCGACGAGTGCCTCGAACCGGAAGGCCGGGTCGTAGGGGGCGACGGCGAGACCGCCGAAGGTGGGTTTGGCGTCCTCGTTCAGCGCCGACGCCGGATGCCTGCGGAACAGCTCGTCGCGCCCCCGCCGCCACAGGGCGTGCGACGCCTCCGGCGACTCGGATACCGCCCGCTCGCGTACGTCGTCGTAGAGCCCGAAGACGCGTCGGCGCCAGTCGGCCGTGGCCAGTGCGGAACTCGCTGTCATGGGCAACAGGCTACCGCCGCTGCCGAATCCTCTCCCGGGGCACGCCACCCCGGGACAGTTCCTTCGGACGGGTACCCGTACTGTGAACGGGTGGCTCTGGGCATCTTCTTCATCGTGCTGGCCTCCATCCTGGTGGGGGCCATCGCACAGCGCATCGCGGGACTGGGTTTTGCGCTGCTCATCTCACCGTTCCTCGTGATCATCCTCGGTCCGCACCAGGGAATCCTTCTCGTCAACGCCTGCGCCGTCGTCTCCTCCTCCATCATCGTGGGCCGGGTGTGGAAGGACATCGACTGGAGCATGTTCCGCTGGCTGGTGTTCCCCTCCCTGGTCGGGTCCATTCCCGGCTCCTTCCTCGCCGTCGTCGTTCCCTCCGCGCCGTTGTCCGTGACGGTCGGGGTGATCGTCCTGGTCGCCCTCACCCTGTCGCTGGTGCTCCAGCGGTCCGAGGTGGTGGTGCGCGGCAATGCACCCAAGGCCATCGCGGGCTTCGCCGCCGGCCTGACCAACTCGATGGCGGGCGTCGGCGGTCCGGCGGTGAGCGCGTACGCCGTCCTCTCGCGCTGGCCGCAGCGCCCGTTCGCCGCGACCCTGCAGCCCTTCTTCGTCTGCATCGGCCTCGTGACGTTCGTCACGAAGCTGCTCCTCGATCCGTCGCAGGCGCCTCTGCTGGCGCCGTGGATGTGGGCGGCGATCGGCCTGGTCATCGTGATCGGGATCTTCCTCGGCGAGAAGCTGGGCCGCTTCGTCCGCGATGACCAGGCGCGGCTGTTCGTCATCGTGATCGCCTTCATCGGTGCCGGTCTCGCCGTCGTGAAGGGGACCCTCGACATCCTCGGCTGAGCGTGCGCCATCCCGGATCCGGCGCGTGGTGCCCGGGTGCCGGCCGGCCGGTGGCACCATGGAGGGGATGAAAGCCCCTACCGAACGCCGCACCCTTCCCATGCCCCTGTGGTTGCAGGGGGTCCTGGAACTCGGGCAGGCCGCACTGATCTCGGCGCTGGTCGTGATCGTCCCGGTCGCCGTCGTCTGGCTCACGGGGGGCCTCTCGGTCAGCACGCCGCAGTCGGCTGCCCGGCTGGCGGGTCAGGGATGGCTCGTGCTGCACGGGGTGCCGCTGGTGGTGCAGTTCCCGGCGGGCGACGCCGGGGAAGACTTGCTCCCGGGTCTGCTGCACGCGATTCCGCTCGGCCTGATCCTGGTGCCGCTGCTGCTCGCCCGGCGGGCCGGTCGCCGCCTTGCCCGGGCGTCCTATGCCGCGCGCGCCTCGTACACAGCACGCTTGTGGCAGGGATTGCTCGGCGCGCTCCTCACGTACGCCGCCATCGGGCTGGGGGTGGCCTATCTGTCGAGGACACCCGACGCCGCGGCCCCCCTCCTGGCCGGGGCGCTCGTCCCCCTGGTGGCCGCCGGCGTGGGGCTGATCCTGGGAGCCCACCGTGAGGCCGGGTCCTGGGACCGTCTCCTCGGGGTGGACTTCGAGACCCTGGGCGGTAGGGCCGATCAGCGCTTCCGCTGGATCGGGTCCTACACCTGGTCGGTCCTCCGCTCGGGCATGCTCGCCCTGCTGGTGGCGGCCGGGCTCTCGGCCGCGCTG
>JARIBG010000104.1 GCA_029257465.1 Arthrobacter sp. | reverse complement strand
CTCCACCCCGCTCGAGACGATGACGGTGGCACCGGCGGTGCCGGCCGCGAGGAGCACGCGCACCAGCTGGACGGCGGACCCACCCGCTGCGAGCCGGACCGTGACGGGATGGGGCAGATAACGGAAGAGATTCCGCTCCGCCGACAGCGCGGAGGCGTCTTTCACCTGCCCGAACTCGCCCTTCCAGGCCGCAGCGTCGGAGGCGGCGGAGCGCCTCAGGTACGCGACGTCGGCATCGCGTAGACCGATAGTGCGAGCGGCGTCCAGGAGGGGCACGACGACGGGAAGGGGTTCACCTTGCGCCGTCGACTCCTTCGAGGACCACGTCCCGAGACCCATGAGGTAGTTCGGGCCGCCGGCCTTCGTGCCGGCGCCGACGGCGGACTTCTTCCAGCCGCCGAACGGCTGACGCTGCACGATCGCACCGGTGATGCCTCGGTTGACGTAGAGATTACCGGCCTGCACACCCTCGAGCCACGTGGCGATCTCGTCGCTGTCGAGCGAGTGGATGCCGGAGGTCAGACCGTAGGCAATGTCGTTCTGCAGATCGATCGCCTCCTCGAGCGTCTGCGCCGTCATGATTCCGAGGATCGGACCGAAGTACTCCGTGAGGTGGTAGGTGGAGCCGCGCTGCACGCCGTGACGTACGCCCGGGCTCCACAGCCGCCCGGTCGCGTCGAGCTGCTGCGGCTCCACCACCCAGGTCTCGCCCTCGCCGAGTGTGGTCAGGCCGTCGAGGAGCTTGCCCTCTGCCGGTTCGATCACGGGGCCCATCTGCGTGGTGGGGTCCTCGGGGTAACCGACCTTGAGGGAGGAGACGGCGTCGATGAGCTGATTGCGGAAGCGCTGGGAGGTACTGACGCTGCCGACGAGGATCGCCAGCGATGCGGCGGAGCACTTCTGCCCCGCGTGCCCGAAGGCCGACTGCGCGATGTCCTTGGCCGCCAGATCCAGATCGGCGCTCGGGGTGACGATGACGGCGTTCTTCCCGGAGGTCTCCGCGAGCAGCGGCAGATCGGTGCGGAACGAGCGGAACAGTTCGGCCGTCTCGTAGCCGCCGGTGAGGATCACGCGATCCACCCGCGGATCGGCGATGAGCTGCCGGCCGAGATCGCGCTCCTGGAGCTGGACGAGGCGCAGCACCTCACGCGGTACCCCGGCCTCCCACAGAGCCTCGACCATCACCGAGCCGCAGCGCCGTGCCTGACCGGCGGGCTTGATGATGACGGCGGACCCGGCAGCCAGCGCTGCGAGCGTGGAACCGGCCGGGATCGCGACCGGGAAATTCCACGGTGGGGTCACGACGGTGAGCTTCACGGGCGTGTACGAGGCGCCGTCGACGTCGTCGAGCTCGCGGGCACGCTCCGCGTAGTAGTGGGCGAAGTCCACGGCCTCGGAGATCTCGGGATCGGCCTGATCGAGTGTCTTGCCCGTCTCGGCGCCCATGACCTCCATGAGTTCGGCCCTGCGGGCCTCGAGGGCGTCCCCTGCCCGGTGCAGGACGGCGGCGCGCTCGGCGCCGGTCAGCGCTCCCCAGGGACCGGCGGCACCGACAGCCCCGGCGATGGTCTCCTCGAGCTGATCCGCCTCCGTGAGTGTCGTTGCTGCCACGAGCTCGTTGCCGAGTTCCGAGGTGGCGAGACGATCGAGGATGGCCCTGCCCCAGGAGCGATTCGCGGGAAGGGAGGGATCGGTGTCGGGAGTATTCGTGAAGCCACTGCCCGCGTGAGGGTCTTCCGGTTCGGTCCGGTCCTGCTGCCGGCTGGGCGGCGGGACCGAGGTGTCGAGCTCGGTGAGGGAGGCCAGGAAGCGGTCCTTCTCGCGTTCGAACAGGGCTTCGTTGTCCGACAGTTCGAAGACCGCCGACATGAAGTTGTCCTGGCTCGCTCCCTCCTCGAGGCGTCGGATCAGGTAGGCGATGGCGACGTCGAACTCGTTCGGGTGGACCACCGGCGTGTACAGCAGGAGGGAGCCGACGTCGCGCTTGACGGCCTCCGCCTGGCCCTGCGCCATGCCCAGGAGCATCTCGAACTCGATGCCGTGGCGCACGCCGCGCTCGCCGGCCAGCAGCCAGGCGAAGGCGAGGTCGAACAGATTGTGGCCCGCCACGCCGATGCGCATGTTGTCGATATGGGCCGGCTGCAGGGCGTAGTTGAGGATGCGCTTGTAGTGCGTGTCGGAGTCCTGCTTCGAGCCCCAGGTGGCCACCGGCCAGTCGTGGAGGGATGCCTCCACCTGCTCCATCGGCAGATTGGCGCCCTTGACCACGCGGACCTTGATCGCGGCGCCGCCCGTGGAGCGCCGGGCAGCGGCCCATTCCTGCAGGCGGATCATGGCGGAGAGGGAGTCGGGCAGATAGGCCTGGAGCACGATCCCGGCTTCGAGGTGCTTGAACTCGGGCCGGTCGAGGATCGCCATGAAGACAGCAACCGTCAGATCGAGGTCCTTGTACTCCTCCATATCCAGATTGATGAACTTCGGCTTCTCCGACCGGGCCGCGAGTGCGTAGAGCGGGGCCAGCTTCTCGGCCACGTCGCTCACGGCCTCGTCGAACGCCCATGCGGGGTGGGGGGCCACGGTGGAGGAGACCTTGATGGAGACGTAGTCGACGTCGGGGCGCTCGAGCAGCCGTGCAGTGCCCTCGAGGCGCCGGTCGGCCTCGTGCTCGCCGAGGACGGCCTCGCCCAGAAGGTTGATGTTCAGCTGGACGTCGTCGCGCTTGATCTTGCCGATGGACCGGCCGAGGCTGGCATCGGAGGCGTCGATGATGAGGTGCCCCACCATCTCGCGCAGCACGCGCCGGGCGATCGGGATGACGATGTGCGGGAGGACGGGGGCGACGACGGCGCCCACCTTCACGGCCGAGCGCATGTACCAGGGGAGGAAGCCCGGCACCTTCGGCGCGATGACGCCGAGATTGCGTGCGGCGACCGACAGGTCCTCGGGACGGATGACGCCGTCGACGAAGCCGACCGTGAAGGCCAGCCCGTCCGGGTCCTTCAGCACACCGGCGAGCTGCTTGGCCGAGGTGTCCACGGGGATCTTCGAGGCTTCGGTGAGCCAGCGTCGCACGAGGGCGATCGACTCCTCGGGCAGCGTCGCCGGGATCTCTGCGGTTCCACCGGGTCCGGTGGAGAACTGGGCAGCGGACCCGCGGCCAGGGGTGGGGCCGGGCGTCGCTGCGTGGGATGCACTGGACGCCGTGGTGGTGGCGGTGCCCTGACGGGCGGGGAGCTGGGTTGTCATGGCAACGGCTTTCGGTCGGGCGGCTCTCACCGCGCGCAGAATGAAGCAGCTACTTCACGTCTAGTATCCGCTGAGCCCTACCATGGGGAAAAGCGATGAATACCGATGGGTATTCGTCGGACACACTGATGAATAGGGGTCTCGATGCTGGACCTGCGCCGTCTGCGGCTCCTGCGGGAACTGAAGATCCGCGGAACGCTCGCCGATGTCGCGGCGGCCCTGAACTACAGCCCGTCCTCGGTATCCCAGCAGCTCGCATTGCTGGAGAAGGAAGCGGGCGTGGAACTCCTGCGCAGGAGCGGCCGGCGCGTTGTCCTGACCCCGCAGGCCGATGTGCTCGTGGCGCACACCGCGGAACTGCTCGAGACCCTCGAGCGGGCGGAGGCGAAGCTCGCAGCCTCCCTGACCGCCGTCGCGGGAACCGTACGTGTGGCCGTGTTCCAGTCGGCAGCTCTCGCACTCATGCCCGAGGCCCTGACGGCCGTAGCACGTGACTATCCGGAGGTGCGGGTGGAAATGGTGCAGCGTGAGCCGGAGAGCGCGCTGTATGCGACGTTCGCCGGCGATTTCGACCTCGTGATCGCCGAGCAGTACCCGGGACATGCGGCCCCGCGTCACCCCGAACTGGACCACGTGCCGCTCACCGAGGACGCCATCCGGCTCGCCGTACCGCCGTCGGGCCTTCAGCATGCCGGCATCTCCTCGGTGGCCGCGGCGTCGTCTGCGGCCTGGGTCATGGAGCCCAGGGGAGCGGCTTCCCGCCACTGGGCCGAGCAGGCGTGCCGCCGGGCCGGGTTCGAGCCCGATGTCCGGTACGAGACCGCAGATCTTCAGGCGCAGATCAGGCTCATCGAATCGGGGAACGCCGTGGCCCTCATGCCCGATCTCGTCTGGACCGCCCGCAACATCCCGGTACGCCTCGTCGATCTCGGGGGATCCGCGGAGCGTTCCATCTTCACCTCGGCACGCCGTGCCGGCGCGGAGCGCCCTGCCATCCGGGCCGTCCGCGAGACCCTCGCAGCTGCGGCGGAGAGTGTTCGGCGTCCAGAGGGTACCGACTGACGCAGGTTCCTCCGGGGGCGCTGCGTCGCTGCCGCGGTGCGTCGAGCGTCGTCGATCCCACCGTTGGTGCGGCGTCGGTGGGATTGGTGCCTTGGTGCCTGGTCGGCGGCGTCGTCGATCCCGCTGTTGGTGCGGCATGGGTGAGATTGGTGCTTTGTTCCCATTGGGCAGGTC
>JARIBG010000139.1 GCA_029257465.1 Arthrobacter sp. | reverse complement strand
AAGGTCTCCCTGATGTTCGCCTCCACGAGCCAGCTGCGTGCCGACATGGTGTCCCTCGTGAAGAACTCCTGTGACCAGGCCGGCTTCGAGATCATCCCGCAGCCCGAGGCGGAGTGGAGCGCCAAGCTCTCCCAGCCCGGCGCCTGGGACGCGGTGCTGTTCGGCTGGGCAGGGTCGGGTCTCGTGGCCTCGGGTCAGTCCATCTACGAGTCCGACGGAGCACAGAACTTCGGCGGCTACGCCAACGACGAGGTGGACAGCCTCTGGGACGACATCGCGACGAACACGGATGCCGAGCAGGTCATCCCGATGAAGTCGGAGCTCGAGCAGCTTCTGGCCGAGACGCAGTACAACGTGGTGCTCTACTCCAACCCGAACGTCACGGCCTACTCCTCGGACCTCGAGGGCGTGGAGCAGAACCCCACGCAGACCGGCGTCACCTGGAACGCGTACACCTGGACGAAGCAGGCCTGATAGCGGCTTCTCAATGAGCGTATGAGGACGGGCAGGCCCCTGGGGCCTGCCCGTCCCCGTGCCAGCCACCGCCATCACCTGCAGCGCCTCCTAGGAGATCCTCCGTGTTCTACTTCATCGCCAAGCGCACCGTCATCTCGTTCTTCATCATGATCGCGGCGACCACCCTCATGTACTTCCTGACCATCTCCTCGGGCGATCCCTTCGAGGATCTCGGTGAGACGAGCGGACCGCAGAAGGCCGCGACCATCGCGGCCCGTACGGCCGCCATGAATCTGGATGTCGCCCCCATTCCCCGCTACTTCCTGTGGCTGCAGGACGTGGGCCACTGCCTCGTCCCCGGCGGCGTCGCCTGCACCCTCGGCCAGGATCGCACCGGTGCCGCCGTCCTGCCGCAGCTGGAGAACGCCATCGGCTCCACCCTGCGCCTCGTCGTCGTCGCGACGGTCCTCGCGCTCGTCCTCGGCGTCGTCGTCGGTATCGTCACGGCGATCCGCCAGTACAGCGTCTTCGACTACTCGATCACCTTCGTCTCGTTCCTGCTGTTCTCGCTGCCGCTCTTCTGGCTCTCCACCCTGCTCAAGCAGTACCTGGCGATCGACCTGAACACGTGGCTGGACAATCCCCAATTCTCCTATCTCACGATCGCCCTGATAGGGGTGGTCGCCGGCGTGATCTGGGCGGTCGTCGTCGGCGGCGACCGCAGACGCCGCCTCATCGTCTTCGCCGTCGCCGCGGTGGCAACGGCTCTGGCGCTCTATCTGCTCCTCGTGACGGGCTGGTTCGTGACACCCGGTTTCGGTGTGGTGGGCATGCTCGTCTCCGCTGCCGGTATCTCCGTGCTGTGGACGGCGCTCCTCGCAGGCTTCCGTCGTCGCCGCGTGCTCAATGCCGCGCTCGCCGCGGGCGCCGTGAGCTTCGTGGGCTACCTCGTGTCCATCCCGCTCCTGAACGATCCGAACTGGCTCGTGGTGGTCGCGCTCGTGGTCCTGCTGGCGATCGTCTGCTACGTGGTCGCCGGTGTCATCGGCGGGCCCTTCCGGGCGCAGGCGGCGAGGATCGGAGCGGTGATCGCCGTCTCGGTGAGCCTGCTCATCGTCGTGGACCGCCTGCTCCAGGCCTACCCCGCGCTGTCCGCCAAGGCAGGAGGGCGCCCCATCCCCACGACCGGATCGCAGTCGGCCAATCTCGCGGGTACGTTCTGGGAGATCAATCTCGACTACGCCCTGCACCTGATCCTGCCGACCATCGCGCTGACACTCATTTCCTTCGCCACCTACACGAGGTACACGAGGGCCAGCCAGCTGGACGTCATGAACCAGGACTACATCCGCACCGCGAGGGCCAAGGGCCTGAGTGAACGCACGGTGCTGGTCAAACACGCATTCCGCAACGCGATGATCCCGATCACCACCCTCATGGCCTTCGACTTCGCGGGCGTCCTGGGCGGCGCGGTCATCACCGAGCAGGTCTTCGGCTGGAACGGCATGGGCAAGCTCTTCGTCGACGGCATCAACGCCGTGGACCCCGGCCCCGTCATGGCGTTCTTCCTGGTCGTCGGAACCGCAGCAGTGCTCTTCAACATGCTGGCCGACATCGCCTACGCCTTCCTCGACCCGCGCATCACCCTGAGCTAGGACGCACTCATGAGCAAGAACGACAAGCAGCGGGACGATTCCCGCGCCTCCGTCGAACTGTCGGAGCTGAACCTGCTGACCCAGGACTCCGACATCGCGACGGGCCCGCGCACGCAGCAACAGCTGGACCGCACCCAGACCGAGGCCAAGAGCCAGGGCAAACTGATCCGGGAACGGTTCTTCCGGCACAAGGGAGCTCTAGCGGGCATCACCCTCCTGGTCCTGATCGTCATCCTGGCCTTCAGCTCCATCGGTTTCGCCGGGATTCCCGGCTGGTGGGACAAGGAGTACGATCTCCTGGCCGACCGCTTCAACGAGGGCAAGCCCACCCTCACCCTGTGGCCCTTCAGCCTCGGAGAGCATCCCTTCGGACAGGACGTCCTGGGACGCGACTACTTCGCGTTGACGATGCGCGGCACGCAGACCTCGCTCATCATCGCGTTCATCGTCGGGCTCGTCGCCATGGTCATCGGCACCACCGTCGGTGCGATCGCCGGGTACTTCCGCGGCTGGACCGAGGCGTTCCTGATGCGCATCACCGACGTCGTCATCACCATCCCCACCCTGGTCATCGCAGCTGCGGTGGCAGGGATCGTCGCGAAGGCGGGGATCGTCCCGTTCGCCCTGTTCCTCGGCGTCGTGACGTGGACGGGCCTGGCGCGGCTCGTGCGCGGTGAGTTCCTGTCCCTGCGGGAGAAGGAGTTCGTCGAATCGGCCAAGTCGGTCGGCGCCAGCTCGGCCCGTATCATCTTCCGGCACATCCTGCCCAACACGGTGGGCGTCATCATCGTCTCCACGACCCTCGCCATCTCGGGAGCGATCCTGCTGGAGACGGCCCTGAGCTATCTCGGACTCGGCGTGACCGCACCCGACACCTCCCTGGGCAAGGCCATCAACGACAACCGCTCCGCCCTCACGGTGCGTCCGTGGCTCTTCCTGTGGCCCGGTGCATTCATCATCGGTATCGCCCTGGCCGTCAACTTCATCGGTGATGGCCTCCGCGACGCATTCGATCCCAAGCAGACAAGGGTGAAGCAGTAATGAGCTCCAGTACCGTCGTCATCACCGACGAACAGACCCCCGTGCACAGCGGCCCCATCCTCGCGGTCTCCGGACTGGGCGTCGAGTTCAATGTCGACAACGAGTGGGTGATGGCCGCCGAGAACGTCTCCTACGAGATCCGTCCCGGCGAGATCCTCGCGATCGTCGGCGAGTCCGGTTCCGGCAAGAGCATGTCCTCGCTGGCACTGCTCGGCCTGCTCCCCCGCAACGGGCGCTGCACGGGCAGCGCGAAGATGCAGGGCAACGAGCTGATCGGCGCTCCGCAGAGCACACTGCGGAAGGTGCGCGGCAACGATATCGCGATGATCTTCCAGGAACCCATGACGGCGCTGAACCCCGTGCTGACCGTCGGCGAGCAGATCCGCGAGGCCATCGAGCAGCACACGGAGCTCTCCCCCGCGGACGCCAAGAAGCGCGCGATCGAGCTGCTCCTGATGGTCGAGATCCCCGAGGCGGAGCGGCGCTACGACTCGTATCCCCACCAGTTCTCCGGCGGTCAGCGCCAGCGGGCCATGATCGCCATCGCCCTGGCGAACGATCCCATGCTGCTCATCGCCGACGAACCGACGACGGCGCTGGACGTGACCGTGCAGGCCGAGGTGCTGGACCTGCTGCGCACGCTCAACAAACGGCTCAACAGCGCCGTGCTCCTCATCACCCACGACATGGGCGTGGTCGCGGATCTCGCGGATCACGTCGTCGTCATGGAGAAGGGCAGGATCGTCGAGGCCGCGCCGACCGCGCAGCTCTTCTCGTCCCCGACCCAGGACTACACGAAGCAGCTTCTCGCCGCCGTCCCCCACCTCGGATCGAAGGTCGGCGGCGTCCTGACCGATGTCGAGGTCGTGGACGGACGGCTGCAGATCCATGAGGAGTACGCCGAGGAGGCCAGGGCCACCCAGGCCAGTCGGAGTGCCTCGGGTGTGGAGCCGGCGCTCGAACTCGTCGACGTGGACATCGAGTATCCGGGCCGTTTCCGTCAACCGGCGTTCAAGGCAGTCAGCGGTGTGTCGCTGACCATCAACCCGGGCGAGGTCATGGGCCTCGTCGGCGAGTCGGGATCGGGCAAGTCGACGATTGCCCGTGCCGTGACGGGGCTGATCAGGACCTCCGGCGGGAGCATCACCATCGGCGGCACCGACATCACCACGCTCAGCGCGCGCAAGCTCATGCCGCTGCGGAAGAAGTTCGCCATCGTCTTCCAGGACCCCGCCGCATCGCTGAACCCGCGGCTTTCCATCGGCGACAGCATCGGTGAGCCATTGCTCCTGCACGAGAAGCTGGGGCGCGAGGAGCTGGACACGCGCGTGGCCGGCCTGCTCGAGGACGTTCAGCTACCGGTCGCCTTCCGCAACAGGTACCCGCACGAACTCTCCGGCGGTCAACGGCAGCGCGTGGGGATCGCCCGTGCCCTGTCCCTCCGCCCGGATCTGCTCGTCGCCGACGAGCCCACGTCCGCGCTCGACGTCTCCGTGCAGGCCAAGGTGCTCGAGCTGCTGCAGGACCTGCAGCGCGAGCGGGGCTTCGCCTGTCTCTTCGTCAGTCACGACCTCGGCGTCGTCGAGATCCTGGCAAGTCATATCGCCGTCCTGAACAAGGGCCGGCTCGTGGAGCAGGGCAGCACCGAGCAGGTCCTGAAGTATCCGCGGGACCCTTACACGCGCCGCCTGCTCGCGGCCGCGCCCGTGCCCGATCCGGCGGAGCAGTCGAGGCGCCGCGAGCAGCGCTCGATCATCCTGGCCGAGGGGGCAAGCGAGTAGGGCCATGCCGTAGCCCTTGCAGAAGGAGGAGACCCTGTCGTACTAGACAGGGTCTCCTCCTTCTCCCGGCCGTTCGTCGATCAGTGGCGGAAGACGATCTTGCCGAAGACGTCGCCGTCGAGCATCCGCTGGAAGCCCGTCGCGGCGTCGTCGAGGGGAAGGACGGTATCGATGACCGGACGGACGCCCGTCACAACCAGGAAGCGGGTGAGGCGGAGCAGTTCCTCCCTGGTGCCCATGGTGGAACCCAGCACGCGGAGCTGGAGGAAGAACACGCGGTTCAAATCGGCCGAAGGAGCAGGCCCGCTCGTGGCACCGCACGTGACCACGGTCCCGCCGGGAACGAGGGAGCGCAACGAATGGGACCAGGTGGCTTCACCCACCGAATCGAAGACGACATCCACGCGCTCGGGCAACCGCTCCCCGGCGTCGAACACCTGATCGGCGCCGAGGTCGAGGGCGCGCCGGCGCTTCGCCTCGCTGCGGCTCGTCGCCCAGACCCGGAAACCGGCCGCCGCTGCCAGCGCTATCACCGCGGACGCCACCCCGCCCCCCGCGCCCTGTACGAGCACCGTCGATCCCGGCACGGCCGGGGAGACCGTGAAGAGCATGCGGTAGGCGGTCAGCCACGCCGTCGGCAGGCAGGCGGCCTCCTCGAAGGAAAGCTCCGCAGGCTTGGGCACGAGATTGTGCTCCGGCACCCACACATAGTCCCCCATGGTGCCGGGATGGCGCTCCGAGAGCAGGGTGCGCTTCGGATCGAGGGTCTCGTCGCCGCGCCACTCGGGCGAGGACACCACGCCGTGGACGATCACCTCGTTGCCGTCGTCGTCGATTCCCGCCGCATCGCAACCGAGGATCATCGGCAGCCGCTCCTCGGGAAGACCTATGCCCTTCAGTGACCACAGGTCGTGATGATTCAGACTCGACGCGACGACCTTGACCCTCCGGAAGTCTGCGGGTGCCTCGGGCGGATCGAGCTCACCGACGGTGAGGCCTGCGAGAGGATCGTCCCCGGACTGGGTTGCAGCATAGACCGCGCGCATACGTGAGCTCCTTCGGTGGCGAATGATGCTCCTCATCCTAGGGGAGGCTTCACAGGGCATCGGTCGGCGGTATGGGATACTTGAATGCAGTCCTGCCAGTGAAGAATGTCCGAGGAAGAAGGAGACAGCCATGAGCAAGCGAGCACGCAAGCGCCGCGACCGGAAGCGCAGCAGCGCCAATCACGGTAAGCGACCCAACGCCTGATTCGGGCAGCAGAAGAGGAACCTCCGGCACCATGTGCCGGAGGTTCCTCTTGTTGTGCTCATCGCCGGATCATTGAGCCGGATGAGTGATTCGGCTCAATACTTCGGCTCAGTGGTCCACGGTCTTGAGGTGATTGATGCGACCGAGAATATTGGCCTTCAGGGTGGAAGGAGCAACCTCTGTGCAGGATCGCTTCACGACTGAACGGATCACCCGCTCGAGGTCATGCTCCTCGGCACATTCGGGACACCCGGCCAGGTGATCCTTGATCTCCGTGAGATCCTCATGCGACAGCGCGCCGTCCAGGTATTCGTAGAGCCGCTCGATCCTCGCGTCGGCGCAGTCGCCCATGCTCTCGCAATCGCTCATTTCTTCGTCTCCTGTTCCTCGCCCGCCGGTCCCGCCGCGACCTTCGCCCCGGCAGTGTCTCCTGTGCTGTCCTTCGTGCTGTCCTTGGTACTGTCCTTCGCGCTGACCGCGCCGCGACGGCCCAACCCACGCTCGCTCGCATACTCGGCGAGAATCTCGCGGAGCAGTTTGCGGCCACGGTGCAACCGGGACATCACGGTCCCGATCGGGGTGTTCATGATCTCGGCGATCTCCTTGTACGCGAAACCCTCCACGTCGGAGAAGTACACCGCGAGGCGGAAGTCCTCGGGAATGGCTTGCAGGGCCCGCTTCACGTCCGAGTCCGGCAGATGATCGAGCGCCTCCACCTCGGCGGAACGCAGCCCCAGCGAGGTGTGCTCGGCGGCCTTGGCGAGCTGCCAGTCCTCGATGGTGTCCGAGTGCGACTGCAGAGGTTCGCGCTGCCGCTTGCGGTACAGATTGATGTATGTGTTGGTGAGGATCCGGTACAGCCAGGCCTTCAGATTGGTACCCGGCCTGTACTGGTGGAACGCGGAGAACGCCTTGGTGTAGGCCTCCTGCACCAGGTCCTCGGCGTCGCTGGGATTCCTCGCCATGCGCATGGCCGCCGAGTAGAGCTGATCGACGTACTGCATGGCGTCGCGCTCGAACCGCGCCTTCCGGTCCGCGTCCGACTCCGTGGACACGTCCAATTGGGCGTCTTCGGCTTGGTTGCTGCCTACAGGGGCTGTTGTATTCATCGAGCTGAAGTCTACGCGTCCGCGCTCATGGAGCGCCGTGCCGGCGCCGCGCTGTGGTGCCGTGGACAACTGGAAATTCGGTCTCCCGACCGTCACCGTGTCTGTAGCCGTCATCCGTGTGCCACCTCTCCCACTGGCCGATTCCGTTACCTCTGTTCCAACCTCGTCCCCGGCACCCTTATTCCTCCGGGTAGCTTCCCGTGCAGTCGCCGCCCGGTGGGATCGGTCAAGTGGGATCGCCCCGCCAGGATCGCCCCGCCGGGGCGCTCATGCCAAACTAGACTCGGCATGCTTCGTACAACACAACCGAGCCCGGCCTAGCAGCCGGGAACCTGGAGGCAGTTATGACCCTTGTCCGTGTACTCGCCAGACCCCTCATCGCCGGCAGCTTCGTGTTCTCCGGTGTGGAGCGGCTTCGCAATGCCGGCACCACGGCGCCCCAGCTCAAGCCCGTCCTCGCCGGTGCCACCAAGGTGGTTCCCTCCCTCGGAGCAGTCACCAACAACGAGAAGCTCGTGGGCCAGGTGCTCGGAGCAACGCAGGTCGGAGCAGCACTGCTCCTGGGTATCGGGCGATTCTCCCGCCTGTCCGCACTGCTGCTGACCCTCACCGCAACGGTGAACACCATGGTGGACTACCGAGCGGCAGCTTCGAAGACCCCGGAGGATAAGAAAGCCCGGCGATCGCAGCTGCTGAAGAATCTTTCCCTCGTGGGCGCGGTCCTGCTGGCGGCCGTGGACACCAATGGTCGGCCCGGCGTCGCCTGGCGCGCCGGTCACCTGGCCTCGGGTGCACGCAAGAACGTCGCAGGGGTGCGCAAGGACGCGCGCAAGCAGCTGAAGAAGGCCGACAAGGCCGTGCGGAAGACTGCAGCCGACGTCGTCGGTTCCTGAGTCCATGGCGGCATCATCAGGTGGGGGCGCTGGGCAGACGCTGTGGCCGGCGCCCCACCTGACGGGCCCTGTGGAGGCGGAAATCTCTGTTCCCGGTTCGAAGTCGCTCACCAACCGCTATCTGGTCCTCGCCGCCCTGGCCGACGGTCCGAGCATCATCAGGGGACCACTCCGCTCCCGTGACACCGCACTGATGATCGATGCACTGCAGAATCTGGGCGCCGCCGTCGAAGAGCTGTCGGGCGAGACGGGCACGGCCGGCGATCTGCGCGTGAGCCCCCTGCAGACCGGTGCCGGTGACCCGATGCAGCGCACCATCGACTGCGGTCTCGCCGGGACCGTGATGCGCTTCGTCCCCCCGCTCGCGGCGCTCGTGGCCGGCACCACGCTATTCGACGGCGACCCCCACGCCCGCCGCCGGCCCATGGGGAGTATCGTCACCGCCCTGCGCGGACTCGGCGTCGGAGTCGACGACGCCGGGACCGGCAGCCTCCCCTTCTCGATCCACGGCGACGGTCGCGTCCAGGGCGGCCGGCTCGTCATCGATGCGTCCGCGTCCTCGCAGTTCGTCTCCGCCCTGCTGCTCGTCGGTGCCCGTTTCGTGGACGGCCTGCACCTCGAACATGTGGGTGAGCCCGTGCCGAGCCTCGATCACATCCGGATGACCGTCGACGTGCTCCGCTCCGTCGGCGTCAGTGTCGACGACTCCGTACCCGATCACTGGCAGGTTCATCCCGGGACCATCAGATCGTTCGATCTCACCGTCGAAGCCGATCTCTCCAATGCGGGTCCGTTCCTCGCCGCCGCCGTCGTCACCGGAGGATGCGTCAGGGTGCGGAACTGGCCCAGTGCCACCACACAGGTGGGCGATCGATGGCGGAGCATCCTGCCGCTCATGGGGGCCTCGGTGAGGCTCGACGGCGATCTCCTCACCGTCTCCGGCGGCCCTGCACCGACGGGCGGCACCTTCGCGGACACCTCCGAGCTCGCGCCCACCGTTGCAGCCCTGTGCGCGCTGGCGACGACGCCCTCGACCCTGACCGGCATCGCGCATCTGCGCGGCCATGAGACCGACCGGCTCGCGGCGCTCGTCGCCGAGATCAACGGCCTCGGGGGCGACGCCGAGGAGACCGCCGACGGACTGCTGATCCGCCCCGCCCCACTGCACGGGGGTGTGTTCCGCACCTACGACGATCACCGGATGGCGACGGCGGGAGCGATCCTGGGACTCGCTGTGGACGGCGTCGAGGTGCAGAACATCGGCACCACCGCCAAGACCATGCCGGACTTCCCCGAGCAGTGGGCCGCCCTGGTCAGGACAGCGGCGTCCGCGGCGGCGGCGAAGAATTCGGCGCAAGCGCCCGCGTCCTCGGTCGGACCGGTCCGCACCCCATGAGCGAGGCCGGTAACCGCCGTGGTTCGCGGGCGTGGGACGAGTCCGACATCCGGATCAGGCCCAACAAGAAGGGCTCCCGCCCGCGCACCAAGAACCGCCCCGCCTACGACGACGCCGTGACCGGCCGGATCGTGACGGTCGACCGCGGACGCTACACCGCCGTCGTCGACGAGGACACCGCGCAGGAGCGGATCGTGGTCGCCGCCCGGGCCCGCGAACTGCGCCGCGAACCGGTCGTGGCCGGTGACCTCGTGTCCCTCGTGGGCGATCTCACCGGAGGCCCGGACTCCCTGGCACGGCTCGTGCGGATCCAGGAGCGCCGGACGGTCCTGCGCCGCAGCGCGGACGACACGGATCCGGTGGAGCGCATCGTCGTCGCCAATGCCGACCAGCTGGTGATCGTCGTTGCCGCCGCCAACCCCGAACCACGCACGGGCTTCATCGATCGCGCGCTCGTGGCGGCGTACGACGCCGGGATCGAACCCCTGCTGTGCGTCACGAAGGCGGATCTGCGCGATCCCGCCGCCCTGCTCGCGAACTACGAGCACCTGGATCTGCGCGTGATCGTCAGCGGGACGGACGAGGGCGCCGGGGTGGAGACCACCTCCGACGACGGCGACTCCGCCCGGCTCTCCCACGGCGCCGTCGATGCGCTGCGCACCGAGCTCGACGGCCAGGTGAGCGTCCTGCTGGGCCACTCGGGCGTGGGCAAGTCGACCATGGTCAACGCACTGACCGGCTCTACCCGCGCCACCGGTGGCGTGAACGCGGTGACGGGCAGGGGACGCCACACGTCGTCGTCGGCCCTGGCCCTGAAGGCCGCCGACGCCTCGCCGGGCACCTGGATCATCGACACGCCGGGTATCAGGAGTTTCGGGCTCGCCCACGTCGATGCCGACCGGATCCTGCAGGCCTTCCCCGATCTGGAGCCGGGCACTGCACGCTGTGAACGCGGCTGCCGCCATGACGCCAACGCCGTCCACTGCGGCCTGGACAGCTTCGTGGAGGAGGGGCTGGCCGGTGACTCCGGTCCGGTCAGACTCGCCAGTCTGCGGCGCCTGCTCAGCGCCGGCAGCGCCGACCCGCGCGGGCCGGCCCACGACGCCAAGGAGCTCGGACACCAGTGATACAGCCGATCGCTGGTAGAGTCGGAGCCGTTGTTGTTTGCGCATTATGATTCTGAGCCTTGACCCTCCACCTGGAGTTCGACAGCTTGTGACGATAAGCGGGTAACGAACTTCACGGATGGGCCCCGAACGTCGGGGCACTCAAGACAAGGAGACACAGCATGGCTACTGGCACAGTGAAATGGTTCAACGCCGAAAAGGGCTTCGGTTTCATCGCTCCCGACGACGGCGGCGCCGACGTCTTCGCCCACTTCTCGGCGATCAACTCGAACGGCTACCGTTCCCTCGACGAGAACCAGAAGGTCGACTTCGAGACCACCCAGGGCCCCAAGGGACCCCAGGCCGAGAACATCACCGTTCTCTAGTCTTCCCGTGCGCCGCCGGTGCGGCGCAGGACGGACAAGCCACCGCAGGGCGCGAGCCCTGCGGTGGCTTTTCGCTGTCATGACCCGTGCCGACACACCGGTTGCGGCAGCTGAGACGATAGGTTGATCGCTATGAGTTACACGCAGGGCTACAACGACGATCTCCGGCTGGCCCACATCATGGCCGATTCGGTGGACGACCAGACCATGTCCCGTTTCAAGGCGCTCGATCTGCGCGTGGAGACCAAACCCGATCTGACTCCGGTGACCGATGCCGACAAGAGTGCGGAGAACGCGATCCGCGGTCAGCTCTCCCGTGCCAGGCCCCGCGACGCCGTCCTGGGCGAGGAGTTCGGCAGCACCGGCTCGGGATCACGCCGCTGGGTGATCGATCCCATCGACGGCACCAAGAACTTCATCCGCGGGGTCCCCGTGTGGGCAACACTGATCTCGCTGATCGACGAGGGCCGGCCCGTCGTCGGACTCGTCAGCGCACCGGCCCTGGGCAAGCGCTGGTGGGCCGCCGAGGGGACCGGCGCCTACACCGGCAAGTCCCTCGCCGCAGCGCAGCGCCTGCGCGTCTCCAACGTCTCACGCCTCGCCGATGCCTCCCTCTCCTACTCGAGCCTGTCGGGCTGGCGGGAGCGCGGCGCACTCGGCCGCTTCGTGGAGCTGACGGACAACGTGTGGCGATCACGCGCGTACGGCGATTTCTGGTCCTACTGCATGGTCGCCGAGGGAGCCGTGGACATCGCATGCGAACCGGAACTGAATCTCTACGACATGGCTGCGCTCGTTCCCGTCGTGACCGAGGCGGGCGGACGCTTCACCTCCCTGGACGGCGAGGACGGGCCGTTCGGCGGTAACGCGCTCGCGACCAACGGGACCCTGCACAGCGAGGTGCTGCGGACCCTCAATCCCGACGTGGATGATCTGCTCTAGCACGTCCCCTACGCACGTGCGGCAGGAACGGTGAGCGGCCCCCGCCTCGGCGACGAGCGCCGTCGGGAACTGGCGAGCGCCTATCTGTCCGGGGCGGAGCGCTACGACCGCGTCCGCCCCGCCTACCCCGCCGAGGTCGTCGACTGGATTGTCCAGGCAGGCGCTGTGCACGCGGTCGACGTCGGAGCCGGCACGGGGATCTTCACGAGCCTCCTGGCGGAGCGCGGGCTGCGGGTGAGCGCCGTGGATCCCTCGAAGGACATGCTGGGCGTGCTGTCCCGACGACTGCCGGGGGTGGAGGTGATCGTCGGGACCGCCGAGGAGTCGTCCCTGCCCGGGGCCTGTGCGGACCTGCTCACTCTCGCGCAGACCTGGCACTGGTGTGAGCACGCAGCAGCGACCGTCGAGGCCGCTCGCGTCCTGCGACCGGGAGGGCGGCTCGCGGTGGTGTGGAACCAGCTCGACGTCGACCGACCCTGGGTCCACCGGCTCTCGCGCATCATGCATGCCGGCGATGTCTTCTCACCCGGGTACCGCCCGGACTTCGGTCCGCTGTTCGCCAGGCCCGAGGAACTGCTCGTGCGCTGGACCCAGGACCTGAGCGTGCCCGACGTCGTCGAGCTGGCCCGCTCCCGCAGCTATCATCGGCGCGCCACCCCTGCTCTGCAGGCGAGGGTCGAGG
>JARIBG010000136.1 GCA_029257465.1 Arthrobacter sp. | reverse complement strand
CCGCCGGGCTGACGGCGCGCGACCAGGAGTTGCTCACCCTGGAACGCCAGTTCGGGACCGGTGATCCCTACGCGCAGATCATGGGCGCGGCGGCGCTGCTGCATGCGCTGCCCCATTTCCTTGCACTCCCTCACCTCCTTCCGGACTTCCATGACCGGCTCGCTCAGATCAGCGTCGCATCACGTCTTGCCCAGTGGCTCTGTTCCCGCCAGCTCGTCGAGCGTGACCAGAGTTGGAGCGACCTCGTCCTCACCAGAGCCGCTGCAGAACAGGCGCGCCGGTCCCACGCCATGTAACTGCACGTCCTGCACTCGGTGCTGGCCGGACGCATGGCCGAGGGTCATGTGGGGCAGGAAGTCCGCTGGAACCCGCCCGACGACGTCGAGCCCGGTCCCTCCGGCGCATCTATCCCACTCGACGACCGCGAACAGTGGGATCGAACGCCCGTTCCCTGCGACCAACCCCCAAGAGCGGGAAAGAGCCCTGGAAGGAGCGCCAATCCCAACCCACGACCGCGAACAATGGGATCGAACGCCCCTTGCTTGCGACCAACCCCCAAGAGCGGGAAAGAGCACTGGGAGCAGCGCCAATCCCACGCCACGACGGCGAACAATAGGATCGAGCACTGGGAGCAGCACCGGAAAGGACACCCCCTGCCACACAGCAGCGCCGACAAGTGGAAGCAGCCTCGAAGTCCGGCCGACGACGGCGAAGCACAGGCCCCGGGGTGGACGGCAGTGGGCCCCTTCACCACAATGAAGGCATGAGCAACAACCAGGGGGACCCGTCCGAGACCTTCCGGACACACATGCCGCGCAAGTACCGGATCGGCCTTCTCCTCCTCGGCGCAGGTGCGACGATCCTGGTGGTCACCGGAATGCTGTCCGACGGGCTGGCCGGAGTGGGGCTGGTCCTGGGGCTCCTCATGGCCGGGGCCTTCATCGCGATAGTCATGATGCAGGCCGTGGTGCGCCTGGACACCGATGAGCTGACCATCAGGGTTGCCGGTGTTTTCAGCACCACTGTTCCCTACCGTCAGATCGACGGCATCGCCCCGGACAAGATCACCGGACTGGCCGCAGGGATGGGCCTGCGGAAGCTGCCGGGCAATACCACCGGGTACCTGGTCGGCGGTCCCTCCGTGCGCATCTCGACGGGCAGCACCGATGTGGTCGTCTCGACGGACAGGCCGACGGAACTGGCAGCGGCCGTCGAGCGTCGTCGGACCAGGAGTGTCCGCTGACCTGCGGGCGACAGCGTTCCCGGCCCGCCGGATCGCACGGCCGAGATCATCGGGGCCGTCGTCCTGCTCGTTCGAGCCTCGCCCACGTGCTAAACAGAAGGTAATCAGAAGGAGAACGCGTGAATCAGCTCAGCCTCGGGATCATGGCGCATTCAAGCAAGACCAATGAGCGCCGGTTACCCATTCATCCGCACCATTTCTCCCGGATCGACGAGGATCTGCAGCGGCGGATCCGGCTGGAACATGGTTACGGCGACCGTTTCGGCGTACCGGACACACAGCTCGCGCCCTTCGTCGGCGGATTCGCGACACGCGAGGAACTGATCGCGGACAGCGACGTGATCCTGCTGCCCAAGCCGTTGGCGTCCGACGTCGCCCAGCTCCGGGAGGGCCAGGTGCTGTGGGGCTGGCCCCATCTGGTGCAGGACCGTGAACTCACCCAGCACGCGATCGATCGCAAACTGACCCTGATCGCGTTCGAGGCCATGAACCACTGGACCGCGGCCGGCGCCTTCAGCCTGCACGTGTTCCACAAGAACAACGAGCTGGCCGGCTACTCCTCGGTGCTGCACGCCCTGCAACTCGTGGGATCGACCGGCGACTACGGGCGGAAACTGAACGCCGTGGTGATCGGCTTCGGCGCCACCGCGCGCGGCGCCATCACGGCGCTGAATGCCCAGGGCATCCACGACGTCGACGTCCTCACCGGTCGTGACGTCACGGCTGTTGCGTCGCCGATCCATTCGGCCCGGATTCTGCAGGTGGAGCACGACACGGAGGATTCGCACAACAGCGTCGTCCACGAGGACGCCGGGCCCGTCCCGCTGGCCGGGTTCCTCGCCGGACACGATGTGATCGTGAACTGCATCCTGCAGGATCCCAACGAGCCGGTCATGTTCCTCGTCGACTCGGATCTGCCCAGCCTCGATCCGGGCACGCTGATCGTCGACGTGTCCTGCGACGAGGGGATGGGCTTCAGCTGGGCCAAGCCCACCTCGTTCGACGATCCGATGTTCGACGTCGGCAACCACGTGAGGTACTACGGCGTGGACCACAGCCCGTCCTATCTGTGGGACTCCGCGACCTGGGAGATCAGCGAGGCACTGCTGCCCTATCTGCGGACGGTCCTCGACGGGCCCACCGGGTGGGAGAACGACGACGTCCTCCAGCACGCGGTGGAGATCAGCGACGGCGTCATCCGCAACAAGAGCATCCTGTCCTTCCAGGGGCGGGCCGCGGAGTACCCGCACCGGCCGGTGGGATCGGAGACTACAGCGAGCAGTTGATCAGCAGTGGCTCCGGTTCCAGCCGGATGCCGAAGGCGCGCTCGACGCCGTCCCTGACCAGTCGCGCCACCGCGAGCAGATCGTCGGTGGAGGCCCCACCCCGGTTGGTCAGGGCGAGGGTATGTTTCGTGGACAGTGCCGCCCTGCCTCCGGCTGTGTCATGGCCCTCGTCGTCGGTCAGACCGAATCCCTTGCTGAAGCCGGCATGTTCGATCAGCCAGGCGGCGCTGAGCTTCACCCGCTGCTCCACCCCTGACGGGAACCGCGGTGCGTCCTCCGGCAGTCCCTCAGCCGTCTCCTCGGAGACGATGGGATTCGTGAAGAAGGATCCGGTGCTCCACGTGTCCGGGTCGGGGGCATCGAGCACCATCCCCTTGCCGCCGCGAAGTCTCAGCACCTCGCGGCGAACGTCGTTGGAGTAGGCCCGCTTGCCCACCTCGACGCCGAGTGCGCGGGCGAGCTCCGCGTAGCGGATCGGAGTGCTCATCCTGCCCAGGGCGAGCTGGAACTCCACCGACAGCACCACGTAGCGCGGCGATCCGTCCACCGTGGCGCGCTTGAGGAGGGAATCCCGGTAGCCGAAGCCCAGCTCGAAGTTCGTGAAGCTCTTGATGCTGCCGGTCTCGCGGTCGTACGTGCGCACCGTCGAGATGGTCTGCGACACGTCCGATCCGTAGGCGCCGACATTCTGCACAGGAGTGGCGCCGGTGGAACCCGGGATGCCGGAGAGAGCCTCGAGTCCGGAGAAGGCGTGCAGCACGGTGTACTCCACGAGTTGGTCCCAGTCCTGGCCGGCCTGCACCTTCACCATGACGCCGCCGCACGAGGCGTCGTCGTCGACCGTGAACCCGGTCGACGTGATGTGGACGACGGTCCCGTCGAAACCTTCGTCGCCGATCAGCAGATTGGAGCCCCCACTGATGATCAGCAGGGGCGCACCTGCGGCATCGGCCGCGCGGACGGCGTCGACGATCTCCTGCTCGGTGGAGGCCTCCACGAGCGTGCCGGCGGGCCCCCCTACACGCGTGGTGGTGAGCTCGGAGAGCCGCGTCCCGGTTGCTGGAGCACTCATGGGAGCCTCACGACGGCCTGCGCCTTCACGAGCACCTTCTGACCGGCCGCGGTCACCGTGAGGTCGATGCGCGCCGTCGATCGTTCCGCATCGAGCGCACCGACCACCCCGGCCACCTCGACGACGGCTCCCGGCGCGCCGGGTTCGGCGGTGGAATCCTCGACGACCACGGGCTTGGTGAAGCGCGTCTGGTAGTCGACGACGGCGGCCGGGTCGCCCACCCAGTCGGTGACGAGCTGGACGGCGGCGCCCATGGTGAACATGCCGTGGGCGATCACCCCGGGCAGGCCGACGCCCTCGGCGAAGGACTGGTTCCAGTGGATGGGGTTGAAGTCCCCCGACGCACCCGCGTAGCGCACGAGATCCTGCCGGGTGACGTGGACGGTGGTGGAGCCGATCTGCTGTCCCACCTCGAGCGTGGTGATTGACACTGTCATGATTACTGGTCCTCTCCGCGGACGAGGATGGAGGATGTGGTCGTGGCAACGGGTGCGCCGTCCACCGTAGCGATCTCGGCGCGCGTGGTGATCATCGCTCCCCCACCCATGGCACGCACCTGATCCACGTGGAGCTCACCGACGAGCTGGTCCCCGGCGACGATGGGGCGGTGATGGACGAAGCGCTGGTCGGCGTGGACCACCCGGGTGAAGTCGATCCCGGCGTCGGGATCGGCGATGAGCTGTGCATCGGCGCGCTGGGCGACGATGATCGCGAACGTCGGCGGGGCGAGGAGATCCGCGTAGCCGAGCGCGGCGGCGGCGTCGACGTCGAAGTGCGCCGGGTGGGTGGCCTTCACCGCGCGGGCGAAGTCGCGGACGGCCTCCCGTCCCACCGAGTAGGTCTGCCCTGCCGGGTACGTGCGTCCCTGCAGGTCTGGGGCGATGGTCATGGGTCCTCCGATGGAAGCGGGTGGTGCTGGGCCGGGACCAGCATGGCAGAACCGGCGCAGGACGACGGCGGGCGCGAGACCCGCACGAGGCCGCGGTGGGCTCAGCGCCGGTTCTTCAGGCGACGCCTGATGTCGCGGGAACGGACCACCATGCCGGAGACATGACAGATCATGCCCACCACGATCACGGCGATACCCGTGTACACCAGATTGTCCTGGGCCGTCCCTGCACCGACGACGGCGACGAGGATGCCGATGGCGGTCGTGACGAGCGCCGACACCACGAGCTTGCGGTACAGATCCGAGCCGGTCTCCCAGGGCGTGTTCAGCATGACCCGATTCTACCGTCGTCGTGCAGGAAGTGATCGGGTGCGGCACCGGGAGCCGCTCCGGTGCCGCCCGGAACAGGTCCGCCCGGAACAGGTCCGCTCAGAACAGTGCCTCCTGGACGGCAGGCGCGGCCGTGCTGAAGTCCCCGAAGCTCAGCCGCCTGCCCTTGAGCTGCGAGAGGTCGGCGACGAAGACGAGATCGGCGCCGTCGATCGAGACCAGGGCGGAGGGACCGAGCACCTCCCGGATGGTGAAGCCGTGGTGGCCCGTGCCGAGCGGCTCGGGATAGGGCTGCAGGCCGCTGTACCCGAGGACGACGTCGGCCGTGGGAGGGACGAACTCCTCCCGCACCACCTCGAAGCCCTCCACCTCGATGCCTCCCGTGAGCAGTCCGCGTGCGGCGAGCGCGAAGCCATCGTTGATGTCCTGCAGCTGCGCGGCGGGCAACGGCGCCACGAGGGAGGCAGCCTTCGCGCCGGCGCGTACGGCCTGCTGGAGGCCGACGGAACGCGTCACCTCGTCCTCGAGGACCCGCACCACCCGGCCGTCGCGCGCATAGGCCACGTACTGCGCGAGGACTGCGCCCTGCTCCACGAGCCGTGCCCGCTTCCGCAGGTGAGACGCCGTACCCACCTTCGACGCTCCGTTCGCGAACGTCGCGACGTAGAGCCAGTGCGGCTGGTCCAGATACCGTTTGAGGCCCGCCGGTGCGATGCCGGAGCGATGGATGTCGTGCATGAAGCGCAGATCGTCCTGCGCGAAGCAGCGCCCGCACTGGTGGCCACGCTCGGCCGGCGCCTGATCCGCGCACGGGACCCAGGTGCGGTCGTCCCGGTCATGGACACGGTGGAAGCCGAGGCAGAATCTGCCCTCGGCCGCGATCTCGAAGGCGAGCCTGGTACCCGGCGCGAGC
>JARIBG010000086.1 GCA_029257465.1 Arthrobacter sp. | reverse complement strand
CGGTGCTCGACGGTCCGGACGAAGTTCGAGGCATCGTTCAGTGAATCGAAGGTCCCGGTATCGAGCCACGCCGTACCCCTGGGCAGGATCTCCACGTGGAGCCTGCCCCTGTTCAGATATTCGCGATTGACATCGGTGATCTCCAGCTCACCGCGGGCCGACGGTTTCAGCTTCCGCGCGATGGAGACCACCTCATTGTCGTAGAAGTAGAGGCCGGGAACGGCGAACCTGCTCCTGGGAGTCTCCGGTTTCTCCTCGAGCGAGATCGCCGTGCCCGAGAGATCGAACTCGACGACGCCGTATGCCGATGGATCGGCCACCTGATAGCCGAAGATGGCGCCTCCCTCGATGTTCTCGAAGCGCCGCAACTGGGTTCCCATCCCGTGCCCGTAGAAGATGTTGTCGCCGAGAATCAGCGCTACGGGATCAGAGCCGATATGGTCCGCACCGAGGACGAAGGCCTGAGCGAGGCCCTCCGGTTCCGGCTGGACGACGTAGGACAGATTCACGCCGAACTTCCCGCCGTCGCCGAGGAGTCGGTGGAACTGCTCGGCGTCATGCGGCGTCGTGATGATGAGAATGTCACGGATCCCCGCGAGGATGAGCGTGGACAGCGGATAGTAGATCATCGGCTTGTCGTAGACCGGAACGAGCTGCTTACTGATGCCCTGTGTGATGGGGTGCAGTCGTGAGCCGGTCCCCCCGGCGAGAATGATTCCGCGCATAGGACTATCGTGCTCGCGATCGGTCGGTCAGATCATCCCGGGGCGCAGTGCTTCCCTTCACGACGGCGACCCGGACTGACCGGTCAGGGCCTGTACGTAGTCGATCAGCCGCTGCTCCGCCTGCGGAGGCGCGAACCCGGTGGCCTTCAGCTTCCGCAGATCGAGGGTGCTCAGGCGTGGGCGCGGCGCAGCCTCCATGCCCGCAAAGTACTCCTCCGTGCTGACGCCTGTGACATCGGCACGATCACGCCCGCACAGCGCGTACACCTCTGCTGCGATGTCGGCCCAGCTCTGCGCCTCGCCGTCGTTCGAGACGTTGTATGTTCCGAACGGTGCACCGGTGTCCACGAGGTGGGAGATGGCGTCGGCGAGGTCCTCGGTGAACGTGAGGCGGCCGATCTGGTCATCCACCACGCTCGGAGAGATCCCCCGTGCCGCAAGCTTCGCCATCGTCCACACGAAATTGTCGCCGTCGCCGATCACCCAGCTGGTGCGCAGGATGTAGTGGCGCGGCACCGTGGCGACGACGGCATCACCGGCCGCCTTCGTCTGCCCGTACACGCCCAGCGGGCTGAGCCCCTCCCCCTCGTCGTGGAGCGCCCGTGAACCATCGAACACGTAATCGCTGGAGACGTGGACCAGCGTCAGCCGATGCGCCGTCGCCACCCGGGCGAGCGCTGCGACGGCTTCGACGTTGACGGCCCAGGCGGTGGCGCGTCCCTCCGGGGTCTCGGCGGTGTCCACCGCGGTGTAGGCGGCGGCGTTGATGATGGTGCCGTAATTGCCCCACGCGCGGGCGTGCTCGAGGTCCTCAGCGAGCAGGTCGAGCTCGGAGCGGCCGGCGAACTCGACCGACGGGCGGTCCGCGAGCGCGGTGTGCAGGGCTCTCCCGAGCTGCCCGTCAGCGCCGACGACGAGCGTCTTCCGCGCAGACAGCGGTGTGACCTCCGCCAGCCGCGGGTGCAAGCGGTCCTTGTCGGAGAGTTCCGCGTCCACGAGCGGGATGGGCCACTCGATCCCGGCCGTCTCGTCGGCGAGATTGAGGAACACGTACTGATCCTGTGCGTCAGCGGACCAGTGGTCGTTCACGAGGTAGGTGTACGCCGTCCCGTCCTCGAGCGTCTGGAACGCATTGCCGACGCCTCTCGGCACGAAGATCGCCGTCGAGGGATCGAGTTCGGCAGTGAAGACAGCGCCGAAGGACGGACCGTCCCGCAGATCCACCCACGCGCCGAAGACGCGCCCGGTGGCCACCGAGATGAACTTGTCCCACGGCTCGGCGTGGATGCCGCGCGTGGTGCCCCTGGATTCGTTGAAGGAGATGTTGTTCTGCACCGGACCGAAATCGGCAAGACCGGCGGCGGTCATCTTCTCCCGCTGCCAGTTCTCCTTGAACCACCCACGGTTGTCGCCGTGCACGGGCAGGTCCAGGAGCACGACGCCGGGGATCGGGGTCTCTCGCGTCGAGAGGGTCTTCGAGAACTCGGGAGCCATGCGCTACTGCCCCAGCTCTACGTACATGGACTCGGTCGCTGCCTTCTGCGGCCGCCACCACGCTTCGTTGTCGCGGTACCAGGCGATCGTGTCGCGCAGCCCCTGCTCGAAGTGGCCGAACTCGGGCATCCAGCCGAGTTCTGTGCGCAGCCGGCTCGAATCGATCGCGTAACGCAGGTCGAGGCCGGCGCGGTCGACGACGTGGTCGTAGGCATTGGCGGCCTGGCCCATCTCGGTGAGGATCAGCTCTACGACGTCCCTGTTGTTCCGCTCGCCGTCGGCCCCGATCAGATACGTCTGGCCCAGCTCGCCCCCGGTGAGGATGGTCCATACGGCCGAGGAGTGATCGTCGGCGTGGATCCAGTCACGTACGTTGAGTCCCTCGCCGTAGAGCTTCGGGCGGACGCCGTCGAGCACGTTGGTGATCTGGCGGGGGATGAACTTCTCCACGTGCTGGTACGGGCCGTAGTTGTTGGAGCAATTGCTGATGGTGGCCCGTACCCCGAAGGAGCGCACCCAGGCGCGGACGAGGAGATCGGACGCGGCCTTGGTCGAGGAGTAGGGGCTCGAGGGGTTGTAGGGCGTGTTCTCGTTGAAGCGCTCGGGGTCGTCGAGCTCCAGATCGCCGTAGACCTCGTCGGTGCTGATGTGGTGGAAACGCGTACCGTGCCGGCGTGCGGCCTCCAGCAGGGTGTAGGTGCCGATGATGTTCGTGTCGAGGAAGGGCCGCGGATTATGCAGGGAGTTGTCGTTGTGCGACTCCGCTGCGTAGTGAACGATCGCGTCAGCGTGCTCGACCAGGGGGTCGACGACGTCGGCGTCGGCGATGTCCCCGACCACCAGCTCCACCCGCTCCGGCGGCAGGCCCTCGAGGGACGCCCGGTTGCCGGCGTAGGTCAGCTTGTCGAGGACCGTGACGGAGACGTCCGTACGCGTCATGAGGTAGTGGACGAAATTGGA
>JARIBG010000043.1 GCA_029257465.1 Arthrobacter sp. | reverse complement strand
CCCATGAGCGAGATGTACGCGTTGAGATTCATGGCCTTGTTCGCCTCGTGCGAGAGGGAGGCGTAGGCCTTGCGCTCGAACGTCTCGAGCCGTGTGGAGAAAAGGCGCACCAGGCGCACGTACAGCTCACGGACCCGGCCCGGTTCGGGGCGCTGCTCCTGCACGAGCGCCGCCTTCAGCGCGTACATGGTCAGGCGCAGTTCGCGGGCCAGACCCATGATCACCAGATCCACGAAGAACTCGTCCACGTGGTCCGCGACCGTCTCGGCGTCGGCCATGTCCTCGAGCCAGACGGCGGCGGCCTCGTATGCGGCAATGAGTGGTGGCAGGTCCAGGCATGACGGCGGGGCGTCACGATCACGCACGATCTCCGCCGCGTCGAAGGCCGCCAGGGCAGCAGCCGCTGCCGTGGAGGGCTCCAGCAGGCTTGATTCGATCTCGAAGGTCAGCGCCCGGGTGGCCTCCAGGCGCGCAAGGATCACCGGGTCGCTCGGGTGGGGCGGGTCGTCGAGGAGCAGGACCACCCGGATGTTCTCGAACTCCTGCAGCGCGGCGGACCAGAGTGTGGACCGGACGACGGCGGGTTCCTCCGCGTAGGAGGGCACGAGCACGGTGATGCCCTCGTGATAGTCCGCGAAGTGCCGGTCCAGTTCGCCGCGCGGCACCCGCCGGTGATCCCGGAACCGGTACAGGGCACCCTGCCGTGCCAGCAGGTACATCAGCGCCGAGAAGGTGAGGAACGTGACGACGATCAGATACGACGTCGCCTCCAGCTGGAACCGGAAACCGGCGTTCGGGTTGTTCGCGAACTGCCGCACGATGGTGGTGACGATATAGGTCAGCCAGGCCAGCACGGTGGTGACGATCGCAAGGCGCCCGAGGGCGATCTTCCGTGCCGACGGCGTGGGGTGCACGATGGACAGCGGCTCCGAGCGACGCTCGGCACCCCATTGACGACGGCGTGGGGACGCGAGATCAGGAGCGGGAGTGGCGAGGTGTTTGGACATGGGCTACCCAGCAGTCGGCGGATACTTCCTGGCCCATGGCGGCCTCCACGGACCCGGTATCCATGCCTACTCTCGGCAGCTGAAAGCCGATCGTCAGTGAGTTGCGCCGATTGTTTCCGCCAGTACCATGGGCATTCCACGCAGCCTTCGCGGTCTCACCTCGTCTCGTCCTCCACTGCTGCCGTCATGATCTGGGGTTCCTCGTGTCAGCACGTTTCCCGGGCCGGAGACTCTCCCTGGCCCGCCTCGTCCTCCTCGCCGGCGTCGTCGCCGCCGCCGCCGTGGGAGGGCTCACCGGCTTCGAGCGCTGGGAGGACGCCCGCGCTGCGGAAAGCACCGGATCGTTCTTCGCCGGGTACGTCGACGTCACCGCCACCCCCTCCTACGCCTTCGAGGACCCCGCGAAAGACATCGGCGGAGGCGCCGTGCTGTCCTTCATCGTGGCGTCGAAGACCGAGCCGTGCACGCCGTCGTGGGGTACCTACTACACGCTCGACGACGCCGGGACCGGCCTGGACCTGGACCGCCGCGTGGCGCGGATGACGCAGGACGGCGGGGAGGTGATCGTATCCTTCGGTGGACTGCTCAACGATGAGCTCGCCACCTCGTGCACCGACCCCGGCGACCTCATGGACGCGTACGGCCAGGTCATCGACCGCTACGAGCTCGCGACGATAGATCTGGACATCGAGGGCGAGAATCTCAAGGACACCGCTGCCGGGAAGCGTCGGGCCGAGGCCATGGCCGCACTACAGGACGAACGCGCCGGCACAGCGACGCCGCTGAACATCTGGCTGACCCTGCCCGTGGCGCCGACGGGCCTGACCGCTGAGGGAACCGCCGCCGTCGCCCAGTTCCTCGAGGCCGGCGTGGATCTCGCCGGGGTGAACATCATGACCATGGACTACGGCGGCAGCCGGCCAGAAGGCACGAGCATGCTGACGGCCTCGCAGAACGCCGCCGAGGCCACGCACCGACAGGTCCAGGTGCTGTACGAGCGGGCGGGCCTGGAGCTCGGACCGCAGGGTGCGTGGCGGAAGATCGGGTTGACGCCGATGATCGGGCAGAACGACGTCGAGGGCGAGGTGTTCACGCTCGAGGACGCCGAGGCGCTCAATGCCTTCGCGGTCGAGCGCGGCGTGGGCCGGATGTCCCAGTGGTCCCTGAACCGGGATGCCACGTGCAGTGAGAACTACGCCGACGTCACCGTGGTCTCCGATTCGTGCAGCGGCATGGACCAGGAGGAGTTCGCCTTCGCTCCGGTGCTCGGCGCCGACTTCGAGGGACGGGCCGCGACGCTCTCCGGGGAACCTGTGACCGAGGAAGCTCCCGAAGCGCTCGTCGAGGACGATCCCAAGACCAGCCCCTACCCCATCTGGTCCGACGTGGGCACGTACCACGAGGACGACCGCGTGGTCTGGCACGGCAACGTGTACACCGCGAAGTACTGGACGCAGGGCGATCTGCCGGACAATCCCGTGCTGCAGGCGGAGGAGACCCCATGGACGCTGCTGGGGCCGGTGCTGCCGGGTGAACGGCCTGTCCCCGTCGCCACAGCTCCTGCGGGTCTGTATCCAAAGTGGGATCCCGAGGACGTGTACGAGCGGGGGGATCGCATCCTCGTGGACGGGCGCGTGTACGAGGCGAAGTGGTGGAGCCAGGGCGACAGTCCCGAGGCAGCAGCCCAGGGCTCGGACGCCTCTCCCTGGCAGAAGCTCGATGACGCCGCACTGGTCAAGGCGATCGAGGAGAAGAAGGAGGACTCCTAGCTTTCACTTCCGGGGTGGCTCAGCCTCCGAAGCAGGCTGCGCCGAACTGCTCGTTGGCGTCGTTCATCTGCTCACTGCTCGCTTCACCGAGGTTGTTGTCCGCGACATTTCGGAAGGAATCGGCCATGGAGGTGAAGGCGTCCTTCACCTCCTGGCCGTCGACGCGCTCCACGCCGTCGGCGAAGATGTCGGCCATCTGTCCGTACAGGGAGGACACGGCTGCTGGATCATCGATCTGCTCCAACGCCTGCTGGGTCAGTGGTGCAACCTGCTGCATGACGTCGGCGCAGACCTCGGTGAACTCGTTCGGTACCAGCTCCGGTGGTGCGGCCCCGGTGGCCTGGCCCGCTCCGGTCGCGGGAGCTCCGGTCGCGGGAGCTCCGGTCGCGGCGGATGAGGGTTCCTGGTCAGATTCCGCCTCATCCGATGCCTCTGCGGCGGGCGGAGTCATGGGAGTCGCGGAACTGACCGCAGCGCTCGGAGCGGCCGACGTCGGAGCCGGGCTCTGCGCCGGCTCCTGTGCGCTGCACCCCGTCAGAGCCAACGCCACCATCACCGCTGCAACGGAAAGTCTTCTCATCGGCGCAACGTATCACGCCGCTCGACACCATCACCACGCTGTCCCTCGTGCCGGGAGGAACATCCTGAGCAGGTGCGTCCTGTTGGTCCAGGGCAGCCGAGCGGTCAGGGCAGCAACGCCAGCTTTCCACCCGGATGCTGACTGCTCAGGAAGCGCATCGCCTCGACGGCTCGATCAAGCGGGAAGGTGCGGGCGAGCGGTACCACGAGCTCGCCGGACCCGGCCAGCTCGATCAACCCCGCGCGTGCATCGTCCCTGAAGGCCACACTGTCGGGGTACGAGCCCCTGATGACCGCATACCCGTCGTCCTCGGAACGCGAGAAGTTCGCGATATTCACGATTCGCGTCCGATCCGCGACGAGCGCCAGCGACACGTCGATCGCCTCATCGGCGCCGACGGCATCGAGGGCAGCAGCGTACCCATCGGGTGAGAGTTCACGAAGGCGCCCCTCCAGTCCGTCGCCATAGACCGTGTGCATGCCCCCGAACTGCTCGACGACGGCGGCGTTGTCCTCGCTCGCCGTGCCGACCACCCGAACACCGAGCTGTCGTGCCTGCTGCAGCACACTCACGCCGACGGCACCGGACGCGCCGTGCAGGACGACGGTGTCGCCCTCCTCGGCGCCGACGACGTGCAGCATCTCGGCCGCCGTCGTTCCCGCGAGCAGGAGATTGGCGGCCTGCGGGAAACCCAGGGACGACGGTTTTGCGAAGACGTCACGCGCCGGGACGGTCACCGACTCGGCATAGCCCCCGGAGATGCGGAACGCCAGGACTTCGTCGCCCACGGCACCTCCTCCGGACGCGATCTCGGTGTCCGGTCCGACGGCGGTGATGACACCGGCCACCTCGTAGCCCACGCGGACCGGAAGCAGGCTGCGGTCGGAGCCGGTCGCGAAGTGTTTGTAGTCCGCCGGGTTCATGCCCGCGGCAATGACCTTGACGGTGACCTCACCCGGCTGCGGCTCCGGGACGTCGACCTCGACCATGCGCAGAACTCCGATGTCGCCGAACTCCGGCGCGATCCATCCTTTGACCATTCCCCCATTAGACACTTAGCGGGCGCACCGCCGTCGAGCGGATGGCTACGCTGGGTGGATGGCCACAGTAATTCTCGTGCGGCACGGCCGCACCACAGCGAACGCGTCCGGACTGCTCGCCGGGCGGACCCCCGGCGTCAGCCTCGACGACGTCGGGCGCGAACAGGCAGCCCTCACCGGTGACCGATTGGCGGCAGCGCCCCTCGTCGCGGTGGTATCAAG
>JARIBG010000095.1 GCA_029257465.1 Arthrobacter sp. | reverse complement strand
GGCGTCAATCTCGCCCCCGACACCCTGAGCACGCTGGCCGCGAACGTCGGTGAGGAGTCGATCGTCTCCCGCACAGGAGGCGCCCCGACCCTCGCCGTCGGCATCGCGCAGATCATGCAGGGCGTCTTCGGCGGCGCCGGCATGATGGCCTTCTGGTACCACTTCGCCATCATGTTCGAGGCGCTGTTCATCCTCACGGCGGTCGACGCCGGAACCCGCGTTGCGCGGTTCATGCTCCAGGACAGCATCGGTAACTTCGTGCCCCGCTTCCGCGACACGTCGTGGCGGACGGGTGCCTGGATCTGTACGGCCGTCATGGTGGCAGGCTGGGGTGCGATCCTCATCATGGGCGTCACCGATCCGCTCGGGGGCATCAACACCCTCTTCCCGCTGTTCGGTATCGCCAATCAGTTGCTCGCGGCCATAGCGCTCGCGGTCTGCATGGCCATCTGCGCCAAGCGGGGACTCTTCAGGGTGCTGTGGATCCCGGCCCTGCCGCTCGCCTTCGCCGCGGTGGTGACCATCACGGCGTCGTTCCTGAAGATCTTCTCCTCCGTGCCGGCCATCGGGTACTGGGCACAGAATGCGGCCTTCCGCGACGCCCTCGACGCCGGCGAGGAGAGTTTCGGCACCGCGCAGACCGTGGAGGCCATGGAGGCGGTGGTCCGCAACACGTTCATCCAGGGCACGCTGTCCATCGTGTTCGTGGTGCTGTCGATCATCGTGATCGCCTCGGCCATCGTCGCCACCATCAAGGCCTACCGGAACGGTGGGGGCACCCAGACCGAGGACGCGCCCGTCGCATCGCGGATCTTCGCTCCGTCCGGTCTCGTGACCACACCGGCCGAGAAGGAACTCCAGCAGCAGTGGGCCGCCGTCGAGCCGGGCAAGCGTCCGGCGAGGTCGGGGCACTGATGATCGTGCCGCAGGTGCTCCACCGCGCCGGTGACACCGCACGCGAGCTGCTCTGGATCTTCAAGGGTGTGATGGGCGAGAATGCCTACCAGGCGTATCTCGATCACCACGAGCGCTCGCACGTCGATGGTCCACCCATGACCGAGCGTGAGTTCTGGCGGGACAAGACCGATCGCCAGGAGGCGAATCCGGAGGGTCGCTGCTGCTAGGCCGGGCCCCAATCCGTCGTGGCCCATGACGATGTCGCTCACCGGGTAGGAACCACCGCCGGTCATCTGGGTGGGCAGGCGGGTCTGCGCCGAGGGGACGAGGCGCGGTCTCCCGGAGGGTTGTCCACGGCACGTCTGTGGGAACATTGCGTCATGACTGAACCGCAGCCCGCCGGTCCCTTCGTGCCCGAGCAGAACCCGTAGCGGTGGCGGCATTCTTCGCGGCCGCGAGGCAGGGTCGGAAGGACGACGCCGAGCTGGGTACCGGGGTGTGGCGGCGTGCCCACGATCGTTTCCGTCGTGGACTCGACCGGTATCACCAGATCCTCGAGGGCATCGAGGACGACGACGTGTACAACGAGCTCGTGGTGGTCGCCGATCAGCTCGGCGGACTGCTGCCCCGGGTACGGGCCGTATGTGTGAGCGCGCAGTCGTCCTCACCCAGTACCGGGCTCGACATCCCCGGGGCGCTCCTGCAGGTGCACCGCGCGCTGTCCCGCGCGGGGAACACTGCCGCGACCACGGCGGAGGCAGCGGCCATGACCAGGCTCGACGGCGACCGGTGGGGCGTCGCATCCGCCGGACTGGACAATGTCCGGCGCCGCGCCCGGCTGGTCCTCGACGACGTCGAAGAGGCCGAGCACGCGTTGTCGGGGAATCCCTGAGGATGTCCAAACTGTCCAGCTCCCGTTGCTGAATCCTGGGCGGCGGGTGAGGATGGGAACTGATCACGCTTCCACTCACAGCTCCCGGAGGAATTCATGGCCGCCTCGCTCCCATCACGCTCACCTCGACGCATGCAGACGCTGCTCCCGCTCGCAGCAGTAGCGCTGCTCGGCCTCGCGGGCTGTACTGCCACCGACCCTGCCGATCCTGCCGCGTCGGCCACCGTCCAGCCCTCGTCACCGGCGTCGCTCGGCGCGGAGCCGACCATCTCCGCATCCGCCGAGGAGAGTGCCATGGCGACGCAGAGCGCGACGTCGATGCCATCGGCATCCGCGACGTCGTCGGCCACCTCGTCGGCGTCGTCCACGGCGTCCGGTGGTATCGCCGCTCCGGGTTCCGGAGCGGACGACCTCGTCCAGGCGGGCCGCACGGCGCTCGCAGCACTGCCCGGTGGGACGCTCATCTCCATCGAGAGCGAGGCCGACGGTACCGCCTGGGAGGTCGAGGTGGTGACACAGGATGGTTCCGAACAGGAGATGGAGCTGTCGGCCGACGGAACTGAGATCACTACCGGTCCGGACATGACCGACGAGGACGTCGAGGACAGGGACAAGAACCTCGCCCGGTTGCAGGCGGCGGAGCTGGACTACGAGGATGCGGTGGACAAGGTCCTCACGGTCATCCCCGAGGGCCGAATCACGGAGCTCGAGCTCGACAGCAAGCAGGGGCTCACAGTCTGGGAAGCAGATGTGCTCGATCCTGCGGACGTGAAGTACTCGGTCAAGCTCGACGCCGCCGACGGTACGGTCATCTCGAACCAGGCGGACTCCGACGACTGACCCCTTATTTCTGCCGGCCGCGCTTTCCGTGGCCGGCAGAAATAAGGGGCAGAAATAAATGGGGGATACCAGTGGTTCCCGCCTGTATGACTACATCACCGAATCTCACGCTCAACGACGGCCACACCATCCCCCAGCTCGGGTACGGCGTGTGGCAGGTCGAGGACAAGGTCGCCGAGGATGTCGTGGGCAAGGCGTTCAAGACCGGGTACCGCCACATCGACACGGCGAAGATCTACGGCAACGAGGGTGGTGTGGGACGCGCCATCGCGTCGTCCGGGCTCAGCCACGACGACATCTTCATCACGACCAAGCTGTGGAACGCGGACCAGGGCTACGAGAGCACCCTGAGAGCGTTCGAATCGTCGATGGATCTCCTCGGCCTCGAGACCCTCGACCTGTACCTGATCCACTGGCTCCAGCCGAAGCAGCACAAGTACCTGGATTCGTGGAAGGCCCTCGTAGAACTGCAGAAGCAGGGACGCGTGCGGAGCATCGGGGTCTCCAACTTCACCCTCGACACGCTCAGCGAGATCATCCGCGAGACCGGCGTGACACCGGCCATCCACCAGGTGGAGACCCACCCGTACTTCAACCAGTCCGAGCTCCGGGCCTTCGAGGCCGAGAAGGGCATCCTGCACGAGGCGTACTCGCCCATCGGTTCCGGCAAGGGACTGCTCGACGACGCCGTGCTGCAGGACATCGCTACCAAGCGGAACGCCTCGGCCGCTCAGGTCGTGCTTGCATGGCATCTCGCGCTCGGCAACGTCGTCATCCCGAAGTCCGTCACGGAGTCGCGGATCGTCGAGAACTGGGAATCCCTCGATGTGAAGCTCGAGGACGAGGACATCGAGGCGATCAACAACCTCGACAAGGGCGCAGACGGTCGCATCGGCGCGGATCCGGCGACGTCCGACTTCGCCTGATCGACCTCCGGCGGGCCTCACCCGCTGCATGAGGACAAGAACCGCCCGGTACTGATCGGGCGGTTCTTTCCGTTGGCAGGACCCTCAGGCCGCCTGTGCCAGGGCCGCCCGCAAGGGGTAGTCGCCACCCTCGAGGATCAACTGGGCGCAGTGTCCAGTAGCAGGATCGAGCACGATCGGTGCAGCGAGATTGACGGTCGTCCCTCCTGCGCCTGGATTCGCGACGACGAACAGCTGCGCGCTCGGTACGTCCGGCCCGAGCGCCTCGCGCTGGGTGTCGGAGAGGTGCGGGCTGTAGTCGGGCACGTACGTCGCCGCATCGAGGAGGAACAGGCGTACCTCCGGCTGCTCGGTCGAGATGAGGGTGAACAGGCCTTCTGCCCCGCTGACCTGCTCCAGCCGGAAGTCCGTGAGGGGAGCCAGTCCCGGGGGTGGGGTCAGGAACGAGGCCCTCATCGCAGGAAGTCCAGCAGGGAGGGCTGCAGCACACGTGCGGAAACGGCCAGGGCACCCTGGTAGGCAGTTTCCTGCAGCTTGAGGTCGAGGATCACCGAAGCCAGATCGACGTCCTCCACAGCCGCGCGTCGTCCCTCGAGCGCGAGGGCGGTGTCGGCGACGCCGTCCTTCGCACTCAGCAGGCGGGCGTGCCGTATGCCGATCTCGCTGTGCTGGCCGATGACGTCCCTGATGCGCTGCTGCAGGGGGGCGAGGTGTACGGAGACATCCTTGGCCTCACGGAGGTCTGCCGCAATGGTGTCCAGCAGCGCGAACACGGACGTGGGCCCGCTGCCGAAGACGCCGGCGCCATCTGCATCGACGCGGACCATCTCCTCGGGCCCTACCCGGCGTTCCACCTTTCCTCCACCCACGAACGTCAGATCTGCGGTGAGGGCAGAAGGCGTGTCGGCGTTGCCTGCGAAGAGGAAACGGCCGGCATACGTCGCGTTCGCCTGAGCGACGAGTTCACTGCGAAGCGACTCCACATCGAGTGCGAGTGCTTTGCGGGCCGCGGGGGGAAGGGACGAGTTGGAGCCCTGGAGTGTCACTTCGTTCACGCGGTCCAGAGCCCGTTTCGACGTCGTCATGGCATTGTCGAGCTCGGTCAGCCAGCCGTCGCCATTGGAGATGTTCCGTCCGTACTGCTCGTTCGCGCGAAGCTCGGCGCGCACGCGCATCGCCCCGGCGGCTGCTGCGGGGTCGTCGGAGGGCCGGTTGAAGGCCCGCTGGCTCGAGGCTTTGTCCTGCAGCTCGGCGAGACGCGCGAGATTGGTCTGCAGGGAGCGCTGGGCTCCGAAGTGCATGGTCTGCTGGGTGACGCGAGTGATCATGGTGGCCTTCCGCTACCGTCCGACGATTCCCATGCGGTTGATGAGGACATCGAGCATCTCGTCGATGGCCGTCATCACGCGCGCTGCGCCCTGGTAGGCGTGCTGATATTCGAGCAGCTTGACCTGCTCCTCGTCCATGCTGACCGAGGTGGCGCCCAGCTGCTGCCTCAGCGCCGAGCTCGCCGACACCTCGGCGAGGGCATTGCCCTGCAGCTCCGTGCGAGCAGCGACACCGAGATCGGTGACGAAGGCGGACCATGCGGTGTCGGGGGAGCCTGCACCGATACCGATCCTGGAGATGGCGTCGGCCACGGATCCGTCATAGGCGCCCGCTCCGGCTGCTCCCATCGCGAGGTCCTCGCGTTTCGTCGGCACGACCGTCAGTGATGCGGCTGCCCTGGTCCTCTCGAGGGCGAAGAACGGTCCCTTGCCGGCGGCGGCGAACCCGGTGTTGACCTTGTCGGCGAGGGATGCGGCGAAGACGTCGTACCCGGCAGCCGCCTGCGCGAGCGCCCCGCCGGCCGCGGCGGGTGCGAGCAACGACAGCGTCGCAGCGATCTCGCCGCTGTCGATCCCGGCGGAGGCGCCAGGGCGGTGGGTCCACTCGACGCTGACGACGCCGGCGCCGGCGTTACGCGGGAGTTCGCCCAACTGCCGGGGCCCGGCGACCTGCAGGGCGCGCGCCGTCGTTCCTGAGACCAGCGGGTTCCCTGCCAGCAGGACATCGGCGGTGCCATCGGGGTTGTCGCGCACTGTTGCGCCGGTCAGGCCCGCGAGGTTTGCCGTCAGCAGGGTGCGGCGGTCGAGGAGCTCGTTCGCCGAGGAACCCGACGTCACTGCTGAGCGGATCTGCCGGTTGAGCTCAGCGACCTGGGAGGCGGCGTCGTTGACCTCCGCCACGAGGCCCTCGGTCGAGGATCTGGTCGAGGCCCATTGTGCCTCGACCTCGCGGTAGCCGGCGTTGATGCGCGAGGTGAGCTGCCCGGCGACGGAGAGCAGGGACGAGGCCGGGGCGGCCTGGTCCGCGTTGGTGGACAGTTCCTGCCACCCGGCCCAGAAGTCCTGGAGAGATGCTGCAACGCCGTTCGGACCCGGTTCATGCAGGCTTTCCTCGAGTGCTGAGTACGCCTGCGCACGCACCGCCGTGTAGCCGGCGGCACCGGCAGTGCTGCGGACCCTTGCCTCGAGATGCGCGTCGCCGAGCCGGGCGATGCCCTGCGCGAGGACCCCCTCTCCGACGCGCGCGCCGGTCGCGAACATGGAGGGGCGGATCGGGGCGGCGGACGACGTCTCCAGTCGTTGCCGGGTGTATCCCTGGGTCGTGGCGTTGGCGATGTTCTGCCCTGTGACATCGAGACCGGCGCGTGCTGCGGCGAGTCCGGAATAGGATGTGGTGATTCCGTTGAAGGTGCTCATCGTCCGCCTACAGATCCTTGTTGAGGAGGGCCGGGTGTCCGCGGCCCAGGGTGGAGGCGCCGTCGGCCGCGTAGGTGCCGGCGACCGTGCCGATTCCTGCGAGGGTCTCCTGAGTGGAGCGGCTGGCTGCCTTCAGGAAGTGGTGATTGCTCTCACGCAATGCAACGATCTGCGCCACGAGGGCCGTCATGGCCTGCAGGTGGGCGCCGAGCAGTTCCCCCCATGGCTCCTCGGGCGCGGACAGGGCCAGCTCGCGCAGGGTGGCACCGTCGTCGATGCCCCACTCCGTGGCGACAGCAGAGCCGTGGACGGCGCGCGCCAGACCTGTGTCGCGGAGGCGTTGGAGAACCTGCTCCACCTCTCGTGTGGCGTGGTGCAGCCACCGCGTGTTGCCGGAGGTCAGCAGGAGCTGTTCCTCCTCGAGCTTGAAGATCAGGAGTTCGAGGAGCTCGCGCTCCTGCCAGAGCAGGGTCGACAGATCCTGGGCGCTCACGGTGCCACCTCCTCTCCGGGACGACGAACGAGTGGAATCGGATGAACTATCGGCAGTGGCTGCCGTGGTGTAAGCACTGTCACCGATCCATCGGCCCCGACATCCTAGGACTTAGTGTCGTCAAGACAGTATTTAGGCTAGACTGGGGGTTCGACGACGAGAGGGGTGACCAGCGATGGACTCCACAGCAGATCCAGCCACGATTTCTCCGCTCGGCTATCGCTCCGCAGGACTCGCCGCGATGCTCGAGGTGTTCGCCCTGTGGGGATCGAGCGACTTCATCACCGCCATCACCGATGACGCCGCGCCGGGGCTCGATGCCACCTCCGTGACGGCGCTGACGCTGCTCGGCAGACACGGTGCCATGCGTCCGTCCGCGCTGGCCCGGAAGTTGCGCGTAGGAGCATCCAACGTCAGCAAGATCACCCGGCGACTGAGCCAGGACGGCTTCGTGGAGCGGGGAACCGACACCGCAGACGGCCGCGCCGGGCTCCTCCACCTGACGGTCGGAGGGAACGAGATGGTCGTGGAGTTCGTCGACGCCGGCGATCGCATGATGCGAGCGATCCAGGCGGACTGGACGCAGGCGGACCGCAACCGCTTCACCGAACTGCTCACCAGATTTCACACCGACGCCCTGCACTTCAGCACGGCGCAGTATCCCGAGGGAGACCCATCATGACCCGCACCTATGTTGTCACCGGAGCCGGCTCAGGCATCGGCGAAGCCACCGCCACCCGTCTGCGCGAGGACGGTCATACCGTCATCGGCGTCGATCTCCGTGGCGCGGACATCACCGCCGATCTCAGTACAGAGGAAGGCCGGGCCACCATGGCGAAGGAGGTGGAGGAGCGCAGCAACGGCTCCATCGATGCAGTCCTGGCCGTGGCCGGGATGAACGCACCCATTCCCGCGACGGTGCTGGTCAACTACTTCGGTGCGGTTGCCACCCTGGAGTCCCTCCAGCCCCTGATGAAGGGCTCGGACGCCCCTCGGGCGGCGGCGGTGGCCTCCATGGCATCCCTGCAGCCCCACGACAGTGCCCTGCTCGAGGCCTGCCTCGCCGGAGACGAAGCCGCAGCACTGGCCCGTGCACAGGAGCTCGCCGACGACGACAACGGGTACCAGATCTACTCCACCAGCAAGCAGGCCCTCGCCCGGTGGATCCGGCTCAACGCCCCGACCGACCAGTGGGCAGGCGCGGACATCCCCCTGAACGCGATCGCACCAGCGGTGGTCCTGACTCCGATGACGGCGGAGCTGGTCAGTACCGAGGCCGGTCGCGAACAGCTCAACAAGCAGGTGCCCATGCCACTGAACGGCCCCTTCCCGGCCGAGACTGCCGCTTCGCTGCTCACATGGCTGACCGGCGAGGAGAACACCCACCTGTGTGGTCAGGTCATCTTCCTCGATGGCGGGTACGACGCCGTCACACGGCAGGACAGCACCTGGTAGGGATTCACCCATCAACAGAAGGCGCGCCGGTCCTCATGCCCGGCGCGCTTTTCGCGTTGCGCCGTAGGGTTGCGGGATGAGGTCTGAAGAAGCCGACGCCTATCGCGTCAGAATCACCGACGTGGGTGGCGCCGACGACGTCGGAGGCGATCCGCAGCAGGTCACCGCTGGGAAGCATCACGGTAGACGCCCGATCAACCCGTTCTTCGGCGCGGCCTGGTCGCTGACCACGGGAATGCTGCTCCTCGGAGTGGTGTGGCTGGTGTTCTTCACTCGAGGGGTTGATCCCGAAACAGTGCGCTATGCCGACTACGGGTCCGCATCCACTGACCCGGTCGGGACGAGTAGCTACCCGACCATCATGAACACGATGCAGAACTATGTGGACGCGGGTCCGCTCCTGCTCGTCGGCGGCTGCATCCTCGCCGGACTGCTGCTCGCCGTCCATGGTCTCACCTGGCACAGGAAGGGCTGAGCGGGCTGCGGGCAGCGGTGATCCAGGGGACGACGTCGGCGGCGGGCAGGGGCCGGGTGAAATGGTAACCCTGTGCGATGTCGCAGCCCAGCGCCCGTAGCTCGAGCAGCGTCTCCTCGTTGTCGACTCCCTCGGCGACCACGCGCAGATCCAGGCTGTGGGCCAGACCGACGATCGAGGACACCAGGCCCAGCGCACGCCGATCGGAGCGCATGTCGGCGATGAAGGAGCGGTCCAGCTTGATCTCGTCGGCAGGCAGACCGCGCAGCTGGGCTAGCGAGCTGTACCCGGTGCCGAAGTCGTCCATGGAGATCTGGATGCCCGCGGTCCGAAGCCGCCGGAGGACGCCTGCGGTCAAGGCAGGGCTGGTCATGAGCATGCTCTCGGTGATCTCGAGCATCAGGTACTCCGGCGGCAGGGCATGCCGGTCGAGGAGACCGAGGATCTGGCGGGGGAGGCTCTCCCGGATGCCCGATCCGGACAGATTCACCGCGACACTGATGCCGACCCCCTCGGCGTACCACTGCGTGGCCCGTGCGACGGCCCGTTCGAGCACGAGCGTAGAGAGCTCGGGCATCAGCCCGGACTCCTCGGCCAGGGGAAGGAACGACGCCGGCTGCAGCTGCCCGAGGACGGGGTGGTTCCATCGCAGCAGGGCCTCGACGCCGGTGATCCGCTGGTCGATGAGGTGCACCTTGGGCTGGTAATGCAGTTCGAACTGGCCCTCGACGAGGGCCGTCCGGAGATCCTGCAGCATCTCCAGTTTCCGCGCACCGCCGTCGTCGTCGGCTGCGCTGTAGAGGTGATGGCCGCTGCGGTCCGCCTTGGCGCGGAACATGGAGATGTCGGCCTTGCGCATCAACAGGGTGACGTCGGTGCCGTTCTCCGGGGCGCGGGCTATGCCGATGCTGACGCCGACCTTCAGGGATGCCGTCCCGATCTCGATCGGTTCCTCGAGCGATGCTTCCAGCCGGACCGCCAGTGCGATGGCCTCCTTCCTCGTCCCGCCATCGAGGAACACCGCGAATTCGTCGCCGCCCAGGCGTGCGAGAAGATCCTCACGCCTCAACTGGTCGGCGAAGCGCTCACCGACCCGCAGCAGCAGTGCGTCACCGACGGTGTGCCCCAGGGCGTCATTGACATCCTTGAAGCGGTCGGGGTCGAGGAAGAGCAGGGCACCGGAGCGCCCGGCACGCAACCGCCCGGTCAGCTCCGTGATGAGACCCCGCCGGTTCGGCAGGTCCGTCAGCTCGTCCGTGGCTGCGAGGACCACCAGCATCCGGTTCCGGAAGACGAGCGGCACAGCTGCCAGCAGGAGGCTCAGGGCTGCAAGGATCTGGGCGAGGAGCGGGATGGGCACCTGGCACCCGATGATCAGCACCCCGAGGGCCGCCGTCGTGGACACGATGAGCGTGAGCAGAGCCGGCGGGCGGTGGTCGTGCTGGGCGCGCACCGGGCCGGCGAGGCCGTCGATCCAGACGGCGACACCGGCGATCCCGAGCACCCGGCCGGCATGGAGGACCGAACCGATGACGGCGTCCTGCAGGCCCAGCACGACGCCGATGTCCGCCGTGGAGAACAGGACCAGCCCGGCCACGAGCATCAGCCAGCGCGGCCCGAGATCGATCCCACGGGAGGCGAGCAGTCCCGCGATGACGCTGATCACCAGCAGATCGAGGAGTGCGTGGACGACAGTGACCGGACCGCCCGTCGTACCGCCCGCCGCACCGGCCTGCAGGACGGGCGCGAGGAGCAACGCCACCACAGCTGCGGCGGCGAAGGCGCCCACCAGGCTGTCCACGAGCACCGGCCAGGGAGCCCCCCTGAGTCCGCGGACGGTCAGTGCGAGGGCGCCGAGCATCAGCGCAGGGAACAGGGCGTGTGCTCCTTCCGCGACGGAGAGGCCGCCGTGGGTGCGCTGGCCGTCCAGGAGCACCAGGCGGGCGATGTCTCCACCGGTGATGGCCACGACGGCGGCCGTGCCGAACACCACCTGCCACTGTGTCGACCGGGTCCTCGCGACAGCGCGTACGCACACGAGGACGGCGGCCAGCTCCGCCAAGACGCCGAGCCGGTCACCGTACGCCTGCGCACGAGCCGGACCGCCGAGCAGAAGGGCGCTACTGCAGAGCAGCGCCAGCACCGCCATGACGATGACCAGGCGGGGGGAGACGCTGGCGCGCCCGGCGTCATCCCGTTCGACACCACGGGCATCAGCACCCACCATGCACTCCCTTGCCCTTCACCTGAAGAAGACCGATCACGACGGGACGAGCATAGATGTTCAGGAATCCGACTACCCCTGATTCCGTGCTCCACCGCCGGACCCTCGGCGAAAACTTGGCCTACCCTGCGTCCGCGGCGGGCTTCCTCGGTCGCCCGCGGGCTCCAGGACCCGAGGACCTCGTGCAGGTCCTCCGACCCGTCGGAAAAGATTCTTCTACCGATTCCTAACACCCACCGGTCAGACTCCGATAGCTCCTGGTGCCGGCCCACGGATGGACCGGCGTAAGCAGCCCTTTCACGGAGGAATACATCATGGGTTTCCAGATCAACACCAACACCGCGGCCAACACCGCATACCGCAACCTCTCCAACACCCAGAACGACATCTCGAAGTCCCTGGAGAAGCTCTCCAGCGGTCTTCGCATCAACCGCGCAGCCGACGACGCCGCCGGCCTGGCGATCTCCGAGGGACTGCGCTCGCAGATCGGCGGTCTGGGCGTTGCAGCACGCAACTCCCAGGACGGCATCAGCGTGGTGCAGACCGCGGAAGGTTCGCTGACCGAGGTCCACTCGATCCTGCAGCGCGTCCGCGACCTGGCGGTCCAGTCGGGTAACGACTCGAACAACGCAGATGCCCGTGCGGCGATCACCACCGAGGTCAGTGCGCTTGCCAGCGAGCTCACCCGCATCGGCAACTCGACCAACTTCAACGGGACGAAGCTCCTGGACGGCAGCGCGAGCCTGACCTTCCAGGTGGGCGCCGGGAACGATGCGGCCAACGACCAGATCGTCGTCGATCTCTCCGCGGCAGACATCGCCGGCCT
>JARIBG010000153.1 GCA_029257465.1 Arthrobacter sp. | reverse complement strand
TGGAGTACCCGGACACGGTGTTCATCTCCGTGTCGACCGACAGAAGGTAGTTGCAGGCCTCGGAGCCGTGTTCGAGGGCGGATTCGAGGAAGAAGCCGCCATGGATGATTTTCCCCTGCAGGCGTCCCTGCATATCGGTGAAGGACAGGATGACGCTGTCGATCTCGCCGTCGCCGATCGCCTGTCTGAGCTGATCCACGGTGAGCATTCTGGCGCTGCGCGGGTGTGAGGTCATTGTTCTTCTCTCATCGGAGGTGGGCAGGGGAAGCAGGCTCTATTTCAGGGACTTCTCGGAGTCCTGCAGCATTGCGAACTCCTCCTCGGGCGCGCTGGCCACCAGGTGGTGCCGACTGTAGAACCAGAAGTACGCGATGGCGACGAGGAAGACACCGGCGGTGATACTGGCCGCTGTGATGTCCAGGACGAAGGTGGCGACGAGGGCGACGACGGCCAGCACCAGGGCGATGCCCGTGGTCACCACACCACCCGGGGTGCGGTAGCCACGCTCCAGATCAGGTTCCTTGACGCGGAGCATGATGTGGCTCAGGTTCAGCAGCACGTAGGAGAGCGTGGCCCCGAAGACGGCGATGTTGATCAGCAGGCCGCCGTTGCCGGTCACCGAGGCGAGGATGAAGCCGATGGTTCCGGGGACCACGAGGGCGAGCCACGGCGTGTGGCGGGAGGTGGTGAGGGACAGCGCCTTCGGGAGGTATCCCGCACGGGACAGTGCGAAGAGCTGCCTCGAGTAGGCGAAGACGATGGAGAAGAAACTGGCCACCAGACCCGCGAGGCCCGCGTAGTTGACGATATCGGCCAGGAGCGAATCCCCTCCGGCGACTGCCCGCAGAGCCTCGGGGAGCGGCGAGTCGGACTCCCCCATGACCGAGGCTCCGGCGGTTCCCGGGACCAGCAGGAGCATCGCTGCTCCCGAGATCAGGAGGCAGACCATCGCGACGATGATGCCGCGAGGCATGTCCCGCTTGGGGTTCGAGGACTCCTCCGCTGCCAGGGGCACACCCTCGATGGCGAGGAAGAACCAGATACCGAAGACCAGCGCGGCGAGCACGCCGGAGATGCCGAACGGCAGGAACGCACTGGAGCCCACCGACCCATCGGGCACGATATCGAAGAGGTTGGCACTGTCGAAGTGCGGCACCAGCCCGATGACCGTGACGATGAGCGCCACGACCGCGATCGCCGTGATGCCGAACATGACCTTCAGCGCCTCTCCGACGCCCCAGAGGTGGATGCCGATGAACACGACATAGGTCACGAGGTAGACCGGCCAGGAGTTGGTCAGGCCGAACAGCCCGAGGGCCTCGATATAGCCTCCGATGAAGGTGGCGATGGCTGCCGGGGCCACCGAGTACTCGATGAGGACGGCCATACCGGTGGCGAAACCGCCGAGGGGCCCCAGCGCACGACGCGCGAAACCGTAGCCCGCGCCGGCCGTGGGGAGGGTGGAGGACATCTCCGCGAGCCCGAACACCATGCACGTGTACATCAGCCCCATGAGCAGGAACGCGATGAGGAGCCCGCCCCAACCGCCGACGGCGAGGCCCAGGTTCCAGCCGGAGAAGTCGCCGGAGATCACGTAGGCCACGCCGAGACCTGCAAGGAGGATCCAGCCGGCAGCTCCACCCTTGAGTTGGCGGTGCTTCAGGTAGTCCTTGTCCACTGCGCCGTAGTCGATGCGGGATGTTCGCGCCATGAGCCGACCGTTCTCTGGAGGAGGAGCCTGTGGTGGATCTTTGCGGTGGACGGTCAATGGAATGATTTCAGTCCTTTGACATGTCCTACTGTGAGCCAGGACACACGACTACGTCAACCCCTCAGGGGAGGGAGAACTGAAAGCGGTTACCGCTCGGACCTTCCGGGGAAACAGCCCGTGACATGCTGGCTCCATGGACATCACGGACGAGGTAGCTCGCGGATCACACCCCCGCTACAGGCTGCTCGGTCCTCTCCGCACGGGCAACGCCTTCGAGGAGACCGTGGAGCGCCTGCTGCGTGGCATGAAGATCGGGATCTTCCCGCCGGGCGAACGTCTGCCGGCCGAACGCGAACTGGCGAAGATCCTCGGGGTCTCCCGCGCCACGCTCCGCGATGCGCTCGCGGAACTTCAGCAGGCCCACTACCTGAGCATTCAGCGGGGGCGGTACGGGGGTGCCGTCGTCGCCCCGGAACTACCCTCGCAGGGTGCCGCCGCCCTGGGCAACCAGGATCGGGCAGCAGTGGAGGATGTCCTCGCCTTCCGCGCCGCCGTCGAACCGGCAGCTGCAGCGTTGGCCGCTGCAGCGAGCCTCACGGCTCTGCAACGGACACGCCTGCGCGACGAACTGCACGCGGTGTCCACGGCCGACGCCGGACAGTACCGCCCACTGGACGCACGCCTGCACATCACCATCGCCGAACTCGGCGCATCCCCACGCCTGGCCGCGGCCGTGGCCGAGGCGCGTGCGGCGACGAACGATCTGCTGGATCGAATTCCCTTCCTGGAGCGGAACATCGAACACTCGGACGCCCAGCATCGGAGCATCGTCGAAGCGATCCTGGCCGGTGATGCTATTCGCGCGCGAACCCTGATGCTGGAACATCTCGAGGGAACAGCTGCGCTGCTCCGCGGTTTCCTGGCTGGGAGAATGTAGCGGACCAACCCTGGGAGATCCGCCTCCACGGCGCCCCTGAACCTTTGTCCGCGGACTCTCTGAACGTCAGGAAGCTGTCATTGAGTAAGCTCCGAGGATGACGTGGTTGACGCGCAGTACCGCATTCCATCCGATTCGCAGGACAGCAACGGGGCTCGCCGCGGGCTTCCTCCTCCTGCAGGGCGTGGTGATCGCCGTCCTGGTGATCACCGACGCGATCAAGAAGAGGGGGCGTGCCCTCCGGTCGGGATTCCCCCGACCGGGAACCTTCCACAGCACCGTGGGCGAGACACGGACCACGACCTACACCTACGGGGCCGACCTGTACCGCGACATGATCGAAGCGATCAACGGCGCGCAGACCCGCATCCTGCTGGAGACCTACCTCTGGAAGGGCGACGAGGTGGGTCGGCAGATCCGGGACGCGCTGAACGAGGCAGCCGCCCGCGGCGTGGAGGTCTACGTCATCTACGACCAGTTCGGCAACCTGGTGGTGCCACGCTCCTTCTACCGATTCCACCCTGACGTGCGGGTGCTCCGCTTCCCTGCTTTCGCTCCGTCCCTGCTGCTCAGCCCGCGCCGGGCGACAGGACTGACCCACCGCAAGCTGCTCGTCGTCGACGAGGGCCTGGGCTTCGTGGGCGGGTACAACATCGGGTCCCTCTACGCGACGGAGTGGCGTGATACGCATCTGCGGTTGGAGGGGCCGACGGCGTTCGAGCTGGGGCACTCCTTCGCGCAGGTCTGGAACAGCCTCGCCACGCAGCACTCCGAGCTCTCGCCGCTCAATCCGACGTCGTGGAATCCTCCCGTCCGGGCGATCAACAACATTCCGGTCAACCGCGTCTTCCCCATCCGCAGCGCCTATCTGGACGCCATCAGCCGCGCGCAGAAGTACATCCACCTCACCACGGCCTACTTCATCCCCGACCAGCAGGTTCTCAATGCCCTCATCGACGCGGCGCGGCGCGGGGTGGATGTGCGCGTGATCACCCCGGAGGTCTCGAACCACATCCTGACGGACTGGCTGTCGCGCGGCTTCTACACCACGCTCCTGAGGGAGAACATCACCATCCTGCTGTACCGCGACGCGATGATCCACGCCAAGACTGCCAGTATCGACGGTCAGTGGTCCATCGTCGGCACGGCCAACATCGACCGGCTGAGCCTGGAGTTCAACTACGAGGTGGACCTGGAGATCCTGGACGAGGGTTTCGCCGCCGACATGGAGCGGATCTTCGACGCCGATAGTGCGAACTGTCGCATCGTCGACGCCGAGGAGTGGCGTAAGCGGCATCCGGCAGTGCGTGTAGCCGAGACCATCCTGATCCCCCTACGCCCCTACCTCTAGGCGCCGAGAACCTTCAGTCGGCGGACCCGCGTACAGGTACGCCGTCAACACCGCTGGTGCCCGGCTCGACGACGGCCGCGGCCGGCCCGGGTCGGTCGGCGACGTCGGGTCCAACGATGATGCCGGCGCCGCCGGCGTCGTCGTCGTCAGCTGATCTGCGGGGCCCCTCGGGGATGCGGAACACCGGCAGTGCGATGTTGATCATGGGCCCGATCAGCAGGGCGAAGGCGACGGTGCCGAAACCGACGGAGCCCCCGAGCAGCCACCCGAGCAGCAGGACCGTTCCCTCGATCGCGGTGCGCACGAACCAGATGGGCAACCCGAAGCGATCGTGGAGCCCCGTCATGAGTCCGTCGCGAGGTCCGGGCCCCAGCCTCGCCCCGATGTAGAGGCCGCTGGCTATCGCGAGCAGGACGAGGCCGCCCAAGAACAGCAGGATCCGCGCCCACAGCTGCTCCGGCTCCTGCAGCAGTGCGAGTCCGGCCTCGGCGCTCGGTCCCACGAGCAGGACGTTGAGGATCGTCCCGATACCCGGGCGCTGCCTCAGCGGGATCCAGAGGATCAGCACGATCACCCCGATGATGTTGGTCATGAAGCCGAAGGGAATCCCGGTCTGCAGCGCGCCACCCTGACCGAGGACGTCCCACGGGGAGACCCCGAGAGTGGCACGGATCATCATGGCGAGCGAGAAGCCGTAGAGGAACAGGCCGACGAGGAGCTGGAGACCCCGCCAGGTACCGCGAAATGTCATGATCCCAGTAGAAGCCCTAATTGGCCTTTCATCAAGGTACCAATTATGCAATGGTGGCGCTATGGTGATTCTCCCGGCGCGTCGTCTCACGATCGACCTCGGATCCTGGCGCACGTCCGGCCCGGCCTACGCGGCCCTTGCGGACCGCATCCGATTGCTGGCGCTCGACGGCCGCATTCCTCTGGGTACCCGGCTGCCGGCGGAGCGGGAGCTGGCAGCAGCGCTCGGCGTCAGCCGGACACTGGTCGCCGCGGCCTACGCACGCCTTCGCTCCGCCGGGTACGTCGAGAGCACGCGTGGCTCGGGCAGCGTGATCGCCACGCCCGGTCGTGGCGCACCCGCACAGGACGACGTCGACACGGCTGTAGCGCTCGACTTCAGCAAGGCAGCCCTCCCCGCCGCTCCGCAGGTGGGCGAGGCAGCAGCACGGGCCTCACTGGAGCTTCCCGCCTATCTGAGCGGCAACGGCTATGACCCCCTCGGTCTGCCACGCTTGCGGCAGGCTCTCGCTGATCGCTACACGACGCGTGGGGTCCCCACCCATCCGGGTCAGGTCATGGTCACCCTCGGTGCACAGCACGCCATCTCCCTCCTCGCCCGTGCCCTGCTGACCCGCAGCGATACGGTTCTGGTGGAGGCCCCCAGCTATCCGCACGCCTACGAGGCCCTCCGTTCGGCGGGACGCCGGCTCGTCCCTGTCTCCGTGGACGCCCACCGCGGGTGGGACGACGACGGCCTGGTCCAGGCTCTGCGCCGGGCCGAACCCGCGCTGGCCTACGTCATGCCCGACTTCCACAATCCGACCGGAGCGGTGATGCCACTGCAGCAGCGCCGGCTCCTCATGGAAACAGCCGGCCGGCAGGACACCCTCGTGATCGCCGACGAGACGATGGCGGAATTGCGTATCGACGGTACGCCCGAGGCTCCGCTGGCTGCTTTCGGGCCGGCCGTGCTCATCGGATCCATGGGCAAGACCGTCTGGGGAGGACTCCGCATCGGCTGGATCCGGGCGGAGGAGACCCTGATCCACCGCCTCGTCCAGTCCCGCTACGCACAGGATCTCGGCACGCCCATCCTCGAACAGCTCATCGCGCTCGAGATGCTGGGGAACTACGGCGAGTTGCTGCGGTTCCGCGCGCAGCAACTCGCCGAGGGCCGACACCACCTCGAATCCCTCCTGCACGATGCGCTGCCCGACTGGGAGGTGCCGCACGTCGATGGCGGCCTGAGCACATGGGTCAATCTGGGGGCAGGCGTCAGCTCCCAGCTCGCCCTCGCCGCGCGCGATCGGGGACTGCTGCTGGGTGCCGGGCCACGCTTCGGCCTCGGCGGGGTCTTCGAACGCTTCCTCCGGGTCCCCTTCAGCTATCCTGCCGAGGAGACCCACCGCGCCGTACAGGTCCTTGCCGACGCCTGGCACTCCCTGGACACCGTGGCGCCCATGCAGGGCGACTTCGCGCCGGCGCTGGTGTAGGAACCGGCGCTGGTGCAGGAGGTGGCATCCCGGCTCAGCCGACCGGCACCCGCTGCGCGAGGTACTCGGCGAGATACGGCGCCGTGATGCTCGTTCCGCGGTCGAGGTCGGCGATCTGACGGGGAGTTCCGGTGGCGACGATGGTCCCGCCGGCCGAACCACCACCGGGGCCGAGATCGATCACCCAGTCCGCAGCCGCCACCACGGCCATGGTGTGCTCCACGACCACCACCGTGTTCCCCGCTGCCACGAGCTTGCGCAGCTGGGCGAGGAGCAGGACGACGTCGGCCGGGTGGAGCCCGGTGGTCGGCTCATCCAGGAGATAGAGGGTGTGGCCCCTGCGGGCTCGCTGAAGTTCGGTGGCCAGCTTGATGCGCTGGGCCTCTCCACCCGACAGCTCGGTGGCGGGCTGTCCCAGGCGCAGGTATCCCAGCCCCACCTCCCGGAGCGTCTCCA
>JARIBG010000150.1 GCA_029257465.1 Arthrobacter sp. | reverse complement strand
ATCAGAGACGCGCATTCCGGGGTCGAGGTTGGCACCACGGGCAGAGCGAGGAGGATCTGCCCATGAAGGACTCCCGCTTGATGAGTGTCTGCCGTCCCTCTGCTGCACACCTTCTGCAGGGCCGGCCCTCGCGTCCGTACGCTTCGAGCTCTCGGGCAAAGTAGCCCGAGGACCCGTTCACGTTGACGTACAGGGAGTCGAAGCTCGTGCCGCCCGCATCCAGAGCGCGGCTCATGACCGACGTGACGGCGTCGAGGATGCGCTCAGTGTCCGGACGGCGCATCGTGTCCGTGGGGCGCGCATAGTGGAACCTCGCGGCCCACAACGCTTCGTCTGCATAGATGTTGCCGATGCCGGAGATCAAACCCTGGTCGAGCAGGGCGCGCTTGAGTCCGGTCTTCCGAGCACGCAAGCGCGCATGGAACGTCTCACGCGAGAACGCTGCGTCGAGTGGGTCCCGCGCTATGTGGGCGGCCTGCTGCGGAATCAGGGGCAGGAGTCCGTCACCGAGTCCGCCGGGCTGATGATCCGGCGTCGCCTCCAGTTCGGTCACGAACATCCCCCCGAAGATCCGCTGATCCACGAAGCGCAACTCGGTGGGCAGTTCCACGCCGTCGTCGTCCGTCGCCGGAGAGAGCTGGAGCCGCACCTTGAGATGCTTCTCCGAGGGCGCCTCGGGCTGTTCGATCAGCAACTGTCCGCTCATCCCCAGATGCGCCATGAGCGCCACATGAGGGACGTCTGCAGGATCAGCGGGTTCCTCGAGGATCATCCACAGGAACTTGCCGCGCCGCACCACGTCCCTGACACGGGAGCCGGCAACCGTGCCGATGAAGTCCTCGGTGCCTGCCACGTGGCGGCGCAGCGATCGGGCGTCGAGGATCTGGGCGGATTCGATGATCCGACCGCTCACCCAGCGGGCCAGACCGCGCCGCACCACCTCGACCTCGGGTAGCTCGGGCACTCACGGTCCGATCATATGGCGCGAGCCGGCAGGCTGATCAGCGCTTGCCGCAAGGATGGTCCAGGACTGTGCTGCCGCCGCCTGTTCGGCGTCCTTCTTCGACGGGCCACTGCCGGAACCGTACTCCACGGTGCCGATCAGCAGCCGCGCGGTGAAGGTCCGCGCATGGTCGGGTCCGGTGCCTTCCACGCGGTAGTCGATCAGGCCGAGGCGCCGTGCTGCGGCGGCCTCCTGGATACGCGTCTTCCAGTCGGTCCCCTCCCCCAGCACCGCCGCGTCGAGGAGGAGGGGGCCGATGAGCCGCATGACCATGGCACGTGCGGTCTCGACGCCCTGACTGAGGTAGGCGGCTCCGATCACGGCCTCCATGGTGTCGGCGAGGATGGAGGACTTGTCCCGCCCGTTCGTCAGCTTCTCCCCCTGACCGAGCAATATGTGGGGTCCCAGGTCCAGCGTGCGCGCGACGCCGGCCAGCGCCTTGGTACTCACGACGGCGGAGCGCCGCTTGGCGAGGTCACCCTCCGAGAGGGTCGGGTTGTCCCGGTAGAGGGCATCGGTCACGGCAAGACCGAGCACAGAGTCGCCCAGGAACTCCAGGCGCTCGTTGGTGGGGATCCCGCCCTTCTCGTAGGCGTAGGACCTGTGGGTCAGGGCAAGACGAAGCGTCCCGGAGTCGATGTCGACTCCGAGACGCTTCAGAAGTTCTTCGCTGCTCTTCACGATCGCATCAGCTGGTGACGCATCCGACGCACACTATCCACTGCAGTGCGAGGACGCCGTAGCCGGCCTGAATCAGACGTCGGCTACCTTGCGGCCCTTGTATTCGAGGAACAGCGGGGTGCCGGCTGAGTCGGTGACGACCTTGGCCTGGTGCGCGAGGCTGTAGGTGACGCGGCCGTTCTCGAGGGTCTTGACCAGCTTGGGGGCAGTTGCCTTCCACTGGGACCGGCGTGCGCGGGTATTCGCGCGGGACATTTTCCGCTTCGGGACAGCCACGGCTAACTCTCTTCTCTCTCGTCTGACTCTGACTTGGTTGCCGCGTCATTCTCAGCGGCGGTGCCCGTCAACCCGGCGAGGGCTGACCAGCGAGGATCCAAAACTTCATGATGGTGATCCGGATTGTCGTTGAGCTGCACTCCGCATTCGGAGCACAGGCCCTTGCAATCATCCCGGCACACCGGCTGGAACGGCAGCGAGGTGACCACCGCGTCCCGCAGGACGGGTTCCAGATCGATGACATCGTTCTCCACCGTGTACTGCTCCTCGTCCTCGTCCGACAGCGACTCGGAGTCGCTGTAGAAGAAGAGTTCCTGGATGTCCGCGTCGCGGTCGAACCGCAGTGGTTCCAGGCAGCGCCCACACTCTCCGGTCACTTCCACGTTCGCAGTACCCGACACCAGGATTCCTTCGTGGACCGATTCGAAGCGCAGGTCCAGTTCCATGGTGGAACCCTCCTGAACCCCGACCAGGGCCACGCCGAGGTCCTTGGGTGCCGGTACATGTTCTTCGATTGTCCGCATGCTTCCCGGACTGCGTCCGAGGTCCTTGACGCTGAATGTCAAAGGCGAACTGAGATCGCTTTTAATGGTGACTCCTGTAGAACATATGACCGACGAATCATTCTAGCCTGTCCGTACGGGCAGGCCCAAAATCCGTTGCTCCGTCTAGGCTCGCTCTGTGACCACCGGACCCGCCCCTGCTCCTGATGAAGCAGGTTCCTCATCACGACGTCGTGCCGTGCGCGTCATACTGGGCGTCGCTCTGGTAGCCGTGGGCGGATGGCTCCTTCTGTGCTATCAGCTCTTCTACAGCCCTTCCCCGGCTCCGGTCGGGTCCGCCGATGCCGTCGTCGTCCTTGCCGGGGCTGCGGCTGAACGTCTGGAGGTCGGCGAACACCTGGTCGACGACGGCGCTGCGGACGAACTCGTGCTGTCGACCACGGGGCTACCCGGCAACGCTGCAACCGATGAGCTCTGCGGGACCGACGCTGCCGAGCTGACCTGCTTCCGCCCGGACCCACTCACCACGCGTGGTGAGGCTCGTGCGATCGCCGCCCTGGCCCGTGAGCGCGGCTGGGACAGCGTGATCGTGGTGACGTCCTCCTACCACGTCAGGCGGGCCGCGGTGGATCTCTCGCAGTGTTCGAGGACGACCGTCGCGATGGTTGCGTCCGAACCGGATCTCGGACCGGTGCAATGGCTCGGACGGTTCGTCGAGGAGAGCGTGGCCCTGACCGCATCCTTCGTTCGACCGGCGTGTGCCCGGGCCGTGTGAGAGGTGACCGGTCCGACGTCTGCGCGAGCTCCTCAGATACCCGGTCGGCGATGAAGTACTCTTGCCGGTTAAACGGATCGCACCGAAGCGGGAGAACAGATGAGACTGTCCGGCGGAGTCATGATTTTCGTCCTTCTCCTGGCCTTGGCCGCCTTCGTCCTCTTCATCGTCGCTCTCGTCGGGATAGCCCGTTCCGCACGGTTGTCCGACCTGGCCAGAGCAGTGTGGGTGCTGATCGTTCTCGTTTTCCCGGTCCTCGGCCCCGTTGTCTGGTTCATCATCGGTCAGCACAGTGAACACTCCGGTGTAGAGGCGCCGCGTCGATCCGCGTGACGGAGCTCTACCGCGATGATCGACGGACAGATTTAGACTCCTTGGATGTCGACCACCTCGTTCTTCCTGTACACCGGCAGCAATGACGTAGCCGCGTCCCGTGAGTTCTACTCGGTCCTGATCGGTCTTGATCAGATCTGGGACGACGTCGATCAGATCGCGTACAGCATCGACGAAACTGTCCAGTTCACCATCAGTCAGGACGCAGGTGTGGTGATCAGCGAGGAGTGGTCCTTCCAGCCCGGCTGGGCGACCGAGCTCGGCGTCCACCCCACTCCACGGAGCGAGCACACCTCATGGAGCATCCCGCTGAGCCCGGCCGCCTTCAGAGGCGCCGTCAGGCGGCTCCAGGATGCGGGGGTGACCTCCCTACGCCCTGAACCCAGCTGGG
>JARIBG010000119.1 GCA_029257465.1 Arthrobacter sp. | reverse complement strand
GCTCGCGGCCCTCGACACGAGGCGCACGGGGCAGATGTCCGACATCGTCAGCACCATCCAGGCGGAGCAGGATCGCATCATCCGCGCGCCGCTGCCCGGTGTCACCGTGGTCCAGGGTGGACCGGGAACGGGGAAGACGGCCGTGGCCCTGCACCGCGCCGCCTATCTCCTCTACACGCATCGGGAGCGGCTGAAGTCGGCCGGTGTGTTGCTGGTGGGCCCCACCGATGCCTTCATGCGGTACATCGAACGCGTGCTGCCCTCGCTCGGGGAGACCGGCGTCGTGATGGCGGGAATCGGCACCCTGATGCCCGGTGTCCACACCGTCCCGGAGACCAGCGAGAAGACGGCTGCGCTCAAGGGCAGTCTCGGGATGGTGCGTGTCCTCGAGAACGCCGTCGCGAATCGCGAGCGGGTTCCGGCGGAGAACCAGCGACTCAATGTCGAGGGCACCATGCTCACCCTGACCCCCCGGCAGGTGGCCAGGGCCCGTGAGCGCGCCCGTGCCACCGGGAAACCGCACAACGAGGCGCGCATCACCTTCGTCAAACAGTTGCTCCGGGAACTCACGGAGCAGCTGCTCGAGAAGCTCGAGGAGTCCTCGGGTGGGGGCAACAACGCCGACCGGTCCTATCTCGCCGAGGATGTCCGCAGCGCCCGCGATGTGCGGATCGCGCTCAATCTCGCGTGGATGCCGTTGACGCCGCAGAAGCTCGTGTCCGAGCTGTTCGCGCGACCCGACCTCCTGCGCGCGGCTGCCCCGACACTGGACGACGACGAGCTCGCCGCCCTGGCGCGACCGTTCGATGCCACCTGGACGGAGGCCGACGTGCCGCTGCTCGACGAGGCCGCCGAACTCCTGGGCGACCTGGATGTCTCCGCCGGACGTGACGACGCCGCGCGCGATCAGGAACGCAAGCGCGATCTGGCGAATGCCGAGCGGACCCTCGAGAACGTCAACTCCTCCCTCGAGGACTCCGGGGTGGACGGCGTGCTGACGGCGGAGGACCTCGCCCGGCACAACGAGGTCTCCTCCGCCAGGATGTCGGCCGCCGATCGCGCCTCGGGCGACCGCACCTGGGCCTACGGGCACATCGTGGTGGACGAGGCCCAGGAACTGTCCCCCATGCAGTGGCGACTGCTGATGCGGCGCTGCCCGGTGAAGTCGTTCACGATCGTCGGCGACATCGCCCAGACGAGTTCGGCGGCAGGGTCGAGATCCTGGCAGCAGGCCCTGGAACCCTTCGTGGGGGAGCGCTGGCAGCTCGAGGAGCTGACGGTCAACTACCGGACCCCGGCGCAGATCGCCGAAGCAGCCGTCCGCATGGCCAATGCGGCAGGACTCGTGGTCTCGGCACCCAAGGCCGTCCGGGAGGGTCGTTTCGCTCCGATCCTCCAGACCGTGTCCGACGTCGTACCGGCCCTCGTGAGCGCGCTGCCGGAGGAGCTCGCGGCGATCGAAGGCGGACTGCTCGCCGTCATCGCCCCCGAGGCTCTCCTGCCGCCTGTTCGTTCAGCACTGACGACCGGCTACGGGGACCGGGTGGGAACGGGCGCCGGGGGACCGGGGCAGGACATCGTGGTGATCTCCCCGCGCGAGGCCAAGGGACTGGAATTCGACGGCGTCGTCATCCTCGAGCCGCAGGAGATGCTCGATCCGGCCGCTTCCCGCATCGGAGATCTCTACGTCGCGATGACGCGGCCCACCCAGCGGCTGCGCCTCATCTCCTCGGGTGAGATTCCCGCCGGTATCGCCGACTGATAATTTGGGGGGGTGTCCCAGCAAACAGATACCCCGGTCAGTGGCCTCGAAGGTCAGCACAACGATGCCTCGTTCGACGACGTCTACGACGAACTCCAGTGGCGGGGACTGATCCATGTGTCCACCGATGAGGGCGAGCTGAAGGAGCTGCTGGCGGGTCCGCCCATCACGTTCTACTGCGGCTTCGATCCGAGCGCCGCCAGCCTCCACCTCGGGAATCTGGTTCAGCTGCTGACCATGCGCCGGCTGCAGCTCGCCGGCCACCGGCCGCTCGGCCTGGTCGGCGGGTCCACGGGTCTGGTCGGTGATCCGCGCCCGACGGCGGAGCGCACCATGAACACGAAGGAGACCGTTGCCCAGTGGGTGGGCTACCTCCAGGGACAGGTGCAGAAGTTCCTCGACTTCGAGGGTGACAGCGCTGCACGCATGGTGAACAACCTGGACTGGACCGGTCCCATGAGCGTCATCGACTTCCTCCGGGACGTGGGCAAGTACTTCCGGGTGGGAACCATGATCAAGAAGGAGACCGTGTCCAAGCGACTGAACTCCGACGAGGGCATCAGCTACTCCGAGTTCAGCTACCAGATCCTGCAGGCCATGGACTACCTGCACCTGTTCCGGGACTACGACTGCGTGCTGCAGACCGGTGGCTCCGACCAGTGGGGCAATCTGACCAGCGGTACGGACCTGGTGCGCAAGGTGGAGGGTACGAGCGTCCACGCTATCGGGACACCGTTGATCACCAACTCGGACGGAACGAAGTTCGGCAAGAGTGAGGGCAACGCGGTCTGGCTCGAGCCGTCGATGACCAGCCCCTACGCGATGTTCCAGTTCTGGCTCAACACCGCGGACGCCGACGTCGCCGAGCGGCTTCGCATCTTCACCTTCCGCAGCCGCGAGGACATCGAGGAGCTCGAGCGCGCCACGGTGGAGCATCCGCACCAGCGGGCAGCGCAGCGGGCACTGGCCTATGACGTCACCTCGCTCGTGCACGGCGTCGATGCGACGGAGAAGGTCATCGCGGCCTCCGCGGCCCTCTTCGGTCAGGGCGATCTGACGACACTCGATCTGGAGACCCTGCGATCGGCGACCGCCGAGCTGGACTCCGTCTCGGTCGAGGCAGGCGCCCTGGCGATCGTCGACCTCCTCGTGGCCTCAGGGCTGTCCGCCAGCAACTCGGCCGCCCGCCGCACGATCGCGGAGGGCGGTGCCTACGCGAACAACACGAAGATCGCCGACGCCGATCACACCGTGGCGCCCGAGGAACTGCTGCACGGGCAGTACCTCCTGCTCCGTCGTGGGAAGCGGAATCTGGCCGTGGTCGAGGTCCGCTGACGGAGCGTTCTGCCCCGACCCGAGGGGGATCGGAATGCCGCACCGGGGGAGCAGCTGACGGATTAGGCGTTGAGGCTCGCGGTGTCGTACAGTAATCATGTTGCCCCGGTGAGGGCGACACACCCCTTCGAAAATCTTCCCGGTACGCTCGTGTGTCTGACACACGGAGGTCGAGGGAAGCTCATCGTGTGAATTCGCTGGACGTCCTGCTGGATGAAAAATCTGCGGGGTTTGGTGGTTTTGTGTGGTGGGGTTGGTGGGTGTAGGTTTGGGAAGTTGCTTCGGAGCGATGACATGGTTGTTTGATTGTGTTTGGTGCCGTTGCTTGTGTTGTTTGAGAACTCAATAGTGTGCCAAGTTTTTTGA
>JARIBG010000099.1 GCA_029257465.1 Arthrobacter sp. | reverse complement strand
GTCGGAGACTGGTTGGACTTCGTGACGTCGACGGTCGAGGCGGAACGTCCCGTCAGACCCTTGTCATCCGTCACCGTCAGCGTCACCTCGTACGAACCAGCAGACACGTAGCGGTGATCGACGACGGCACCGGATCCGGTCGTGCCGTCACCGAAGTCCCAGCTGTGGCTGTCGACGGTACCGTCCGCGTCGCTCGAGCCGGATCCGTCGAAGTGTGCATCCAGTCCGATGCCCAATCCTTCGAAGGTTGCTTTCGGCGCGGCGTTGCTCACCTGGATCTGGCGCTCGAAACTCGTACTCCCGCCCCGGTCATCGACCAGGACGAGGGTCACGGTGTACGTTCCGTCGCGTCCGAACACGTGTGTGGACGTAGGTCCGTCCGCCGTCGTGCCATCGCCGAAGTCCCAACCGAAGGAGGCGATCGTACCGTCGGGGTCCTGCGATCCTGTGCCGTCGAACTGGACGGACAGGCCGGACTGCGTCGTCTGGACGTCCGCGACGGGCAGCGCGTTGGGCGCCATGGTCGTGATCGTCCTGGTGGTGGTCGCCTTCCCACCGCGGTCATCGGTGACCGTGAGCGTGACCTCGTACGCGCCGGCTTTCGCGTACGCGTGCTGGACCCGTGCGCCTTCCACTGTGTCGCCGTCGCCGAAGGACCAGCTCCACCGGCTGATCGAGCCGTCCGGATCCGTACTGCCACCGCCATCGAGCACCACGTTGAGATCATCGACCTCCGAGGTGAACGCGGGGACCGGGAGCTGATTGGGTGGCACGACGATGTCGTGATGCGCTTTCACCCGTTCGGCGGACAACTCGTGGGAGTAAATGGCGACCTCGTCGATGGAGCCCTTGAAGAACGCACTCTTGGAGCCCCAGGTGCGGTCTCCACCTATCCGCCAGTATCCCGTGTACGCCTGCGCACCGGTCTGGGCGTTCGTGCCGACCACTGCTCCGTCGACATACAGCTTCATCCCCTGCGCCGACTGACTGGCCACCACATGGTGCCAGGCATTGTCATTGTAGGTTTTCGCTGTCTGGATCGTGTTGGTCTGCCCCGTGTAGGTCCCGAAGATGAGCTTTCCCGAATCCTCCATGTAGACATGCCGGTCGTAACTCCCCGACAAGCCCTTGTTCGCGTTGCCGAAGCCGATGATCTTTCCGCCGCGGGTGGTGTCGGTTCTGAACCAGGCTTCCGTGGAGTAGACCCGTGGGTTGTCGGTGGAACGGCCGGCAACGGTCACACCGCTCGAGCCGTCGAAGGTGTAGGCCTTCGTCGCGGACCCCTTGACCACCCCGGCAGTCCCGCGAGTGACGTTACCGCTCACCAGTCCCTCGGTCCTCGAGGAGGACGAGTCGGCCGCGTTGCCCGATCCCGAGTCGTCGAGACGCCAGAAGAGAGCGGGATCGTCCTGGTCGACAGCCTTGCCATAGGCATCAGTCGGTGCCGGCAGCACGTCGGCAGTTCTGCCGCTCGCGGTGAAGTGGTTCAGCACGACCCGGCGGTCGAGCACGGTCGGATAGATGGCCACCTCGTCGATATCGCCGGCAAATCGACTGGAGGAGGGTGTGTTGGGCCAACCGGTCAGGTTGTCCCCCGCGATCCTCCAGTGACCCTTGTACGCCTGACCTGTCGTGACATCGGACCGTGTTCCCTCACGGACACCATCGACGTAGAGACTCATCCCATCGGCCCCCAGCGACGCCGTGATCAGGTGCCACTGCCCGTCGTTGTAGGCCCGTTCGCTACGAATGGTCTCTGTGGCTCCGGTGTATACACCGAAGGTGATACGCCCGTCATTGGACATGTACACGTGCCGGTCGTAACTGCCGGAATTACCGGTCGGCGAACTGCCGTATCCGACGATCTTGCCTCCGGTCGTGGTCTCGGTGCGGACCCAGGCCTCGACGGTGAAGGTGTCACGAGCTGGTTCTGCAGTTCTGGTCGCACCGAAAGCTCCGGTAGTGCCGTCGAATCGGGTCGCCGTCGTCGAGGGCATGAAGCCGTCCACATCGCGTGTCAGACCTGTGCCTGCCGTCGCGTCGTTGAAGCCGATGTTGTCGATGAAGGAGCTGCCCGTGCGCTCGTTCAGCGGGTAGTACGAGCTTGCACCGTCCGCGACGACCAGATCCGAATAGGCATTTCGTGTTCCCGCCCCGACGGTGACGGGATCGGACCTCGGCCCGATGTATTCGTTGCCCGAGGGATCTTTGACCCGGACCCGGTACGTATGTGTCGCACCGGCGGTTCGCCCACCGTCGACATGTCCGATGGTCTTGACCCGCCACCAGCTGGACGCCTGGTCGAGCGTAGCGATCGGCGTGAGGCTGTTGTCCCGCAGGAGTTCGTAGGTGAGCGTCTCGTCGTCGTAGTCCCAGGTGGTGGGCCAGGCGACGCGCACTGAGCCCGGCTGGAGGGAGATCGCCGTCGGTTTCAGGTCCGCCGTGTACTCGGGCCGCACCTTGTTCGGCGCCACCGCCCTCGAACCGAAGACCGCAAGACCCTGCTGGGCCACACCGTTCACCTTGGTGAACTCACCGCCCACCACGATCTTCGACCCGTTGTTGTCCATCGCCCAGCCGCCCTGGAACTGGTTCGTGTAGAAGCCGGTATTGAGCGACGGGTACCAGTGCAGCTGGGTGGGAGTCGGCTGGCCCGAGTAGGAGCTGTTGCTCCCTGGCGGAGCCTGATCCTTACCCGTTGCATAGATCGTCTCCGCAAGGGCACGGCGCCAGATGGTGGGCGTCTCCTCGGGGAAACTTCCCACCGACGCGCAGTCGTGGGCGTGGGAGACGCTGTACATGATGCTCCCCATCACCGAGATGTCGCTCGTGGAGCCGTAGCAGTTGTCGAGCCAGACAAGATCCCCCGTCGCAAAGTCGGCGGCGAAGCGCCCGTCGAACCAGTGGCCCCCATTGCCGTTTGCCCCTGCATAGACGACCCCGTCCCGGAGAATCAGCTGGGTCACCTCCGACGAGCTCGTGCCGACGGCTTCGGGAATCGGTGTACTGGACCACTGCTCAGTGGCGCCGCTGACGCCGTCGACCGCCCCGATACCGATCTGGCGCGCACCGTTGAGTTGCTGGAACCGCCCGCCCAGGACCACGCGACTGTTGTCCTGCGCGGCAACGATCGACTGAACCATCCCTTCGGCGGCCGGCGCCCAGGGAAGAAGAGTACCCGTAGTTCGTGAGACTGCTGCGACATTCGACCTCGACCGTCCCCCTGCGCTAGCAAAGGAACCGCCGAAGAAGACCCGATCCGCCGTCACGGCCATGCCGTAGACGCTCCCGGAGACTGACGTCTTGAACCCGTCGAGAGTGCCCGTGGCGGTGGTGAAGGAGGCGATCTTGCTCCGGGCCTGGCCGCTGACGGTCGTGAAGTCACCACCGACGAACACCTGCTTGCGGTCGTTCGTCAGCTCGATCACCCGCGCCTGGGCGTTCAGATCCGGATTCCAGGGGAGGATCGCTCCCGTGTCGACATTGAAGGCCATGGCATTGTTACGGATCACCTCTCCGGCACCGCCGACCGGCACTCCCACCGGACGCGCACGCGTGAAGCTGCCCACCGCGTACGCTGTGTTCCCGTCGACCGCCGTGGACCAGACGACCCCGTTGATCTGCGGAGCCACCAACAGATCCGCGCTCACTGTCGTCGGAAGCGTTTCCGGAGGGGCCGCGACAGAGGGATCTGCCGCCCGAGCAGGGACCACGGCGAATGACGCGGCGAACATGACACCGGCGCCGAGGGCGGCGATCGCCCTTGTCATGCGCTGGGTCAGCCTGGAACGAGATCGGGTGGAGGTCGCTGCTGTGGGCTCAGACATGCGTCTCGGACTTTCTTCTCATGACAACGGTGGATGGAACGGATGAGTATCCGACGGCTTTCGGTTCAGCCAGGATGACCAGACGGAGGAAGATCGCTCCGATCACCGAGCTGACCGCTGCGCACAGCGGAGCGAGAACGAAGGACCCTGTCAGGTGGACGACCCCGGCTGCGAGGGCCAGTGACAGGACCGTCTCGCTCAGGCGCACCGCGAACACAGAGGACGCCCTGCCGCGTACTGCTGCGAGCGAGCCGTACGGAATACTCGTGCCGATCCCCAGTGACAGGCACAGCCAGCCGGTGACGGCCACCGTATCGGGTAGTCGTCCGGTGAGGAGCGGCCCGACCACCGGCAGCAGGAGCAGTGCGGCAACGGAACCGAGGATCGTGAACACCGTCAGCGCCAGGACGCTCCGGTCTGCGCGCCCGACGAGTTCATGGAGCGGTCTCGAGGAGTCCCGTGCGTACGAGGGAAGCAGGAAGGAGGCGAGGCCTCCCACAAGGATCAGTGCCGGCGCGGCATACACTCGCGCCACCTCCAGTTCACCCGCTGCGGCAAGACCCACGACCGCGATGACGATGAAACGGAGACTGGTGAGCAGGGCCGGCCTCAGGCTGTGCTGAGCCGCCCTCCAGAGCCCGAAGCCCGCGACCGCGCGAAGGTCGGCGCTCCCGATGCCGACCAGATACCGCTCGGACCGGGGAAGCAGGACGATGCCGGTCAGCGCTCCGATGGTCTGGCCGATCAGGATCGACACAAGGAAGTCGAAAAGCCGCAGACCATCCTGTGCCGCAGCCAGCAAGGTGGTCGCCGTCCCGAGGATCATTGCCAGATCCACCAGCGTCACTCGCCCGAACTTCAGGACGATCATCAGTTGGCGGCGGAGGATCTCCTCGCTGATGAACGCGAACCCTGCCAGCCCGATGATCAGGAACTGCAGGGAGCCGGTGAAGCCGAGAAGATGACCTGCGACCGCGATCAGTGTGGACGCGGACCCGGCTAGAATCAGGAACCAGGCTTCGAGAGCCCCTCTGATGCGCCGGTCGCCCCTGTCCAACACCGTGGAGCTGTCTCCCACGAAACCGCTGACCAGTCCCGATGCCAAGACCAGGAACCCGTACAGGAGGCTGAACAGCCCGAGGCCCTCCACCTCCAGGAACCTGCTGGCAACCAGAATCAGGACCATGCTGCCCACGGCCTGCGTGCCTTGCGCCACTGCTGCGAGTGCGGCCGGGAGGACCCGCTGTGCCATGACCCTCATCCGAAGGAACCGCTGAAGCTGGCGACGGCATGATCGGCGTCCACGTCAAGGTAGAACGTACCCTCATCGACGTCGGGATCGATCTGGAATCCATAGGTGCCCGTTACCCTGGCTCCCGGTTCGAGCACTCCCGAGAGATCTGCCACCTCCGGCACGTCGTAGGTCGGTGCTGCGGGGACACCCGAGATCAGGAGGGTCGGTACGACCGAATCCAGTGCGATACCGGTCTCTGACAGATTCTGCAGTTCGACCTCGATGGTCACGTAGGGCGCACCCGAGACGGCTCCGACGCCGGTCGCGGTGATGGTACCTCGCGTGAAACCCCGCGTCGTTGCTTCGAGGCCATCGCTCCAAATGGCGTCCTCGGCGAAAGTGGCCGGTGGCACCGTCGCCTGACGGGTCGCGGGTGCCTGCCCTCTGTCCACGAGCGGGGCACCCGTCGAGGTGGGCTCGAACGCCGGTCCACCGGCCGGTCCACCGGACTCGTAGGGTTCCGGTGCGGGCTGCGGATCCACAGGGTCGGCCGACGCCGATGCCGGCGCTGAGGAGGATGCCACTGGTTCCTCCTCGCTGTCCTGGTCACCGCTGCAGCCGACGACGAGGACGGCGAGCATCACGGCGACGGCTGCCGCCTGGGTCGAGCGCAACCTGCCGATTCGGCGGGGGTCGTTCATGTGAGACCAATCTTCTGGTGCGCCCGGGGCGGACGGACAAGCTGCGAGTATCCTAGAAAGTACCGAGGTGCCACGCACGAGTAGTGCCTACCTGATTCGGTATGGACGTTGGGTCGGGACCGTCGCGGGTCCACCTGATGATCGGAGCGCACCCGGTGCCTGCCCTCAGGTAGTTTCGATGAGCGGGAAGGCCCCGGACCGGCGGCCTTTACCACCGCGCCGGTCCGCGAGTTCCCTGCACAGCCGCTCGTAGCCCTCCGCAACACGATCCCAGTCGTAGGCGAGGGCGTCCGACTGCACCTTCTTGCCTCGCAGGAGCGTCTCCGATTCCGAAGCCTCCGCGGCGTGCACGAGCGCCGGGATGTCAGCGGCGTCGGTGAAGTATTCGCCATTGAGACCCAGCACTTCACGGTTGAAGTTGACGTCGAACGCGTTGGTCGCGGTTCCTGCCCCCATCGCCCGTAGGAGGGACGGGTTGGTTCCGCCCACCGAGTGCCCGTGCCAGTAGATGCGGGCGTTGGCGTATAGCTGGTCCAGCAACTCCTGGTCCCACAGCCCACCGACGAAACGAACACGTTCATCGCCGAGGGAGATCACGTGCTGCGTGTATCCGTCCGAGTACGGCGCCGAACCTACGACAACGAGAGGCAACGAAGCTCCGCTGTGGACGAAGCCTTCGACGACCACATGAACGTGGTTCTCGGGTTCGAAACGGGCAACGACGAGGTGATAGTTCCCCGGCGTGAGGTCCAGCTCCGAGAGACGGTCTGCCGCATGTCCTTCGAGGATCGGCGCGCCGTACGCGAGGTAAGTGCTCTCGACGCCGAACTCGGCCCGATAGTAGTCCTGGATACCCGCTGCATCGGCGATCAGCGCATCAGACCAGCGGACAGCCAGGGATTCTGCGATGCGATAGTACCTCTTACCCACCGGCCCCCACTTGGCACGCTTCCATTCGAGTCCATCGACATGGGTAGCGACGGGGACACCGGCTGCCCGCACCACCGGCAACCAGGGTGAATTCGCGGAATTGAAGACGATTGCCACATCTGCCCGCCTGAAGAACAGATGTCCGACCGAAAGCGCCGTATGGCTGAGAGTCTCCAGCGATCTGGTCCTCAGCGACGGCAGGTGAACCAGCTTCATGCCCCTGTACTCGGCCTGACGCTGCGTACCCTTCCCGGACCTGCAGTAGACGACGACCTCGTGTCCGCGGGCGACAAGGCGCTGACCCACTTCCTCGACCGCTGTCTCGAAACCGCCGTAGCGTGCAGGGACTCCCCTGGTACCCATGAGGGCTATGCGTAAAGGCTTCGAACGAGATGGCACAGGCATGATGGACTCCCAGTCTTCGACGTACGAACGCCGTTGCGTAGCGCTCGCACCGTAATGGATCAGAGGGCGGTTTCGTGGGCGGGAGAAGCGTTGAGGAGCTCCAGGGTCCGCCTCAGAACAGTGCTCGAGGTGTGGACGGTGTAGGGGAAATAGATGATCTCGACGCCTACCCCCGCAAAGGTCTCCTCGAGTGCCAACCCCTGTACTGTTCCCTTCCAGTCGTCGCCCTTGAAGAACACGTTGAATCCCAGTTGCTTCCACATATCGAGTTTTGTAGGAGCGGTTTCGGCCACGGCCCGATCGACGAACTGCACGCTCTGGACGATCTCGAGCCGTTCGATCAGAGGGATGACCGGCCGCTTGCCCTTCTTCGTCTCGAGCAGTTCGTCCGAGACGACACCCGCGATCAGGAAGTCGCATTCGCTCTTCGCGTGGCGTAGGAGATTGAGGTGACCTATGTGGAACAGGTCAAAGGCACCTGCCGCGTAGCCGATTCGGATTCCCATGGAACTTCCTTTACTGCTTGTACCAGCCGCAGTCATACCTGCAGTCATGCGTGGTGAACGGAAGGTTGGACTGAGGGCGGGCACATCAGTAGGCGCCCGCAGAGGTGAACACGACCTTGAACGTGCGCCACATGATGATCAGGTCTCCGATCACCGACCAGTTCTCCACATACCACAGGTCCAGCCGGACGCTCTCGTCCCAGTCGAGGTCGGATCGTCCGCTGACCTGCCACAGTCCGGTGAGGCCGGGCTTGATGAGGAGGCGGCGATGCGTGTGCTGTTCGTAGCCGGACACTTCGCTCAACAGTGGTGGACGCGGACCTACGAGAGACATGTCGCCACGCAGCACGTTCCACATCTGGGGAAGCTCGTCGAGCGAGTATCTCCTGATGAATCTGCCCACCCGGGTAACTCTTGGATCCTCTCTCATCTTGAAGAGGACACCACTGCCTTCGTTCTGCTCCCTGAGGAGCTCGAGCTCCTCCTCAGCAGTCGTCACCATAGAGCGGAACTTGAACATGGCGAAAGCGGCCGACGCTTTGCCGGCTCGCTCCTGGGTGAAAATGGCAGGACCCGGTGTGTCCCGCCGGATCAGGACAGTCATGACGAGGAACAGCGGTGCGAGGAGCAGAAGTACTCCCGACGAGACGACGATGTCCATCATCCGCTTCAGTACATGACGCCCGCCGGTGAACTGCGGTAATTCCACGTGCATGAGGGGAAGTCCCTCGACAGGGCGCATCGTGATGCGCGGACCCGCGACGTTCGTCAGCGTGGAGGCGAGGACCAACTCGGTCGAGGTGCGTTCCAGCCGCCATCCGAGCTCGCGGATGTAGGCACTGCCCTTGCGGAGGTGTCCGGCAACAATGACCGAATCAGCGCCCGTCTGCAGTACCAGGTCCTCTATTCGGCGCAGACCATTGACGACCGGGACACGCCTTCCGGCATGCAGTGCCACCGCGTCGCCCTTGCCCTCGTAGACCACCCCCACGACGGCGTAGGCCGCGCCCGATTTCTTCTCGAGTTGCGCAGTGACGTACCGCACATCTGCCGCCCTTCCGACGACGACGACCTTCGAAAGGTAGTGACCAAGATGGCTCTGCCGGATCAGCCATTGGCGCCACAACCAGCGGGCGCACAAGAGAAGTACCGTCCCTGCGGGGAAGGCGACGACGAGAAGGCTGCGGAAGTGCTCCAGGTCCAGAAGGACGACGACCACCGCGGTAGCGGCGAAAGTTGCAGTGCTCGCGCGGATGACCTTCTTGTACTCGCTGGCGCCCGTGCCCACGATGCGCGGATCCCTGGTCCGGAAGAGGACCATCATCACCATCCAAGCCGCGGCAATCGCCCCGCCGAGGGCGAGCACATTCGTGATGTGCCGGACGTTCTGGTCGAGGGTGACGAGGTTCACGGTCAGCAGCAGGATCCCGATGACGAGGACGGAGTCGGTTGCGAGAAGGGAGAATTGGTACCGGCGCCGCCACGCAATGCCGGATGCGGCTAGCGGTTTGTGAACCCATGAGACGTACGGGATCGCCGTGGACCGGCTGGTAGCGCTATGTGTTTGCGTCACAGCACGCCCCTCGCCGGCAGTAGGACACCGCGTCGCACAGGTTTCGGCGAAAGAGCCGACAGCTGAGGACGGGCCCCGGTCTCATAGGGATGTGGGTTCGCCTGCTCCGTCTGCCGGAGCGGCCTGGCTGATGCAGAAACGACCGTCGATCCGAGGAGCGTACGAGGAGTACGTATTCGACGGTGACGGCGAGTGCCGCAGACTGGTCGGTCCATGAGTGAGACCCGATTCTTCAAGATTTCCCCAGCTTCGATCTGGAAGCTTTCGTCCTCCCAGCCTAGGAAGCACTCATCACCGGCACACGAGTAAGGTTTACGCGTTCGTGCTAGAAGTTCTTTATGTGAACTACCTGCGCAGTACTCACGGTCACCCCCGGTAGGGGGTTGTGCTACCTGCTACCACACCTCATCGCTCGCGGAGGTCCTCGCGGCGACTGACGCCGAACTTCGCGAAGATGCGGTAGAGGTGACCCTCCACGGTTCTGACGGACACCTCCTTCGCATCAGCGATGTCACGGTTCGAGTAGCCCTCCTTGACGAGATCGACGATGGCCTGCTCGGTGGGGGTCAGGCGAGGGGTGTTCGAGGACGGCGCAGCAGCGAGGGGTGGCGGCACATGCCCCTCCCGCTGTTCGGCCATCGTGAGCAGCCGTCGCCGGATGGTACGGGACTGCCGGGTGGAGCCCTTCTCGTCGATGAAGCGGTGCGCGAGGGTCAAGGCCGCGAACTCGAGCGCGATGTCACCGAGCTCCCCGGCGGCAGAGGCCGCGTCCACCATCGCGTCGGTGTCCTTCACCGCTGCGGCTCTTACGAAGTTCAGCAGCACGGATGTCTCGGATTCCTCCAGACCGGGCAGGAGATCCAGGAGTGGATCGAGGGCTCTGCTGTCCCCGAGGAGCAGCACCAGTCGAAGAGCAGTACCAGCCAGCTCCTTCAGCTGCCCCCTGTCCGCTGCCGCCGCCAGGTCGAGTAGCTCGGCACGCGCCCGTCCTGTGCCTTCGATCAGGGCGGCGGTCGCCGTGACGAAGATCTCGCCGCGGAGCCGGATGGGTACCGACCCACCTCCGGCGTTCCGCCTGAAGTCATCGATGAGGGCCGTGGCCCAGTCCGTCTCCCCTGCCAGGGCACACGCGTAGGCTGCCATACCGATCGGAAGGGCGGCCACGTGAGAATCGCCGTACTGCCTCAGCGCTGCGGCGGCGAGCAGCAGGCGATCGCGCGCCTCCCGGTTCCGGGCGGCACGCAGGGCGACGATACCGCCGATCAGGTCACTCCAGACCGCGAGGTGAGGGACAGTGCGAGGATTTTCACGGAGGAAAGCGTCGAGAAAGGTGCCGGCTTCTGCATGGAGACCGCTGATCGTGAGCAGGAACAGGTGGCGCTCGACCGCGAAGGTCCGGTAGACCAGCAGCGACGCACCCTCGGCGTCGATGATGTCCAGCGCCTCCTGCGAGTGCACGATGCCCGCAGCGGACCGCCCGAGAACACCGAGCAGTTCGCCCAGCAGGATGAGGCAACCCACACGGGACTCGGCGGTTGCGGAACGAGCGGAGAGCAGGTCGCGCAGTTCCTCCTCCAGCCCGTCGAGCCGCCCCTCGAGGAGGCGAACCCGGCATTCGAGGATGACGGGCCCGAGGCGGGCCCATGCAGGATCCGTACCCACCCGATGCGCCCCTGGCCGTGCATCGAGATCTGCGACCACCGACTTCCAGCGCTCGACGACGTGATGCAGATCCTCGGATGATGCGCCAGATCTCAGCCCGAGCTCGAAGGACAGGAGCATACCGTCCGCGATGACACGCAGGTCTCTGGAGAGATCGAGTGCCTCTCGGGCGAGGTCCTGCGCATCGGCGAGGCTTCCGCGCCCCGCATGGGCGCGGGCGAGCTCGATCAGCGCATGCCCGCGCAGGTCTGGCGCTGCTACCGCGCGTGCCGCCCTGAGGGAGAATGTGTAGTCGGATAAACCATTGGCGAGCGAACCCGCGCGGAGAAGTATCCTGTCGTCGACACTCTCGCCGCACTCCAGTCGCCACGAGACCGTGCGAAGAAAGCTCTCCGAGGACTGTGCTTCACCAGGCAGCAGGTCCAGGATCCGCCGCCGTGTGATGACACTCCGTGCCAGCGGCAGCCGGTGGCGCAGCACCTCCCCGAACAGCGGAGGCTCGAGGGAGACGACGTGCTCCGGTCCATGTCCGACGACGACCAGGCGAGCGTTCCTGAGCCGCTCGAGCACCTCCTCCTCGAACCCGTCATCCTGCGCCAGTACCTCCAGGGTGATCGGTTCGGTGAGGGCGATGAGCTCCAGCAGGGACAGCTCCGATGCGCTCCGTGAACGCAGGTGCGCACGGACCACATCTCCGACGCGCGCGGTGACGACCCACCTGTCCGGTCGCAGGGACCACACGTCGTCGTGCTGCTCCAGATACCCCTCCGCTTCCCCGCACTCCAGGACGGCCCGCAGCAGTCTCGGGTTGCCTCCGGTCGCCACAGCCAGAGTGTGCGTGGACGACGTGAGCACCCGACCGCCGAGCAGCTGCGCGCACAGGACTGCGACCTCATCGACGTCGAGTGGTGCAAGATCGATGCGGGTCAGCAGGTTGTCGGTGCTGAGGTGCTGGAACTCGGCGGGAGCAGCCTGCAGGTCGCGCACGATGACGAGCACCTTCGCACGACGAGCGCTGATGAGCTGGGCTAGCAGGGCACTCGAGCTGTCGTCGAGGTCGTCAGCATTGTCGACGACGAGCAACGGCGGGTGGAGCTGCGCACGATCGGTCCGTTGTGCTGCCAGATGGTCCATGACGGCGCGAAGCACAGCGACCGGTGAATCGACATCGGTAAGGGGAAGAGAGTGCAGATAGGGAGCGAAGGCGCCGAAGGCGATCCTGCGAAGTGCTGAGCCGCCGGTGACCGGAAGGACGGGCGCTGTCCAGTCCAACTGGTCCAGGGCGACCTGCGCGAGGGCCGTTTTGCCGACTCCGGCTTCCCCGACGAGCACTGCACCGAAGCCGTTCGGGTCGAGCAGCGCCGTGGTGGTGTCCTCCAGGGAGCGCTCTCTGCCGACCAGCTGTACGGCGACCTCGGAGCGAGTCACTGCTCCCGCCCGAAGATCAGCGAGAGCTGCTTGCGGCTGGACAACCCGAGCTTGGACATGATCCGGTGCACGTGGCCCTCGACCGTGCGCGGCGAGATGTGTTCCTGCTGAGCTATCTCCTTGTTCGGCACGCCCTGGGCCACCTTGCGGGCGATCGCACGTTCCCTCGCACTGAGGAGTTTATGCCGTACGTGACGGCGGGCCGGTGTCGAGGTCCTCCGCAGGATCTGTTCGGCGTGTACCCGGATCATCGGGTCGTCCGCGTCGGAGAGATGATCGATGCTCAGGCTCGCGAGATCCCCCGCGAGATTGTTGTTGCCGAGCTCGAGCGCCTCGAACGCCGCCTGTTTCAAGGAGTCCGGATCACCCGATGAGAGGCCCTTGGCCAGCTTCCCGGCAAGATGTGCCATTCGACCCTGCGAGGCTGCGGCCGAAGCTGCAAGGGAATCCGCTGCCTCATAGCGCCCGAGCTGCACCGCCTGACACAGGAAGAGGAGCTCCACTCCCCGATTACCGGTGCTTTCCAGCTGACGGGCGTGCTGCAGGAAGTGGACAGCGGCAGCATCCGGGGTCTCCAGCCAGGCCTCGGTCAGCAGCCGGAAGTACAGCACGGCTTCACGCAGGGACCAGGAGTACCGCTGAGGGTTGAGGTCGATCGCGCGCAGGTGACGGACGGCCTCGTCGGGGTCGCCGTCAAGCGCGTGGGAGTAGGCCGCTGCTGCTTCCGCGAGCGGCAGGAGCCCGTGCCTGTCCCTCACCCGGAGCTGGCTGAGTGCCGGTACGAGTTTCGGCAACGCCTCGCTGCTCCTGCCCAGATAGGAGAGGACGACTCCCTCAGCGGTGTCCAGGGGGTCGTCCTCCCCGGTGAACGGGGTCCTGGATCGATCACGTCGATCCGCGAGCATGTCGAAGCACTCGTCCCAGGAGCCGGCCATGAACAGGGCCCAGAACAGATGCGCAGTCGCGCGCTCATACTCGTGCTCGATCAGGCCCGCTGGAGCATCTCTCAGACGCGCAACGACGTTCTCCGCCGTCCTGATGGCTTGTTCCTGCGCGCCCACGCCCGTCTGGGCGAGGCCGAGAAGACCCCGGATCCGGATGGTCCATCGGCTGTCCTGCCCCGACGTCGCGAGGATTCCCGGTGCGTACTCGCACACGCGGTCCAGTTCACCCTCGAAAGCGTGAGCTTCCAGTCCGGCCAGAGCAAGCTCCCCTTGAAGATCCTCGGGAGCGGCGGTCTCGCGCTGGAGTTGTGCCCGCACGTCGTCGAGCAGGGCTGCCATCTCCTTCTCCCTGCCGGGCACTCCCGCTAGCAGACGGGAGACGAGGAGTCGGGCCCGAACCCACTCGGGTAGCGCGATCTCGTGGGTGGGCCCGGGTGTGAGGAGAGGTTCGAGGGTTGCCAGGGCGTCCGCTGTGCGACCGTCGAGCCACTCCTGCCGCGCACCCTCGATCAACGCGCTGCTGGTGGTTCGCCCTGTCTGCAGGGCGTCCAGGAAACGGCCTGCCAGCTGGTCCAGTCCGTGATCGTTCGCCAGACGGGCCAGGGACACCAGGTCGGGGTCCGTGGTCGGGAATCCTCTCCCGAGAGCCCAGGCTGCAAGTGCCGTCCGCCCCCGCGCAGGCATACCCGGCTCATCCCGGAGTCGGTTCAGCGTCTCCAACGCAAACAGGCCAGCGGTGGAGAGGAACCGACCATGGACGACGTCGCCGAACACATCGAAGGAGAGACCGAGTGCCGGGACGTCGCCGGTAGCGGGCTTCAGCATGCCGCGGATCTGCAGGGCGTCGAGGGAATCCGCCTGCACCGCCTGCAGAAGGATCCGCACGGGCAGCGGCCCGGCAACCGCGAGTACCTCGACCACGGCGCGCTCGTCGGCGGGTAGTGCGATGAGCTCGGTGAGGGCCCGGTCATCGACCGAGGGCGCGGACCGTAGTCCTGGTGCTTGCTGTGCCACCCAGACGCCATCGTGGCAGAAGAGCTTCCCGGCTGCCACGTCCGCCTTCGTCGCTGCCTGGAGGTATCTCGGATTGCCCCGGCTCGAGGTCCAGAGCTCTCGTGCCGCTGAAGAGGAGATACACGCCTCGAGCGCACGTGAGAGCAGTTCCGTCGTGGCCCCGAGCGTGAGCGGCTCGATGTCGAGCCGGTCCAGGAGCCCGTCCTTCCACAGCTCGAGGAACGCTTCGGGCGCCTGCAGCAGGTTCCTGCACGTGAGAACCAGGCGGACCACTCCCACCCGCGCGAGCTGGGCTATCACCGCTGCGGAGAGTTCGTCGACGTCCTCCACCTGATCGATGTGCATCAGGGTCCGACGACGGGGGTCGCCGCCGCCGAACGTGCGCTGCAGTGCCCCCAGCACCAGGACAGGACTACCCGCGATCCCCTCGTCGAGTTCAGCCAGTAGCACGTTGAGTGCGGCGTACGGCACGGCGGAGTGGGCTGCCGCACCGCGGAGATACACGTGATCGACGGTGTCGGCAGCGCCGTCCACCATCTGCTGGACGATCCTCGTCTTGCCTATTCCGGGAGGACCCACGAGAACGACGCCACCTGGCCCGTCGCCGCTGAGCGAGGCCTCGACCGCAGCTACCTCGACCTGACGTCCGGAAAAGGGCCAGCGCTCGCTGACGGCCCTCATGGAAGCCGGCCCATGAACGGCTGGATCCGATGAGACCTCGGCCCGCTCAGCATCATCGAACCCGCGTAAGTCTTCCCCATCGTGCGCTACCACCCTGCGACGCTTGCATTATCGGCTCACTGTATCGCGCTACCGCACGGACCCGGCGCTGATTCGTCGCGGGTCGGCCCCGCCTTCTTCAGGCTACTTCGCAGGATGGAATCGTTGCTGTGCGGCGAGGAGTCCGTCGGTGATCAGTAGTTCGACGGCGTCCGCCGCGTCGTCGAGCAGGAGAGGCAGGTCCTTCTTCTCGGCAGTGCCGAAGTCCCTGAGGACGAAGTCGGCGGGATCCTGGCGACCCGGGGGCCGTCCTACCCCGACGCGCACCCGGTAGTAGTCCTTCGTGCCGAGAGCCCTGGTGATGTCCCGCAGACCGTTGTGCCCACCCTCGCCCCCGCCCAGCTTGAGTCGAAGGGTGTTGGCCGTGATGTCGATCTCGTCGTGCACGGCGATCACGTGGTCCGGCGCGATGCCATGGAACCGTGCCAGGGTGGAGACCGGTCCACCAGTGAGATTCATGAAGGTAAGTGGTTTGGCCAGAACGACGCGCGGGCCTCCGATGCCGAGGCGCCCTTCAAGCGTGACTGCCTGCGCTTTCGAGGACGAGAACCTTCCCTGCACGCGGTCCGCGAGGAGATCAAGAACCATCTGACCCACATTGTGCCGATTGCCTGCGTAGCCGGGCCCGGGATTCCCGAGCCCGGCCACGAGCCAGGTGTCTGTGGACACCGGGACCTGCTTACCGCTCGTCGGCGTCGGTGATGACGGCGTCCTGGTCGGCGTCCGGGGCTGTCGCTCCCTCGGCCACGGCCTCGGTGTCGACGTCGGTCTCCTCGACGTCTCCGAGATCCTGCACCACGGGTGCCATGAGGTTGACCACGAGCGTCTCGGGATCGGTGAGGAGCGTGACGCCGGAGGGGAGCTCGATGTCCGAGGCGAACACGTGCTCACCGATCTGGCGACCCTCGATGCTCACGGTGAGCGCCTCGGGCAGGCGCGTGGCGTCGGCCTCGACCAGGACGGTACTGGCTTCGAGGTTGGACACGACCTCCGGAGCAGGCTCACCCTCGACATGGATGGCGACGTCCACCTCGACCTTCTCGCCGCGACGGACGGTCAGCAGGTCGAGATGCTCGACGATCTGCTTGATGGGGTCGCGCTGGATGTCCTTGACCAGTGCGAGATGGTCCGCGCCCTCGATATCCAGGGTCAGCAGTGCATTCGCCGTCCGGACCGCGAGCGTGGTGGCCTTCGAGGGGAGCAGCACATGGATCGGGTCGGCGCCGTGGCCGTACACGACTCCCGGGATCATGTTCGCCTGGCGAGCACGACGAGCCGCACCCTTACCGAACTCGGTGCGGACATGGGCTGAGAGCTTCTGCTCGGACATGGTTTCTCCTCAGGATGATGCGACTTCGCGCTCTGGGCGCGAACTCTGGACGCTGCTGGGAGGGAACGTGTTCGCGCGGGTCAGTCGTCCGGAAACCAGTCGGGACGTCAGCCACCGTCGATCACGGAACGCCGCCGGCACGTGTAGTTCCGGCCCGCTCCCTCGCCTAGGCATTACCTACCATGCTACCGCAGACCGGGCGATGCGAGGATGCGCCGGTTCCGGGCGCTTCGATCACCGGGAGATCCGCGGCTCACGGTATGTGCGAGCCGGAGTGTGAGGGTCGGCGGCGGCTGGGGACGAAGTTCTGGTCTCAGGAGAACTCCTACGCCGCCGACCCAGTCTGTGGGGCGAAGAGGGCATTCTCGACGAACACCCCTTCGACAGTGACAACACTAGGAGTGGACCTCCGGGCGAGCACGAGTAGTTCGGACGCGACTTTGCGTCGCGGCTACTCGATTGCCCGGATCGGACTACGTGCACCCGCCGGCGGACCCGCCTCGCGGCAGATCCTTCGTATACGCTGCCAAGTCCTCGCGTCGCGCTATACCGAGCTTGGCGAAGACCCGGTACAGATGACCCTCCACCGTGCGCGATGACACCACCAGTCGCCGGGCGATCGCCCTGTTGGACCGACCATCGGATGCCAGGACGGCGATCTCGCGCTCACGGGATGTCAGAGAGTAGGGGGCACCCGGGTTCGCCTGCTCCGTGACCGGATCCCCGTCGATCGATGCCCGACGACGACGCGCGAGAGGGCGGAGCACACGTGGTTCTGCTCCCCGGGGATTTCCGGCCATCGTTGCGAGCAGGGCCGGGGAGCTGTCGTCGCCGAGAGCGACGGCGAGCTGGAGGATGTCCTTCTCGGCGGTGTACCACCGGCGCTCCCTGGCGGTACGCGCGAGATCGACCAGAGCCGGGGTGGTACTGCCCGAGCCATGCAGGATCGATGCTGCGGTGATCAGCGCCTCTCCGCGCAGCGCAGACTGAGCAGCCGTACGTGACACGGACGACGCGAACTCGCCGGACCACAGAACCAGCTGCTCGGCATCACCGCTCACGGCTGCTGCCCAGGCCCCGATACCCAGCGCGTAACCCAGGAGCGCATCGTGGTCGGATCGACGCAGGGACACCAGAGCAGGACCGATCTTCGCCAGTGCGCTTCTGAACAGTCCTCTCCGTGCATCGATCGCCGCATCCAGGACGGCGATGCTCCCACTGCAGAAGGCGTATTCGGTCTCGATACCGAACGCGCGGTTGCCGAGTACCTCCTCGGCCGCAGCAAGACCACCGCTGTGCACCAGGAGACTCAGATGGCGGAAGACCACGGCCCGGTGAAGATCCGAGATGAGCTCCGGATATTCGTCGACGAGGGTGAGAGCCACCGAACTGTGCTCGAGACCCTCATCGGTCCTGCCACTGGCACCGAGTGCTTCCGCGAGGAGGGCGTGCGCCATCGTGAGCCGGCGGAGATCGCCCGGTTGTTCCTCGAACACGGGATCCAGTGCCTGGATCGTCTCTGCGTACCGTCCCAGGACGTTCGCCTCCGATGCCCTGGCGATCACGAGGTCGGGAGTCTTCTCCACCTCTTCCCGGGAGGTCCCCGTCCGGTTCACGAGTGTTCTGGAGATCCGCTCGAGGATATGGGACGGGCGCCCGGTTCCTTGTGGTGCAGCCACCGCCTGCCGCTGTTCGAGGGAAACCATAGCCGTCACCAGCTGTGGGGTTGCTGCGCGCTCGAGGAGACCGGTACTCACCTGTCGGGATTCGCCGAGTCGGGACAGCTCGAACAGGGCGACGGCGCGGTATACGGCTGCGCCGACCGCCGACTCCGGGGAGCGGATGTCGCCGATGAGCCTCAGAGCCGCACGAGGGTCGCTGTTCTGCAAGGCCAGCGCCGCAAGTTCGAGCTCCCACTCAGCGGGCACGGCCTGAGCGCATTCGAGCGCCCAGATCCCGTGACGGATCCGTCGTCGCGCCGGCAATGTCCTGTCCTCGAAGAGCTTCGACCCCACCTCCCGGAGCAGGGAGCACCTCCGTCCCGTGGGAATGGCGGTTCGCATGATTCGCCCGGGAAAGGTGCAGCTTCCGAGATCCTTCATCCACGTACTCGGCAGGATTCGGACGAGACCGTTCCGAAGCAGTGACAGCACAGCGTCCTCGCTGCTCAGACGGATCAGATCGGGAAGGCTGACCACCTCGGACAGGGCGAGTACCTCGAGCGCGGAGCGTTCGGGTGCGTCGAGCTGCGCAACGATGGATGTCACGACCTGCGTGAGGAGTGCCGGAATGCTCAGCTCGGTGTCCTTCAGCACCCAGACCCCGTCCACGACTGCCAGGGATCCGTCCCGGAGGGCCTCATCGAGGATCCCCGGGAGGAACAGCGGATTGCCTGCTGATTCCTCACGTAGTCGGCGGCCCACGCCGAGGGCGGTGTTCTCGCCCAGCCGCTGCCGACACAGTATGAGGACGTCGAGCTCGGTCAGCGGCTCCATGGCACAAAGCTCCACCAGGCCATCGTCGGCGAGGGATGCCAGTTCCCGGCTCAGCACGGCAGCCGACGGAGCGAATCCCGTGATCATGATCGCGCGGTAGCTCACCAGCTGTGTCAGCAGAAGGGTGCTGTCACCATCAAGGAGATGGAGGTCGTCGACGATGATCAGGACGCGGCGCGTGGACGAGCGGCGTCGGACGAAGGACAGGACAACGCGCAGGACCGCTGCCGGGGACATCAGGTCCTCTGGTGTCGCATCGACGAGCAGGGGTGCGAGTGCACCGTAGGGAATATCCCTGAGTGTCGGCGTCGCCGTGATGAGGAAGGAGAGGAAGCCCTCCACGGACTCCTCGAGAAGGTGTGCCAGCACCGTCTTACCCATGCCGGGGCCGCCGTGGACGAAGACTCCGCAGGCGGACCGCACCTGCAGTGCATCGCTGAGCTCGCCGAGCAGGTTCATTCTGCTCGGATAGGGGAATGCGGAAGGCGGGACGGTACAGCTCACCGGGCGTCGTCCGGCCGCAGGACAGCGCGGAGTTCAGCCCTGGTGCTGATACCGATTTTCGAGTACACCCGATACAGGTGTCCTTCGACCGTCCGGACCGACAGGAAGACTGTTCGCGCGATATCACGATTGGCTTTCCCTGTGGAGGCGAGCAGGGCGATCTCCCGCTCGCGGTTCGTCAGCGCCCCGAGGCGAGTGTCGCCCGCCGGTTCCTCTTGCAGGTGCGCCCGTCGTTCTCGGTCGGGGCGAACAGGTTCGGGACCGTCAGCGACAGCATGATGAGCCTTGTCCGCGATATCGCTCCGGCTCGGCCTGCGGGAGAAGGACTGGGCGCGGTAGGACCGGGCCGCGCCCCGCACCATCCAGGAGCTCCCGCCTGCGTCCGCCAGGGGAAGCCGCGTGATCATCCGCTGCGAAGAACCCTCCTGTTCGCAGCAGAGAATAAGAGCCGCCGCAGCGACGACCAGGACTCCGTGCGGGTCCGTGACCCGCAGCTGCTGGACCACAGGTCGAAGAACAGCGCCCGCGTCGGGTAGGCGATTCCTTGCCAGGAGATCCAGGCCTTCGAAGAGCTGAGCGAGTGATCCGTGCTCCCAGGACCAGCCGGTTGCTCTCGGGCTCGGGCCCCACGATCCGGGATCACTCCGACCACCCGTGAACAGGTACGCGAGTTCGATGCGCAGCAGTGCACCATCAGCATCGCGGTAGGAGGTCCCGGGGTACCTCACGTGCCGCACGAGCGAGCGGGCCAGCTCCCCTTCGCCGTCCTGGCCCGTGGCGATCCTCGCCTCCAGAAGGAGCGACTGCGCGGTCAGCTGCAGTCGACGCTCCTCCGCGCCGAGTGTCTCGGGCGGATCGAGGCGGACCAGCAAGGGCAGTGCTTCCAGGTTCTCCCGGAAGCGTCCCTCGAATGCGTCGAGCTCTGCCCGCGCAGCTCGGAGGCGCCTCTGGAGCTGCTCCAGCTCGATCACCGTGGTCGAGTCCCGGGCCACGACGGCGTCGAGTGTCCAGCTCGTGATCCGGGCGGTCTCCTCCTCGAGGATTGCCGCGGCGGCCGGGACCGAGCTGAGGCGTTGCAGCCGCGAGCACTCGATCCTGCAGTCGACCATCTCCCTCCGCTCGGGCTGCTCCTCCATAGCCGTGAGCGCGGTCGCGAGGTCCGAGGCCTCCTCGTGATGCCCCAGGCCCACTGCGGCGACAAGTCCGTAGTACGTGAGCGTGACGGAGCTGCGCGCCTGGCCGAGGAGAGCGAGCAGAGCGCGGGCGCGCCCGTACTCGCCGTCGTCGTTCAGGGCGCGGGCCACGCGACCCACCTGCTCCGGCAACACGGCCCTGCCAGCCCGGAGCCGCCACAGGACATGCCGTGCCGGGTCGGAGCGGAGGTCTCTCAAGGCGCCGGCGCTGTCGGTGAGTGTGGCGTACAGTCGCTCGGCATCGGGCGCCGACACCGAGTCCGCCAGCACTGATGCCAGAGCGTGGGACACCAGGCTCACACGCGGTGCTCGGCCACTGTCGACCTGGAGAACTCCGGCGGCTTCGAGGCCGTCGATGTCCGACGCATCGAAGAGCAGAGCCAGATCCGCCCACACAGCAGAGCCCAGGAGCGCCAGCAGGAGGACGATGTCCCGTTGATGCGCGGACAGGGCAGGGCCGGCGGCGAGAACAGCATCGACGTCGTACCCGACCTGAGACACATCCCCGCTGAGCACCCAGACGTCATCCCGCCTGGTGAGGACCGAGCGCCGGACCAGATCCTGCATCAGGCTGCAGATGGTGCGGGGGCTCCCACCCGCCGCCTCCGCCAGGGCTTCGACGCCCTCCCTGCTGAGGGGAGCTCCGAGCCGGGCCTCTGCCAGCAGCCAGGTCTGATCGAAGGACAGCGCGGTGAGATCCGTCCGGTCCAGGGAACCGGATCGCCAGAGGGCCAGCAACGAGGGGTCCAGGCGGGTCGGATCCGTCACGGTCAGGAGGGCGCGGACCGCTCGGTCCTGGATCAGTTGACCGATCACGGCGGACGACAGGGCATCGAGCTGCTCCGCGTCGTCGATCATGAGGACGACGTTCCTGGAACCGGCGTCCTTGCGCACCCGCTGCAGGACGACGTTGGACACGAGCGCCGGATGCAGCGGGGTTCCTGCTTCCGGATATTCCGGAAGCAGGAACCCCAGGTCGCGATAGGGCGCCGTCCTGGAACATCGGAGCGGCCGGACCCGCACGAGATGCGCCGTCGTCAGACCACGCTCGACGTGGTGCAGGAATGCGGACTTCCCCGATCCGGGAGCACCCACCACCACGGCTCCTGCCGACCCCGCACGCTGCAGGGCATCCAGGACCGCTATCGACTGTCCGCCTCGACCGACCAAGCCCGGACGAATTGCTCCTCCCGGCCCGACCCCGGTGCTTTCGCGCGCTGATCGGGCAGGCGACCGGAGGGACGTGACGGGGAGGGCATCCTGCAGTGGCATACGAGACCGGCTTCCCAGCGTGTGCTGATTCCTTGCCGAGAAGCGTAGGAAGACGATCGAGACGTGGCACGAGTGGGCACTACGGTTCCGTGACCGGGATCTACCCTGATCTGCTACGTATGCCGGTCATCGCCTACTCGCTTCGCCCTGCGGGACTACCTGGCCCCGCAGCCCTCAGGCGATGCCGTCGAACAGGCTGGTGACCGAGCCGTCGTCGAACACCTCGCGGATGGCGCGAGCGATCAGCGGTGCGATCGAGAGGACCGTCAACTGCGGGAAGCGCTTCTCCGAGGGAATGGGCAGGGTGTTCGTGACCACCACTTCCCGGGCCCCGGACTCGGCGAGCCGGCGGGCCGCGGGATCGGAGAACACGGCGTGCGTGGCGGCGATGATGACGTCCTTGGCCCCGGCGTTCTTCAGGACCTGCACGGCCCCCGAGATGGTTCCGCCGGTGTCGATCATGTCGTCGATGAGGACACAGGTGCGCCCCTCGACCTGCCCCACCACCTGCTTTGACACCGCCTGATTGGGCATGGTCAGATCCCTGCTCTTGTGCACGAAGGCCAGCGGTGCACCACCGAGCCGCTCAGCCCACTGCTCGGCCACGCGGACCCGACCGGTGTCGGGCGAGACCACCGTGATGTTCTCGGCGTCGACCCTGGTGCGGATGTAGTCCGCGAGCAGCGGGATGGCCATCAGGTGATCGACGGGGCCGTCGAAGAAGCCCTGGATCTGGGAGGTGTGAAGATCCACGGACATGAGCCGATTCGCGCCTGCCGTCTTGTACATGTCCGCGACCAGACGGGCCGAGATCGGTTCGCGGCCGCGCCCCTTCTTGTCCTGCCTCGCATAGGGGTAGAAGGGCGAGACGACGGTGATGCGCTTCGCCGAGGCACGTTTGAGCGAGTCCACCATGATCAGCTGTTCCATCAGCCAGTTGTTGAGCGGGGCCGGATGCGCCTGGATCACGAAGACGTCCGTGCCGCGGACGCTCTCCCCGGAGCGCACGTAGATCTCACCGTTCGCGAAGTCGTAGGCCGAGACCGGGAGCAGCTCGGTGCCGAGCCAGGAGGCGATCTCCTCGGCCAGTTCAGGATGGGCGCGCCCGGAAGCCAGGACCAGTTTCTTCTCGCCGCGTGCCGTGATCTCGCTCATGCCTGTCCGCCTTCGTCTGGTTCTGCTGGGAAACCTGCTGCCGTGGCGGATCGCGCCGCGTCGGCCGCGGCAGTGCCCGGCCGCCTGGACTCGGTCCAGCCCTCGATGGTGCGCTGGACCGGGACGCTGAGCCCGAGTGCGCCGGCGGGGAGATCCTCGCGGACGACGGCGCCGGCGCCCGTATAGGCTCCGTCTCCGATGGATACCGGTGCCACGAAGACGGTGTTGGAGCCCGTCCGGACGTGGGACCCGATCGAGGTCCGGTGCTTGTTCACGCCGTCGTAGTTGGCGGTGATGTTGCCGCAGCCGATATTGGTGTACTCACCGATCTCGGTATCGCCCGCGTACCCCAGGTGGGAGAGCTTCGACCCGCGGCCGACGACGACGTTCTTCGTCTCGTAGAAGGCACCGATCTTCCCCTCCTCCCCGAGCACGGTCCCCGGCCGGAGGAAGGTGAAGGGACCGACACTGGCACCTGCCCCGATGCGCGCCCCGCTGCCCTGCGTACGGAGGACGTGGGCGCCCTCGGCGACGACGACGTCGGTCAGGGTGGTATCGGGACCGATCACGGCGTCCCGGGCAACAGTGGTACCGCCGTGCAGCTGCGTGCCGGGAAGGATCGTCACGTCCTCGGCGAGTTCGACGGAGACATCGATCCAGGTGCTGGCCGGATCGACGATGGTGACCCCGCCCCGCATCCAGCGCTCGAGGGTCCGGCGGTTCAGTTCGGCTCCCAGACCGGCCAGCTGCACCCGGTCGTTGATCCCCTCCACCTGCCAGCGATCCTCCACGACGAGACCGGCCACGCGGCCGCCGGCAGCACGGGCAACCCCGAGGACATCGGTGAGGTAGAGCTCACCCTGCGCGTTGTCGGCATCGATGCGTCCGAGACCGGAGCGGAGAGCTGCCGCGTCGAAGGCGTAGATCCCCGAGTTGACCTCCGCGATGGCCCGCTGGTCGGCGTCGGCGTCCCTGTGCTCGACGATGGAGGTGACGGTGCCGTCTGCGTCCCGTACGATCCGCCCGTAGCCGGTCGGATCGTCGAGTTCGGCGGTGAGCACCGTGACGGCGTTGCCCTGCCGCTCATGGGTCTCGACGAGGGAACGGAGTGTCGCACCTTCCAGCAGCGGCACATCGGCGTACGAGACGACGACGGTGCCCTCGGTGGGTCCACCGCGTCCATCGAGGGCGTCGAGGGCCACCTGGACAGCACGCCCGGTCCCGGGGACGTCGTCCTGGTCCACCAGGAGCACCGAGTCGTCGATGGCGGCCACGTGCTCCGCGACGCGGTCGCGTTCGTGGCGGACGACGACGACGAGGTCCCGGGGTGCGACGCCACGCGCTGCACGGAGCGCATGTCCCACCAGGGACTGCCCCCCGATGCCGTGCAGGATCTTGGGGGTGCGCGACTTCATCCGGGTACCCGCACCGGCTGCCAGGACGATCACCGCCGCCGGCCCGCCCGCCGTTCCCTGCGACCGTTCTGTCGGATCTGCGCTCTGGGGGCTCACGACGTGGGAACTCCTGCCTATTCTCTGCTGGCCGGTCCCGCGTCCTGCGGGGCAGCGATACCGGGGCTGTCGCCGTTCCGCCCATAGGATTCGAACCTATACTCCACAGCTCCAAAGGCTGGGGTGCTGCCATTACACCAGGGCGGACCGTGCTGTGGTGCACCCTGCTACCGGCGTCACCTGCGCACGGTTATCCAGTTTGCCACGGAGTCGGACCGGCAGCGACCCAGCGGCACTTTCCGGAGTTCCGGGCAGGAACCCTACTCCCCCAGGACCTCCGCTACGTCCATCCACTGGGCCTCGAGACCCTCGATCTCCGCCTGCAACTCCTGCAAACGCCCGTTGATCCCGGCGAGGTGGCTGAAGTCGGTGTCATGGCCGCCGCCGGCCTCCTCCATCTGCTGCTGCAGCCTCCCCTTCTGCGTGTCCACCTTCGTGATCTGCCGCTCGATCCGTGTGAGGTCCTTGCGTGCCTGGCGAAGCTCCGCCTCGGTCGAGCTGCCGCCCGAACCGCCGCTGACGGCCGGCGAGGCCGCCCTGCCGGTGGCGGTCAATGGCCCGGCGGCCTCGCGCAGCTCGAGATACTGGTCCACACCACCGGGCAGGTCGCGCAGTTTCCCGTCGCCGAGGAGCGCCATCTGCGAGTCGGTGACACGCTCCAGCAGGTAGCGGTCGTGGGAGACGACCACGAGGGTGCCCGGCCAACCGTCCAGCACGTCCTCGATGGCCGAGAGGGTGTCCGTGTCGAGATCGTTCGTGGGCTCGTCGAGCATCAGGACGTTCGGCTCACCCACCAGCAAGCGCAGCAGCTGGAGTCGACGTCGCTCACCTCCGGAGAGTTCACTCACCCGGGTCCACTGCTTCTCGTTCGTGAAGCCGAGCTGCTCCACGAGCTGACTGGCCGAGACCTCCTTGCCACCGACGGCGAAGACCCGCTTCTCGGACTCGATGACCTCGATGACCCGGCTGTCCCTGACGTCGTCGAGCTCACGGACCTCCTGGGACAGCACGGCGGTCTGAACCGTCTTGCCCCTCTTGTACTTCCCGGATGTGGGTGCGATGTCACCGTTGAGCAGGCGCAGCAGCGTGGTCTTGCCGGAACCGTTGACTCCGACGAGACCCAGGCGCTGCCCGGGAGCCAGGCGCAGCGTGATCCTGTCGAGGAGCTCGCGCTCCCGGCCCTCGCCGTCCGTGATCGTCAGGCTGACGTCCTCGAGATCCAGGACGTCCTTCCCGAGCCGTGACATGGCCATCTTGCTCAGCGCCAGGGAGTCACGCGGCTCCGGCACGTCGGCAATCAGCTCGTTGGCCGCCTCGATGCGGAACTTCGGCTTCGCGGTCCGCGCCGGAGCGCCCCGGCGGAGCCAGGCGAGTTCCTTCTTGACGAGCTGGACGCGCTTGGACTCGACCACGGAGGCCATGCGGTCGCGTTCGGCGCGTGCCAGGACGTAGGCGGCATAACCGCCCTCGAAGTCGTCGACGACGCCGTCGTGGACCTCCCACGTATGGTTGCAGACCTCGTCCAGGAACCAGCGGTCGTGGGTGACCACGAGCATGCCGCCCTCGTTCGCCCGCCAGCGCTGCCTGAGATGACGCGCGAGCCAGGCCACGCCCTCCACGTCGAGGTGGTTGGTGGGCTCGTCGAGCATGATGACGTCGTCGTCCGCGATGAGCAGCTTCGCGAGCGCCACCCGCCGTTTCTGTCCGCCGGAGAGCGAGGAGACCCGGGCGTGCCAGTCCACCTCGGAGACGAGCCCGCCCATGACGTCGCGGATCCGGGGGTTCGAGGCCCACTCGTGGTCGGCCTGGTCGCCGACGATAGCCCGGCCCACCTCGAGATCGCCGTCGAGCACGTCCGACTGGTCGAGATAGCCGACGGAGACGTCGCGGCGCTTGGTGACGCGGCCCGTGTCGGGGGTACTACGCTGCGCCAGCAGGCGCAGCAGGGTCGACTTCCCGTCGCCGTTGCGGCCGACGACGCCGATGCGGTCGCCCTCCTCGATGCCGAGGGAGACCGAATCCAGGATGGTACGGGTGACGAAGGCGACGCCGAGATTCTCCGCGCCGATCAGATGTGCCAAGGAGATACTGCTTTCGTTTGGGGACTCAGCCCGCGGGCTCCGGCGCCAGCCGCGCGCCGTGTGCGGGTCCGTGCACGGCACGAGCCCGGAGTCCCTCGGCTTCCAGGAGGGACTGCAGTTCGGCGGCGTGGCCGGAGCTGTGGGTGAGAAAGGCGATCGTGGGACCGGATCCGGAGACAATACCGGCCAGGGCGCCGGCGTCCTGTCCCGTCTCAAGGATATCTCGCAATCGTGGCGCGAGTTCGAGCGCCGCCTCCTGCAGGTCGTTGTGGAGCAGGGGCGCGAGGCCCGGCGCATCGCCGGCGCGCATCATCCCGAGGACCGCCGGGTCGATCGCGGGGCGCGGATCGGCCTCGATACCGTCGCGTAACCTGATCGCGTCGAGGGTGCGGTAGACCTCGGGCGTGGAGAGTCCGTCGTCGGAGCTCACCAGCACCCAGTGCAGGGGTGTCTTCGAGATGGCCGGGGTCAGGCGGTCGCCCACTCCGAGCCCGACGGCGGTCCCGCCGACGAGCGCGAACGGCACATCCGCACCGAGGTCGACGGCGATCCTGGCGAGTTCGTCCCGCGAGAAGCCGCTGCCCCAGAGCGCATCGCAGGCGAGCAGCGCCGCAGCCGCATCGGCCGACCCACCGCCCATCCCGCCGGCGACAGGAACCCTCTTGGTGATGTCGAGGTGAACGCCGGTGCGGCCCGGGCTGACCTCCGCGAGCAGCTCGGCAGCTCTGACGGCCAGATTGGTGCGGTCCAGCGGAACGGATCCGGGGGCCGGCTCGAGCGCTCCGCTGCCGTCGACACGACCGAGGCCGGAGCCGTTGACGCCGGAGCCATCGACGCTGACGTTGCCGTTGACGCTCACGCTGACGCCGTCGCCGCTTGTCTGGAACGCGGTGACCTCCTCGAAGAGGGACACGGCCAGGAACACGGTGGCGATGCCGTGGTAGCCATCCTCACGCAGTGGTCCGACCCGCAGCGCGACGTTGATCTTCCCCGGGGCGCGGACCCGCACGGAGCGCGCGCGCAAGCGGAGATCGACTGTTCTGCCCGGAACCATGGTTCCCAATTTAGCCCACCGGGTCAGTCGGTACCGGCATCGTTCTGCGCCTCGGCCGGCGCGTGCACCCGCGCCTCGGCGATGCGCGCGAACGCGGCGATGTCCAGCACTTCGCCCCTGGCGGTCGGGTCCACCCCGGCGGCCCGCAGCGCCTGTTCGGCGAGTACCGGGGATCCCGCCCAGCCGGCGAGCGCTGCGCGCAGCGTCTTCCTGCGCTGGGCGAAGGCGGCGTCGACGACGGCGAAGACCTCCTCGCGGGAGGCGCGGGTGGTCGGGGGTTCGCGCCGGACGAAACGCACGAGGCCGGAAGCGATCCTGGGCGCCGGCCAGAACACGTTCATGCCGATCACGCCGGCCTTCGTCATGGACGAGTACCAGGCGGACTTCGCGGAGGGGATGCCATAGGTTCTCGATCCCGGAGGAGCGGCGAGCCTGTCCGCCACCTCGTCCTGGACCATGACGAGTCCGTGCCGGAGCGACGGGAAGCGCCCGAGGAGATTCAGGACCACGGGAACGGCCACGTTGTACGGCAGATTGGCCACGAGTGCGGTCGGCTCGTGCGGCAGGGCCGTCACCCGGAGTGCATCCGCGAGGACCACATCGAGGGCCGCGACCCGCTCGGGCCGCCAACGGGCGATGGTGTCGGGGAGTTTTCCTGCCAGCACGGGATCGATCTCGACGGCGACGACGCGCTCGGCGGCGTCGAGCAGACCGAGGGTGAGGGACCCGAGCCCGGGCCCCACCTCGAGGACCGTCTCCTCGGACCCCAGCTGGGCGGCTGCGACGATCCGGCGGATGGTGTTGCCGTCGATCACGAAGTTCTGGCCGAGGGTCTTGGTGGGGCGGACCCCCAGGTCCGCCGCCAGTGCGCGGATGTCCGCTGCTCCGAGGAGGGGTGCGGGCCGACCTGCAGTGGAGGGGGTGCTCACAGTGTCATGGTATCGGTCGGCACGGGCGTCCCGGAGCGCTGCCGTCTCACCCCCAGTGTCCGTAGACCGCCTCTGTGTTCCTCGTCAAGCGGGCGCACAGCGGGTCGAGCTGGGAGTCGAGGATCTCCGCCATCGCCCGGACGGTGGTCGGCATGACATAGGAGGCGTTGGGGCGCCCGCGGTGTGGATGCGGCGTCAGGAAGGGCGCGTCGGTCTCGACGAGTACGAGCGCAGGATCGGCGACCAGGAGGGCCTCACGCAGATTCGCGGCGTTCTTGAAGGTCAGTGTTCCGGCGAAAGACATGTACCAGCCCTGCTCGTTGCACCGGCGGGCCAGCTCCGCGTCCCCCGAGAAGCAGTGCAGCACCACCCGATCCGGTGCGCCGTCGGCCAGGAGGGTGGCGACGACGTCGTCGTGCGCGTCGCGGTCGTGGATCTGCAGGGCCTTCCCCAGTCGCTTGGCAATATCGAGATGGCTGCGGAAGGACAGCAGCTGACTGTCCCAGCCGTCCTCCCCGGTGCGGAAGTAGTCGAGCCCGGTCTCCCCGAGGGCCCTGATGCGCTCACCGGTGGCGAGCTCCTCGATCTCCGTGAGGGACTGATCGAGCGTGCCGGCCTCCGCGAGCAGGGGTGCCTCGTTGGGATGCAGCGCGACCGCCCCGAGAAGACGGGGGTCCTGTGCGACGACGCCGGCCGTGAAGCGCGACGACACCAGATCGGTGCCCACCTGCACCGCCCGGGTGACCCCTGCGGCCTCCGCGGCATCGAGTGCCTGCTCGATCGACACCGCGACCGCTCCATCGGGGAAGTCGAAGTGCGTGTGGTTGTCGATCACCGGGACGGGCAGCGGCTGCGGCAGCGGCGGGTAGCCGCCCCTGCGGTGCGATCGACGCGCCGAGGCTCCGGTTTCAGCCGGGGCATCGGTGGCTCCGGCGGGCGGTTCCGATGGCAGGTAGAACTCCGGTGTCTCGCCGGGAAGGAAGGGGCGCGGGGACGGCGCAGCGCTGGTGGGCATGGTGCCAAGCCTAGTCAGGGCGCGGAACTTATCTCACTGCGGGCGTGTTGAGCTAGTACTCTGTTGGATCAGTCAGCCGGTCAGCACCTGATCGTGCAGTAGCGGCTGCAGCGATACCGCAGCAGCCGCCCGCCCGGAAGGTACCCATGGACGCCCGACCCGACATCGCCGAGACGCAGGAGACACCGGAGCCGGCGTCCCTGCTCACCACGGCAGGGCCGGACAGGGCGTTCCAGGACATCACGACCCGCATCCTCGGTGCGATCGAGACGGTCATCGACGGCAAGCCGGTCGCCGCCCGGCTGGCTCTCACGGTCCTCCTCGCTCAGGGCCACCTGTTACTCGAGGACGTGCCGGGCGTGGGCAAGACCATGCTCGCCAAGACGCTGGCGCGGACCATCGACTGCACCGTCAACCGCATCCAGTTCACTCCGGATCTGCTGCCCTCCGACGTCACGGGGGTGTCGATCTTCGACCAGGACTCGCGCCGGTTCGAGTTCAGGCCCGGCCCGGTCTTCGCGAACATCGTGATCGGTGACGAGATCAATCGCGCGTCCGCCAAGACGCAGTCCGCCCTGCTCGAATGCATGGAGGAACACCAGGTGACCGTCGACGGTCGCACCCACCCGCTCGGCGATCCCTTCATGGTCGTGGCCACACAGAACCCGATCGAGATGGAGGGAACCTATCCGCTGCCGGAGGCCCAGCGCGACCGCTTCATGGCCCGGATCTCCATGGGGTACCCGGATGCCCGCGCCGAGGCCGACATGCTGGAGTCCCACCAGTCCGTGAGTCCGCTCGAGCGCATCCAGCCCGTGGCGGATGCCTCGGACGTCTCCGGCATGATGCGGCAGGTCCGCAGCGTCTTCGTCTCCCCGTCCGTGAAGCACTACACCGTGGCGATCGGGCAGGCCACGCGTGAGCACCCCGGGCTCAGGCTCGGGGCCAGCCCCCGCTCCCTGCTGCAACTGCTGAGGGCTGCCAAGGCAGGGGCAGCCCTGGACGGTCGCGACTTCGTCCTCCCGGACGATATCGCAGGCATGGCCGACGCCGTCCTCGCGCACCGTCTCCTCCTGGATCGGAAGGCCACCAGTGCGGGCGACACGGCATCGAGCATCGTGGCCGATGTCCTCTCCCGGGTGCCCGTGGCCCGGGAGACCCAGCGACGCTGATGCTTCTGACCACGGTAGATCTCCCTGCTCCCGGCAGATGCCTGACGAGCCGGAAGGGCAGCTGATGGCACGTCCTGGCATGCTTCGGGCCCGCGTCCTCACCCGGCGCGGCTGGGGCTTCGTCCTCACCGCGGTCGTGGCGCTCCTGTTCGCCCAGACGCTCGGCCGCCGGGACCTGCTCTATGTCGGGGTCCTGCTCCTGAGTCTTCCGGTCGCCTCCATGGTGGTCCTGCGGATCGTCAAGCCGCGGTTCACCATCGCACGGAGCTTCCAGCCGGAGTCCATGGAGGTCGGGGCGACGACGACGGTGGGTCTGGAACTGACGGCGTCCGTGGCGGGCGGAGCGCGGATCTCGATGAAGGAGCAGCTTCCCGCACGATTCGGGGAGGCACCGAGGTTCTCCTACCCCTCCCGCAACCCGACGCGCGAGGGCGTCAGTCGCTACGAGTACCGGCTCCGCTGCGCCACCCGCGGCCTCTTCGCCATCGGCCCGGTCACTGCTGAGTTCATGGATCCCTTCGGCCTCGTGACGAGCCGCCATGTGCTCGGAGGCACCGGGAAGCTCGTGGTCACCCCGGCGCCCGTGGAGCTCCTGGGCTCCACCCTGTCCGGATCGCGTGGCGCCGACGGTCCCGCCCTGACCCGACGGCAGGCCAATCCCAGCGACGACGACGTCATGACGCGTGAGTACCGGCACGGCGATTCGATGCGGCGCGTCCACTGGGCAGCGACCGCACGGCACGGCGAACTCATGGTGCGCCAGGAGGAATCCGTCACGACACCGCAGGCGACGCTCCTGATGGATCAGCGCCAGGACAGTTTCAGGACCGGCTTCAGCGCTGCCTTCAGCACAGCGCCCGAGAACGATGAGCTGACCACGTCGCCGACGTTCGAGTGGGCCGTCACCGCTGTCATGTCGGTCAGCGCCCACCTCCTCGAGCGCAACTACGCCGTGCGCTTCCTCGATCAGCACGGCGCCCCCGCTCTGCTGCGCTCAGCCTCCGCACCCTTCCCCTCAGACGAGGAGTATCAGGGCGCGGGTGCGATCGGTGGCATCGCCGAGGGTCTCGCCGCCCTCGACCTGGCACCCGAGACCGGGCGTCGCCCACACCGTCCCGACCACGCCGGCAGCACCGCGGTTCACTCCAGGCGTCCGGGAGGTTCCAAGCGGTCAGGGCGGGCCGGGCGCGGGCGGGCGCAGGCGGAGGCGGCGGCCCCGGGCAGTGCCCACGCAGCCTTCGGGGACGAGCTGCTGGACCGACTGGCCGCCACCGGGCATCGCGGGCCGCTCCTCGCCGTCCTCGGGGTCCTCACCGACACCGAGGCGCGGGCGCTGGCCTCCGCCGTCGACCACGGCTCGGTCTCCTACGCCATCATCGCCACAGAGCGCCCTGAGGACTCACGACGACAGCTGGACATCCTGCGCGACGCCGGCTGGTACGCGACGGCAGCCTCCCCCAAAGCCGTCCTGCCGGTCATCTGGGCGGGACTGGACCGGACCCAGCACGGCACATCGGGCACATCGGGCACATCGGGTACATCGGGCAGCTCCGAAGATCGATCTCACAGGGGCCGATCATGACCTCCACACTCTCCCGGCCGGCGCCGGGTCCCGCTCCCGCGCCACCTCAGGAACGCGCCACCCGCCCGGTCGATCCCTGGCAGTGGCTGGTCACGACCGCGACCCTGCTCGCCGTCCTTGCAGCTGCGACGAGTCTGAACGGCGTGGTCGAGCCCTGGACCTGGCTGCGACCCGTGATCCGCACGATCGTCCCGGTGCTGCTCCTCGTGGCCCTCGTGCGCGCGCTGCGTCCCGGCGGGGTGCTTGCGAGCCTCGCCGGCGTCGTCGCCCTCATGGGAGCCCTGACCGCGCAGTTCCTCCCGCACCAGAGCGTCCTGGGTGTGGTTCCCGGACCGGGGGCCCGGCGCGAGCTCGGGCGCCTGCTCGCCGAGGCCTCGGAGACGGTCGTCTCGGAGGTGGTTCCCGTCGTGGCGGGCCCTGGGATGCTGCTGGTGATCTGCGCGGCGCTCGGAGTGGTGGCCATCCTCGTCGATTTCCTCTCGACGACGCTGCGCATACCGGCCGTCAGCGGCTTCGCGCTGCTCATCGTCATGATCCCGCCCGCCATCGTGAAACCGATGGGTGTCGGGATGTCCGCGTTCGTCGTCACGGTCCTCGGCTATCTCCTGGTCCTCGCCGCAGCGCAGTGGCGTGAGAACCGGCTCGTCAGCGACGGCGCGCGGGCCTCCTCCGGTTTCGTCGGTCGCAGCGCCGTCATCGGCGCCGCCGCACTCAGCGTGACCGTGGTGCTGCCCCTGGTGATCCCCGGCTTCACCTCCGGCGCCTTCCCGCAGGGCTCACGACTGAGCGTCTGGGGTACCGCCACCGGTCTGAACCCCGCCGTGACGCTCGGGAACGATCTGCGGAACCCCTCCGGCTTCGGGCGCATCACCTACGCCACGAACTCGCAGACCCCGGTGTACCTGCGGGCTGTGACCCTCGAGGACTTCAGCGGCAGCCGGTGGGAGCCGGACCAGCGGATCAACGACCGCGAGGGCGGTGTGACCCGGATCGGAGCCGAGCGGGGTGCACCCGAGACCACGACCGGAGCGACGATCTACACCCACATCGGGACGAAGAGCTACGCGAGTCCCTGGCTCCTGTCGCCCTATGCGCCCGAGAGTGTCATCGATCTTGCCGGCAACTGGTCCTGGGACCCGGCGAATCTGTCCATCATCGCAACGGACGGAGGCTCGACGGCAGGCCAGGACTACCTCGTCCGGAGCCGCTCGGTGATGCCCACCAGGGAGGGGCTCGGGGACATCCGGCCCTCCGACGACACGGCCGTCCCGGAGGTGTTCTCCGAACTCCCCGGCGACACCCCGGAGATCGTCCTGGGCACGACCGCCGATGTCACCGGGGATCTGGTCAATCCCTACGACAAGGCCCTGGCCATCCAGAACTTCCTCCGCGGTCCCCGGTTCACCTACTCGGTGGAGGCGCCCGTGGAGGGCGGGTACGACACCAGCGGCATGAGCGTGATGGCACGCTTCCTCGAGGAGAGGTCGGGGTACTGCGTGCACTACGCCGGGACCATGGCGGTGATGGCCCGCGTCGCCGGCATCCCCAGCCGTGTGGCGATCGGCTACACTCCGGGGACCGCGACGGGCGAGACGGACGAGGGACCGGGCGGTCTGGAGCTCCAGGAGTTCGCCGTCGACTCCCGCAACGCCCACGCCTGGCCCGAGCTGTACTTCGAGGGCGTGGGCTGGGTCCGTTTCGAGCCCACGCCCTCGCGCGGGGTCGTACCGAGCTACGCGCAGCAGACGTTCGTCCCGGGAGCGGCGAGCGCCGACGACTCCGACGCGCTCAATCCCGGCGGAGCACGGGAAGCCCTGGATCCCTCGGGTGCAACCGCCGAACCGACGGACCCCGCCGCGTCGGGCCGTTCCGCCGGCGACGGCGTCCGCTCCCCGGTCGGCCTGCTCCTCGCCGGTGCAGGGGCTCTGGCGCTGGCGTTGCTGCCCCTCGTCCTCCGCTCGGTCAGGACACGCTCCAGGCACCTTGCCGTGAGCCGGTCGGACGGAGGCCGGAAGGCGGCGCTGCTGGCGTGGGCGGAGACGACGGAGACCGCCGACGACTACGGGTACCCGGTGGGACCGACGGAGACGCCCAGGATCTTCGCCGGGCGCCTGGCCGCGGAGGCAGGACTCGATGATCGATCGGCGGACTCGCTCTCGCGGCTGCGGTCCGCCTACGAGCAGGCCGAGTACGCGGACCGGGAACGGTACGCGGCATCCGCGGTGGCTACCGTCGACGAGCACCGGACCGCGAATTCCGGGATGACCACCACCGTGCCGCGGATACGCCCGGCGCAGGGCTGGGACGACGTCGTCGCCGTCACCGGGGCACTGCGCCGCAGCACCTCCCGGTCCGCGAGGATCAGGGCCCGCCTGCTCCCGCGATCACTGTGGCACGGCAGCCGCTCCGGTACCCGCCGCTGACCCGGATCGACCCATCAGGACGCAGACGGATCCGCGATGCCCACGTACTGCGTGTACAGGTATTCCTCGATGCCCTCAGCGCCGCCCTCGCGGCCCAGACCGGACTGCTTGACCCCGCCGAAGGGGGCCGCGGCATTGGAGATCACACCGGCGTTCAGGCCCATCATGCCGACGTCGAGCCGCTCGCCGATGCGCAGCCCCCGGTTCAGATCGCGCGTGAAGACGTAGGCCACCAGACCGTACTCGGTGTCGTTGGCCAGCTCCACGGCCTCGTCCTCCGTGGTGAATGTGACGATCGGCGCGACCGGCCCGAAGATCTCCTCCTGCAGGATCCTCGAGGAGCGGGCCACGTTCATGAGGACCGTGGCCTGGTAGAAGTATCCGTCGCCGGACACCGGCTCCCCGCCGGTGGCCGCCCGTGCGCCGTCGGCCACGGCAGCGGACACCAGTTCGTGGACCTTGTCGCGGCTCTTGCCGTCGATGAGCGGACCGAGCTTCGAGTCGTCCTCGGTACCGCGCGCCGTCGTCATGGTCTCCATGCGCTCCACGAGGGCGTCCGCGAAGCGTTCGGCCACGGACTCGTGGACGATGAACCGGTTCGCCGCCGTGCACGCCTCCCCCATGTTCCGCAGCTTGGCCAGCATGGCGCCGTCGACGGCAGCCCCGAGATCCGCGTCCTCGAAGACCACGAACGGTGCATTGCCGCCGAGCTCCATCGACGTCCGCAGCACATTGGCCGACGCCGCCGCGAGGAGACTGCGCCCCACCGGCGTGGACCCGGTGAAGGAGAGCTTGCGCAGCCGGGAGTCCTCGATGAGCGGGCCCGTGACGCTGCCGGCCTGGGTGGTGGTCACGATGTTCAGCACCCCGGCCGGGAGACCAGCCTCCTGCAGGACCGCGGCGAAGAGGGCGGAGGTCAGTGGTGTGAGGGCCGCGGGCTTGAGGACCATCGTGCACCCGGCCGCGATGGCCGGTGCGATCTTCCGCGTCGCCATGGCCAGGGGGAAGTTCCACGGCGTGATGAGCAGGCACGGCCCCACGGGCTTCTTGTTCACCAGCAGCCGCGACTTGCCGTCGGGTGCCATGGAGTACCGGCCCGATGCGCGCACGGCCTCCTCGGAGAACCAGCGGAGGAACTCCGCACCGTAGGTCACCTCCCCGCGTGACTCGGCGAGCGGCTTGCCCATCTCGAGCGTCATCAGCAGCGCGAACTCGTCGGCGCGTGCGGTGACCAGGTCGAAGGCGCGGCGCAGGATCTCACCGCGCTCGCGAGGAGCCGTGGCAGCCCACCCCGCCTGCGCCGCGACGGCGGCGTCGAGGGCGGCCATGCCGTCCTCGGCCGTCGCGTCGGCGATCGTGAGCAGCGTGCTGCCCGTCGCCGGGTCCTGGACGTCGAAGGTGGCTCCCGACGAGGAGGGCCGCCACTCACCGTTGATGAACAGTCCCGTAGGGACCTTCCCGAGCAACGCGTTCTCCTGGTCGATGGTGACAGCCATACTGAGCTCCTTCACGAAGATTTCGGCGGATGTGCCCGTGAGGGGCATTCCCGCTCACGCTAACCCCGGCCCGTACCACTGTCCACTGGACGCTGCACCACAGGGGCCCGTTCCGCTTGGGCCCTTGCACAGGACGCATCAGCGGGAGGCGATCACCGCCGCATAGAGCTCGCGCTTGCTGACGCGCTTCTCGGCGGACACGGCTGAAACGGCGTCCTTGAGCCGCATACCGCCCTCGAGCAGGACGGCGACCTCGGAGACGTGATCCTCCGGCCGGGAATCAGGAGCGTCCGGAGCACCTCCGACGACGACGGCGATCTCACCGCGCACCTCGGACTCCTGCGCCCACTGCAGCAGATCCAGGAGCGTTCCCCGGATCACCTGCTCGTGCACCTTCGTCAACTCGCGTGCCACGGCGGCCGGGCGGTCCGAGCCGAACTCCTGCTGCAGCGAACGCAGCATCGCCTCGAGCCGGTGGGGTGCCTCGAAGAACACCATGGTGCGCCGCTCGGAGGTGAGATCGGCGAGTCGGCCCGCCCGCAGACCCGCCTTACGGGGCAGGAAACCCTCGAAGCAGAATCTGTCGGTCGGGAGTCCGGACAGCGCCAGCGCCGCCAGAACCGCCGAAGCGCCGGGGACGACGGTGAGATCGAGCCCCTCGGCGACGGCGGCCTCGACGAGGCGGTAGCCCGGGTCCGACACCGCGGGCATCCCGGCGTCCGTGACCACCAGGACGGTAGCGCCGTCCCGGACGAGGTCGAGGAGTTCGGGTGTGCGCTCCTCCTCGTTGTGCTCGTGATAGCTGATCACCCGCCCGGTCGGGTGCACGTCGAGGGCCTGCACGAGGCGGTGGAGGCGGCGCGTGTCCTCGGCGGCGACGACGTCGGCGCTGTGCAGGAGCCCGATCAGTCGCTCGGTCGCGTCCCCCGCGTTGCCGATCGGTGTGGCGGCCAGGACCACGCGCCCCCGACCGCTGTCATCGCCCGCCGTACCCCGGTAGGCCGTGATCGGGCGCGAGGTGCCCGGCTGCGCATCGGCCGGCTCGGCTGTTCCGGTCCCGTCCGGCTGACCGGTCTCCGGCTCTAGCTCTGGCTCTGGCTCCGGCTCTGGCACGGCGGACCCGTCCTGTCCGGCGGCATGGGGTGGCTGCTTCACCGCACCAGCCTATCCTGCAGCCCCATCGACCCTCGGAGCTGTCCTGCGGCGAGCCCGCCGGTAGGACCAAGCATTCGGCAGCGCCTGTCGCATCCCGCCGCGACCGCGTCGGACCTGCCGTGGCTGCCGCGGCTGCGCCGGTACCATGTCAGGGTGAGCCACACCGCCGTCCAGCCCCGACGGGAGCATCCGCAGCCCGGCGGATCCTGGC
>JARIBG010000079.1 GCA_029257465.1 Arthrobacter sp. | reverse complement strand
GGGAACATCGCCTCGTAGCCCAGATTCATCAGCGCCTTGTTGGCGTTGTAGTGCAGGAACTTCTTGACGTCCTCGGCCAGACCCACGGAGTCGTAGAGATCATGGGTGTACTGGACCTCGTTCTCGTACAGCTCGAAGAGCAGCTCGAAGGCGTAGTCCTTGATCTCCTGCCGGCGCTCCGGGGTTGCACTCTCCAGACCGCGCTGGAACTTGTACCCGATGTAGTAGCCGTGCACGGCCTCGTCACGGATGATCAGGCGCACCAGATCGGCCGTGTTCGTGAGCTTCGCCCGCGATGACCAGTACATCGGCAGGTAAAAGCCCGAGTAGAACAGGAACGACTCCAGCAGCGTCGAGGCGATCTTGCGCTTGAGCGGATCATCACCACGGTAGTAGTCGGTGACGATGTGCGCCTTCTTCTGCAGGTTCACGTTCTCGGTGGACCAGCGGAAAGCCTCGTCGATCTCCTTGGTGGAGGCGAGCGTGGAGAAGATCGAGGAGTAGCTCTTGGCGTGCACCGACTCCATGAACGCGATGTTGGTGAGGACGGCCTCCTCGTGCTGTGTGATCGCGTCCGGAATGAGGCTGACGGCGCCGACCGTGGCCTGCACGGTATCGAGCAGCGTCAGACCCGTAAAGACGCGCATGGTGAGCTGCTGCTCCTCCGGCGTCAGTGTGGCCCACGACTGTACGTCGTTGGACAGCGGCACCTTCTCTGGCAGCCAGAAGTTGTTCACCAAGCGATTCCAGACCTCGACGTCCTTGTCGTCCTGGATACGGTTCCAGTTGATGGCCTGGACCTGGTCTACGAGCTTCAGCTTCTCGCTCATGGGTAATTCCTTGTCTGCGTGGGTACTGCCTGGTGTGCCGGGAACCGGCCGGGCACACTGCCCGGCCTGGTCGATTTAGTTGCCTAAAGCATGCATGAAACGCAACCCTCCACCTCCGTCCCTTCCAGCGCGAGCTGGCGGAGACGGATGTAGTAGATGGTCTTGATGCCCTTGCGCCAGGCGTAGATCTGGGCCTTGTTGATCTCCCGCGTAGTGGCTGTGTCCTTGAAGAACAGCGTCAGTGACAGGCCCTGGTCCACGTGCTGCGTGGCAGCGGCGTAGGTGTCGATGATCTTCTCGAACCCGATCTCGTAAGCATCCTGGTAGTACTCCAAGTTGTCGTTCGTCAGATACGGCGCCGGGTAGTACACGCGGCCCAACTTGCCTTCCTTGCGGATCTCGATCTTCGACGCCACGGGGTGGATGGACGACGTCGAGTTGTTGATGTACGAGATGGAACCGGTGGGCGGAACGGCCTGCAGGTTCTGGTTGTAGATGCCGTGCTCCATGACGGAGGCCTTCAGCTCGCGCCAGTCCTCCTGCGTGGGGATGTGCACGTCGGCGAACAGCTCACGCACACGCGCCGTCGTCGGCTCCCAGATCTGGTCGGTGTACTTCTCGAAGAACTCACCGCTGGCGTACTTGGACCTCTCGAAGCCGGCGAAGGTGGTCCCGGTCTCGATGGCCATCAGGTTCGACGCCCGGATGCAGTGGTACACCACGGAGTAGAAGTAGATGTTGGTGAAGTCGAGGCCTTCCTCCGAGCCGTAGTGCACGCGCTCACGGGCCAGATAGCCGTGCAGGTTCATCTGGCCGAGACCGATGGCGTGCGAGGCGTCGTTACCCTTGGCGATCGAGGGCACCGAGTTGATGTGACTCATGTCCGAGACCGCCGAGAGGGTGCGGATGGACGTCTCGATGGTGAGCCCGAAGTCCGGCGAGTCCATGGTCTTCGCGATGTTCAGCGAGCCGAGGTTGCACGAGATGTCCTTGCCCGTGTTCTCGTAGGACAGATCCTCGTTGTACGTGGTGGGCTCGGAGACCTGGAGGATCTCGGAGCACAGGTTGCTCATGATGATCTTGCCGTCGATCGGGTTGGCCCGGTTCACCGTGTCCTCGAACATGATGTACGGGTACCCGGACTCGAACTGGATCTCGGCGAGGGTCTGGAAGAACTCCCGAGCCTTGATCTTGGTCTTCTTGATGCGGGCGTCGTCCACCATCTCGTAGTACTTCTCGGTGACCGAGATGTCCGAGAACGGCATGCCGTAGACCTTCTCGACGTCGAACGGTGAGAACAGGTACATGTCCTCGTCCCGCTTGGCGAGCTCGAAGGTGATGTCGGGGACGACGACGCCGAGGGACAGCGTCTTGATGCGGATCTTCTCGTCCGCATTTTCGCGCTTGGTGTCCAGGAAGCGATTGATGTCGGGGTGGTGGGCGTGCAGGTACACTGCTCCCGCGCCCTGGCGTGCGCCGAGCTGGTTGGCGTAGGAGAAGCTGTCCTCGAGAAGCTTCATCACGGGGATGACGCCCGAGGACTGGTTCTCGATCTGCTTGATCGGCGCGCCGACCTCGCGAATGTTGGTGAGGGCGAACGCGACGCCGCCGCCGCGCTTGGAGAGCTGCAGGGCGGAGTTGATGGAGCGGCCGATCGACTCCATGTTGTCCTCGATGCGGAGCAGGAAGCAGGAGACCAGCTCACCGCGCTGACGCTTGCCGGCATTGAGGAACGTGGGCGTGGCGGGCTGGAAGCGTCCGTCGATGATCTCCTCGACCATCTGCTCGGCGAGCTGCTCATTGCCGCGGGCCAGGTGCAGCGCGACCATGCACACGCGGTCCTCGTAGCGTTCGAGGTAGCGCTTGCCGTCGAAGGTCTTCAGCGTGTACGAGGTGTAGAACTTGAACGCGCCGAGGAACGTCTCGAACCTGAACTTCTTGGCGTAGGCCCTCTTGTAGAGGTCACGGACGAAGTTCATCGTGTACTGGTCGAGCGTCTCGCGCTCGTAGTACTCGTTCTTGACGAGGTAGTCGAGCTTCTCCTCGAGATCGTGGAAGAAGACCGTGTTGTTGTTCACGTGCTGCAGGAAGTACTGGTGGGCGGCCTCACGGTCGGCCTCGAACTGGATCTCGCCGTTCGGCCCGTACAGATTGAGCATGGCGTTGAGCTCGTGGTACCCCATGTCCTTGAAGCGATCCGCTGTTGCGGCGGGCGCTCCCTTCTCGGTCTCTACAACACTCATGTCCAGAACTCTTCCAATCCGTTGATTACTCGGTCCACGTCCTCGGACGTGCCCATGACTTCAAATCTGTACAGTACGGGGACGTCGCACTTGGCGGCGACGACGTCGGCGGCGAGGCAGTAGGTCTCGCCGAAGTTGGTGTTGCCGGCGCCGATGACACCCCGCAGGAGGCTGCGGTTCCGCTCGTTGTTCAGGAACTTCACCACCTGGCGCGGCACGGCACCCTTACCCGTGATCCCCCCGTAGGTCGGCAGTACGAGGACGTAGGACCGCGTGGCCCGCAGCGTGGGTTCCTTGGTCAGCAGAGGCATGCGAGCTGACTCGATACCCAGCTTGCCCACGAAGCGGTGCGTGTTGTCGGAGACCGACGAGAAATAGATGAGAGGCGCCTCGGTGAACGGGCCGTCTGCCGACCCGGCATCGCCCGGGGCAGGATCGCCGGCAACAGTGGAGGTGCCTCGCTCGTCCATCGTGATTCCGGTCATCGCCGCTACCGCCCGCTGATCCCCTGAGGGATCGGTCAGGCTACCGAACCGACGGCGGAATCGGCGATCGACTGGATCTTGTCGGGCCTGAATCCCGACCAGTGGTCGTTGTCCGTGACGACGACGGGCGCCTGCAGGTAACCCATGGCGCGCAGTCGCTCGAGAGCCGCGGGATCCTGCGAGATGTCGACGCTCTGGTAAGCGATGCCCTTCTTGTCCAGCGCCCGGTACGTGGCGTTGCACTGTACGCAGGCCGGCTTCGTGTACACCGTAACTGTCATGTCCTGGTCCCCTTTTTCCTCTACTACTGGTTCTTGTCCTGATGACTGGGTTCTGCGTTGACAGAGGGCCGGTGCAAGAGGTGATGAGCGGTCCGAAAAGGTGGAGATCCGGGGACTTCCGAGCCTTCCGATCCGTGTGCGTCCAGCGATTGATTCTGTTCTTCGATACTACATCTAGTGCGTGGTAGCGAGATGGACCCCCAGATGATGTATTACAAGTATGTCATTTACCCGTGGCGTCGTCCACATGATGTCCACAGACCGACGGTTCCATGAAGCCCGCGAATGAGCCGATCCAACAGCCCCGGCGTGGACCGGCCCACACCCTGTGGAGGAGTTCCCCACAGGAGAAATTCATGCCGTGTCGCGTTTTGTGGGCGTGTCGCGTCGGTACCTGCGACGGTGCCAGAAGCACCGGCCGCGCGGCACCCGCCGCCCGATGCGCCGTCGTCCGCGGGTAGGCTCGATAGAGCTACCGGCGACATGGCGGCCAAAGCTGTCAGCGCTCGACGAAGCGATCGGGAAGGGGGTCCGGGCATGGTCAATCCGAACCATCTACGCACACTGCTCGAGGTCATCCGGCACGGCTCGTTCACAGCGGCCGCCACCGGTCTCGGGTACACGGCGTCCGCCGTCTCACAGCAGATGTCCGCACTGGAACGGGACACGGGTGCCACGCTCTTCACGCGCACTGCCCGCAGCGCCATCCCGACGGACGCCGCGCTCACCCTGTCCCGGCACGCGGCGAAGGTACTGACCGACATCGACGCGCTCCTCGCTTCGACGGCGCGTGCCCACTCGGGAACCACCCACGAACTCCGTCTCGGGATCTTTCCCAGTCTCGCGACCTTCGCGCTCCCCCGCCTCCTGCGTCTGCCCGAGTGGCAGCGGCTGGGAATCTCGCTCCGCCTGTTCGTCGGGGAACCCGCCCATACCATCCAGGGGCTGCGCACCGGCGGCGATCTCGACCTCGCTCTGGTCTACCAGGTGGGGCAGGCAGGACTGGCATGGCCGTCGACCCTCAGCCGGGAGTGGATCGGCGACGACGTCTTCCGCGTCATCCTGCCGGAGAGCTGGGGCATCCGCAGCGGGTCGCGGGTCAGCGCCGATCAGCTCGCCGACATGCCGTGGATCATGCACCATCCCGGCACCGCCGACGCCACGGTGATCGAACGACTCTTCGCGAGCTGCAATCTCCATCCCCGTGTCACGGCCTACTGCGACGATTTCAACGCCAGCCTCGAGCTCACCTCCGCGGGTCTGGGCGCCGCTCTCGTTCCCGAACTCGCGATGGTGAACCGGCCCGACGGCGTCGTCGTCCTGGACGTCCCCGAGATCCGCCTGGCCCGCAGCATCTTCGCCCTGCGTACGGGCGACGCCGACGACGCCCGGGTGCGCCTCTTCATGGATCAGCTGGCCGACATCCTGCGCAGCCGCAGTATCGGCCCCAGAATCTCCGTCACCCAGTAGGGCAGGCCCGAGCCGGGCTGCGGAGAGCCCACCCGCGAAAGCCTTCTGCCATGCGCTGCCGTGCTGTTCGGAGAGCACCGGCGGTTGCGTCCTGGGCGTCAGGGGTCATTCGTCCCGGGCAGGTTCAGTGGGTCTCCTCGGGATCCGCGGCGGAGCGGATCTCACTGAGGATGACCCCGAGCTTCTCGAGCTCCACCGACATTCCGGCGCCGTCGGGCGCGTAGATCCACTGGATCCCCGGCGTGGGCCGCACGCCCGACTTCGATCGTCCGCCCGCGAGAACCGCTTCGCCGACGGACAACTGCCGGATGGCGATCGCGCGCACGTTCTCAGGGTGCCGCCCGGCGAACTCGGAATAGATGGCCTCGTCGTGCTGACCGTCGTCGCCCACCAGCAGCCACCGCACGTTCGGGAACTCCGCGGCGAGTCGTTCCAGGGAGGTCCGCTTGTGCTGCTGCCCGCTACGGAACCAGCGATCGCGCGTGGGCCCCCAGTCGGTGAGGAGCTTCGGACCGGCCGGGTAGAGATTGCGGGACAGGAAGCGGGACAGAGCCGGGGCCACGTTCCACGCCCCGGTCGAGAGGTAGAACACCGGCGCCGACGGAACCGTCCGTACGATCCGCTCGTAGAGTACGGCCATCCCCGGCGTGGGGGTCCGCGCGTGCTCGTCGAGCACGAAGGTGTTCCAGGCCGCCAGGAACGGCCGCGGCAGCGCTGTCACCATCACCGTGTCGTCGATGTCGGACACCACGCCGAAGTCCGCGCGGTCGGAGACGATCCGCACGGGGGCATCGACCGGCCGGGACTCGCCCGACTGCAGGGAGACCGTGTGCCATCCGGCGTCGAGCGAGACCGGTATACGGGCATCGACCACTCCTCCGTGGTCGGACTCCACCTCGTGGACGGTGTCGCCGATGGTCACGCGTACGACGGCGTCGGAAACGGGCGGACTCGTGAAGTTCCGCCACCCACGGATGCCCTCCTGCAGTGGCTTCAGTGGCTTTTCTGCGGGTCCGCGTTCGCTGTCCCTGGGATCGCTCAGGACCACACGCGCCAGCACCCGGACCCACGACGTCGTCCCGTAGCCGGTGTACGGGATGATCGTCTTCGTCCTCCCGAGCCGGACGGCGCGACGCGTCTGGAACCTCAGCCACGCGTCGTCGAGCCGCAACGCGATGTTGCCGACGTCTGCCTCGGCGACTGATTCACCAGCTGAGGAACGGAGAGACCGGAAGAACGGCAGGGCACGACGGGGAGGCATGATCCCCAGTGTGGCATGCGGCACGGACCGGGACGAGCTCCTGCGCCGTCGTCCGCCGGGTCGGCGGTCTTCGTGGCAGACTCCATCTCATGGAGGCAGTCATCCTCGCCTGGGATCCCGATCAACCGGTCTGGTCCGGAAGCTACGCCGGCGCTGTCCGGTCGGTGCAGGCGAGTGGGATCCTCTGGCAGACCTGGGCGTTCCCTGCGGGGCTGACGCCGGAGCTCGACCTCGACGCCTGGCTCCTCGTCGTCGGCTCCCGGTCCGCCATGTGCGGGATCGGCGGACACGGCACCGTGGCGCGTATCGGCGCGCCGTCGGCCGAGGCGACGACGACGCAGGTCGACATCGACTTCGACCTCCTGCTCCCCCACGGTGACCAGCTCCCGCTGTCACGACTCGTCGAGGAACTGCCCCACCTCGGCGCGGTTGAGAAGACGGTGCAACCCCTGGATCGCTCGTCGGCCCGGGTGGTGCGCAGACTGTGGGCCGAGGCAAATCCTCCGCAGCGAGGTGCGCTGGACGCGACACCTGGTGCACTGCCCTCGCGGGCCGTCAGGCGGGGGTGGAGCAACAGGTTCGAGCAGGACACGGACGTACGGCGCACCGTACTGGCGCATCGCGGCTCTGTCTGTCATGCGTGCGGGCTGGACATGGAGCAACGATACGGAGTGCTGGCCCGGGATTTGGTCCAGGTGCACCATGTGACGCCGCTCGGCCTCGTTGACGGGGACTACGAGGTGGATCCCCTGTCCGATCTGGTTCCGCTGTGTGCCTCCTGTCATGTGGTCGCACACAGTCGCTGGCCCGATCCCTACTCCGTCCGGGAGATCAGGGTGATGCTGCGCCGGAGCGGCTTCCTGAGCGGGACCGTCCTGACGGACGAGCAACTTGAGGCCCAGGCAGCGGCACTGCGGATCCTCGGTGCCTCGACGGGAGACCCGTAGACCCTCGATCGGTAGGCTCGTGCTCTTGCCGGATAGGCGAGGCAGAAGCAGGATCTCCTAGTGAGCCCAGGTGTAGGGCGCCCTGGTGATCCCGTCCTTGAGGAGGATGATCGGTGGAGTGACGATCCTGTTCGTGCCGGGTCCGGTGTAGTTGGTCGGCGTCAGGACGAGCATTCGAGCACCCTCGCTCACCGGACCCGACGTCGTCGAGTTCACCCAGGTGTCGTTGATGGCTCCAATCACCGTCAGTGTGCCGTCGCCGCGCGAGGACATGTGATTGATGTGGCGCCGGGTCCGTGACTCCGTCATGACGGGTGCGTGATGGACGACGCCGAAACTCTCCTCGTGGTTGATGCCGATGGCGTTGCGAACGGACTGCAGGTTCCAGGTCTCGGCGTCGTTCGACTGCCAGAACGTCGGCATCCCGAACCTGGAGTCATGGGTATAGGCGTCATGGACCTTCGCCCTGTCATGGCTGTTCCAGCCGATCGGGGACGCGCCGACGAGTTCACCGCGTATGCGTGTTTCGAACGTATCCCCTGTCCAGCGGTAACCATCTACCTCGACGTTGCGCGTCACGCCTTCGCTGCCACGCCACCAGTTCAGTGCGAACGTCTCCCCAGGCGGGGAACCGGCGTTGCCGTCGAAACCTGTGAGGAGCACGTTCTCGATGGTCGTACCCGGCGTGGAGTTGCCGATCATGACGCCGTTCTGCAGGTGACCCTGGACAGTGCCCTGGAACCAGACATCCTTGATCATTTGCTTCTGCAGACCGTCGTTCATGCGGAGGAGGTAGAGCTGATTGGTCTTGGGCGCTGCTGTTTGTGCGGGCACCGAGGCCGCGAAGGTCGACGTCATCGGCTTCATCCGGATGATCGTGTCACGCCCCTCTCCGATGATTCCGAGGACGTTAGCGGGGACGCGGATCGCTGCGGAGGCATCGCGGTAGTTGGACACCTCGAAGACGCCGGCGGGAAGCTTCAGGTATTTCCCGGCCAGTGCCGGGTTCAGCAGGACCCGCTCGATGGTTTCTCCGGGCCGCGCGATCGTTTCGTAGCGGACCTGATTCGCGTGATCTTTCACCGGCGCCGAGCTCGGTGGTGTTACGGGAACAGGCTTCGGAGCCGCGACGGGAACGGGCTTCGGAGCCGGTGGAGTAGTCGCGATCGGAGCCGGCTTCGGCCGTGGAGCGGCAGTTGGACCGGCCGCCGTCGGGAGCTGAACCCAGAACTTCGCACCCTCGTCCTTCCAGCCTGCGGCTCTGAGCTTCGCCTGATCCTCGGCCGACGCCGAGAACCTGTGCTGGGAGCCCTTCAAATAACGCCGGACCTCGACGCCACAGCTGAGCTTGGTGGCGGAGGCGTAGAACTCGACCTTCTGACTGGTGTAGCCATACTTCGCAATGGCGTTCTCGTACTCACCCCTGCCAGCCGTATCCGGGATGAAGATGAAGTCGTTCTTCTTGAAGAGGCGGTAGACCGGCACGAGACCAGGAGCCGCGGTGGACGACGCGTTGAAAACGGCGCCCCGCTTGTCCGTGAATCCGTGCTTGTTCGCCGCGCTCGTCACTTCCGCGGTCGAGGACGTGAGCAACGAGGCGCCAGTTTTCGGATTGATGCTTTGGTGAACCGCCTGCGTCAGCGCCGTGCAGGCGGTGATTGCCGCAGCTGCCGGTAGGGCACCTATGAACAGGGGCGCGACGACGGCGGTTGCGGCTGCGGCGGCCAGGGAACGGCGAAGCTGCTTCATGAACACTTTCGGTCCTTCGACAATGCAGAAGAATCTGCTGGTGAGCGCTGCCAGGGCCGATCGTGATCGGCCCTGGCAGTACCTGTGAGAAGGACTATCGGTGTGCGCCCTCGGCGTGTTAGCCACCGGTGAAGGCATGGACGGGAAATACCGGTGGACAAGTCGCGGGTTCCGTGGACTAGAAGACGCCGATCACCGGTGGCGCCCGTGACATCATGGAACGATAAGCCGAACGCTCAGAGACAGTATGGAGACCCGGACATCATGGGACAGAACCGGACACGCGCCCTGGCCGCCGCTGCTCTCATGGTAGGCGCAGGGTTGTCGTTCGGCGCGCCGTCCGCTCTCGCCGTCGAAGATCCGGACAACCCACCGATCGTCGAGCCGGCACAGGAGGGTACTGTCCCGACGTCGCTGCCCACCGATCCGTCGGCCTCCATCACGACGCCGCAGGACACGAAGCCATCCGAGACCCCTCCCCGGAAGCCCGGCCCTAGCTCGGATCCCTCTGCTCCACCGCCGACCGGGGCACCGCCTCCCACCACGCCTGCCCCGGCTCCTCCGCCGCCTGCTCCCGCACCTGCGCCCGCTCCGCCGCCAGCGCCAGCTCCCGCACCTGTTCCTGCGCCTGCACCACCCCCAGCGCCGGCCCCCATCCCTGTTCCTGCGCCTGCACCGCAGATCGGACCGCCCTTCCTCCTGCCACCGGTCGAGGATGAACCCTCCGAGCGTCCTTCGCCCACGAAGACGCCGAAGAGTCCGAAAACCGCGACGGCGACACCTTCGCCGTCGGCAACCGCCGTGCCGTCCGGTTCGGCCAGTACCAGCGTCGAACCCGTAGTACTCGAGCCGACCAATTCCTCATCCGCCCCGAACATCCCCCTGCTCGCCGTGTTGTCCGTCATCATCATCGGGTGCGTCGCGGGACTCGTGAGGCTGTTCAGCCCGTCGAGGAGCCGCGCGCACTGAGGTCTCGTCGACCAGGAACGGATCACGCGTTCAGGGGGCGGACCACCAGGTGAATCGTGACCTGTTCGAGACGTGTCGCCCACAGCCCCGCGCTCATCGGGTCCGACACTTGGAGCATGGCACTCATGGGGATCGAAGCGACACGACCGACGCAATGGCTCAAGGACAACCGGAAGGCACTGCCGTCCGTCGTGGCGCTGCTGGGAGTGGCGGTGTTCTGGATCGTCGGAGCCGTTAGCGGCATCGGTTACCTGCGCGACGTCAGTTCGCCCATGGCCATGCTGACCGGGCTGTATCTGATGTTGGCGGCAGTCGCAGCGTCGATCGTCGTCGCAGTCCTGGCGCTGACGGACCTGGCTCGACGCTTCTCCAGGCAGCGCACCCTGCCCTGACCTGTGTCTGCTTCTCCGGCCAATTCTGCCGCGTGTCATCATTGGTCGCATGCCATACGTCGTCAAGCAACGCCACGTAGCGCCCGCCGTCACCGATCCGGTCCCGACAGACCCGGATCTCCCCCGCGCCTGCATCATCGGCGCCGGCTCTTCCGGTCTCGCAGCGACCAAAGCTCTACAGGCCGCCGGCATTCCGTTCGACTGCTTCGAGCAGGGCAGTGCGATAGGGGGTAATTGGGTGTACGACAATCCCAATGGCGTCTCCGCCTGCTACGAGACGCTGGAGATCAATACCTCGTGTCCGCGCATGGCATTCTCCGATTTCCCGATGCCCGCCGACTATCCGCCCTACGCGCGGCACGACCAGGTGGCAGCGTACTTCGACGCCTACGTCGACCACTTCGCCCTCAGGGACAGGATCACGTTCAACACCACGGTGGTGCACGTCTCTCGGGCGGCATCCGGCTGGGACGTGGTGACGAAGGACGCCGAGGGTGAGTTCATGCGCCACTACGACGCCGTCCTGGTCGCCAACGGGCACCACTGGGACCCCCGCTGGCCTGATCCCGCCTACCCCGGGCACTTCGACGGCGAGCAGATCCACTCCCATGACTATCGCTCTGGCGACCAGTTGCGCGACAGGAACGTGGTCGTCGTCGGATCGGGTAACTCGGCCCTGGACATCGCCTCCGAGGGGGGCAGGGTGGCCCGCAGCACGGTGCTCTCCCAGCGCCGGGGCCAGTGGGTGCTGCGCAAATTCACCCTCGGTCTCGCTTCGGACCTGCTCGCCCTGCCAGGATGGATGCCCTGGTGGGCCACGAAGGCCAGACTTCGCTTCGGAGCACTCACCTCCGGCAACGCGGCGCGACTGGGTCTGCCCCAGCCGCGACACGCGCCCGGCGAATCGCACCCTGTCCAGTCCGAGGAGATCCGACGAGCTCTGCGCTCGGGTGCTGTCACGCCCCGCCCCGGTATCGAACGCCTGGACGGTTCGGAGGTAGTGTTCACCGACGGCAGCCGCGCCAGCGCCGATCTGATCGTATGGGCCACCGGGTACAACGTGAGCTTCCCGTTCTTCGACGCCGATCTCCTCAGTGTCGAGGGGAACAACCTGCCGCTGTGGAAGCGGACGGTCCACCCGGAGCTGCCGGGCCTGTACTTCATCGGCCTGCTGCAACCTGTCGGCGCTGTCATGCCGCTGGCCGAGGCACAGTCGCAATGGGTCGCCGAGCAGCTGACCGGCCGGTACGTCCCGCCGGATGCAGCTGACATCCGTCGCCAGATGCTGGCCGATCACGAGCGGGTTCGACGCCGCTTCTACGATTCGCCGAGGCACACCATGGAGATGGACTTCGACCACTATCTGTGGGATCTTTCCCGCGAACGCAGGCGCGGAGCCCGCCGCACGGAGAACGCCCCGGTCCCGGCGGTTGCAGTATGAGCACCCCGGGCGACGGCGGCGCCGTCGTCACCGGTGCCGGACGCGGCCTGGGCCGGGAGATCGCCCTCCGACTCGGTCGGCTCGGCTGGGACGTCCACGTGACCGACCTCGATGAAGCGCTCGCGGTCGCGGTCGCCTCCGAGATCCGACAGGACGGTGGCTCGGCCATCTCCTCCGTGCTGGACGTCCGGGAGCCCGACGCGTGCCGGGCAGTGGCACAGGCGACGACCGCCCACAGCGGCGCCCTCGGGCTCTGGGTCAACAATGCCGGGGTGCTGGCCACGGGTCCTGTCTGGTCGCATACGGACCAGCAGCGCCGCCTGATGATGGAGGTGAACGCCCTCGGGACGATGCATGGGACCATCGCCGCACTGGAGCTGATGCGTTCGGCCCATCGCGGTCACGTCGTCAACGTCGCCTCCCTCGCCGGACTCGTCTCCGTACCCAGTGAGGGCGTCTACGCGGCGTCCAAGCACGCCGTCATGGGATTCAGCACGTCGGCACTCTGTGATCTCCGCGTGGAGGGGGAGCGCGCCATCGACATCAGTTGTGTGTGCCCCGATGGGATGTGGACGCCCATGCTGTTCGACAAGCTGCGCGACCCGGATGCGGCGATGTCCTTCTCCGGCACACTGTTCCAGCCCGAGGTGATCGCCGACCTCGTCCTTCGGGTGGTGGCAAAGCCTCGACCGGTCACCACGGCGCCGTTATGGCGCGGCGTGCAGGTCCGCCTCTTCGATCTGGCTCCGGGATTCGCAGCCCGCGCCGCGCCGTTCGTGGTGCGCCTGGCTCGCCGGCAGCAGGCAGCACTTGTTCGGACGCTGGCGTCCTGATGGCGTGATACCGGAAGGTGCGGCTGGGCCATCGAGGTGCTGGTTATCGAGGTGTGGCCAGGTCTTCGAGTGCATCGATGTCAAGAATCGCGACGTTCCGGCGTCCAACGAGTTCGATCAAGCCGGAGGCGGAGAGTGCAGCGAGACGCCGGCTGAGGGTTTCGGGCGTCGTGCCGAGGTAGGAAGCGACTTCCTGTTTCGCCATCGGCAGCCTCACCGTGGCCACGTTGTCCCGGATGCTGCCGGGTAGATCCAGCAGGTAGGCGGCAACGCGGGCATCGACATCGCTTGACGTGATGGCGGTCAGAAGCCGCTCGACGGAGAAGAGCCGGTCGGAAAGCGCTCGCAGCATGCGCTGACTGATGTCCGGGTAGTCGCGTAGCAGGATTGCCAGGTCGGCATGATCGAAGACGCACATCCTGCTGTCTTCCAGCGCGACGGCGAGGTCGCTGGGGCGGTGTCCGGTCAGGAAGGCACGCTCCCCCAGGACGTCGCCGTCGGTCACTGTTCGCAGGATCTGCTCCTGCCCGTTGGCAGCAGCGTGACTGACCTTGAGGTGTCCGCTGTGGATCACCAACAGGCGTGACACCGATTGACCGGGGAAAGAGACGATCTCGCCCTTCTTGGCGACAACCGGTCGGGCGAAGTCCGCGACACGGAGCTGTTCCTCAAAGGTCAGACCTTGGAAGATCGGGACGCGGGTGACGCACAGGTCGTCCTCGGGCATGGGGTGAGCGTATCGCACTCCTGCGCAACGGCATCGTCGTGCGATATCGGCAGGCCTCGGACAGGGCTCCTCGAACTTGACCCATGTCAAGGAGTTCGCGATGCAGCGAACCTATCGTGAAGGTGTCACTGAGGAACACCACGACGAAAGGATTCCACCATGACGACCACAACCACGACGCACACCGTCCTGAGGGCCGAGGGATTCTCGTGCCCCTCCTGCGTAGCCAAGATCGAGAAGCGGGTCGGCCGCCTGGAAGGCGTCGGGAACGTGGAGGTCCGCTTCGCCTCTGCCCGCATCGAGGTCGACCACGACGCAGAACGCGTCTCGGTGGACGATCTCGTCACCGCCGTCGCCAAGGCCGGCTACAAGGCCACGCCCACAGCGTTCTGAGACCAGCGGGCCCTTTCGGGGGGCCGCGCGCATTCTTCGATCATCCCGGTCCGCCGGCACGAAACGCAGAAAGGTCGTACCCGCGCGTGAACAAGCTTCAGAGATGGGTCTACGGGAACTGGTCGGTTCCGGTCGTGTCCGGCGTGCTCATCATCATCTCGTTCGCCATCCAGCGGCTCGCACAGGGTGCCGCCGATCCCGCCATCAGCCCGCAGTGGTGGCTCGACGCCGGCTCCCATGTCACGCATGCCGGCTCGGCTTTCACCCTCGGCGATGTTTTCATGATCGCCGCGGCCACGGTCGCCGGCTACGGGATTGTGGTGAAGGCAGCTCGGGCGCTGATCGCCGGGGTCATCGGCATCGACCTGCTGGTGTCGGTCGCGGCCATCGGCGCGGTCATCATCGGCAACTTCTGGGAGGCTGCGGCTGTGACGTTCCTGTTCGCGGTCGGTCACGCCCTGGAAGCTGCCACCTTGAACAAGACGCGGTCGGCGCTGGCCGAGCTGGTCGCCGTCGCCCCTGATTCAGCGATCGTCGTGCGCGAGGGCCGGCAACTGGAGATCCCAGCCACGCAGGTAAGAACGGGCGAGGTCGTATTGATCAAGAACGGCGCGAAGGTCCCCGTGGACGGACAGGTCATCTCGGGCACCGGAGCCATCGACGAGGCGTCGATCACCGGCGAGTCGATCCCCATGGAGAAATCCGAGGGAGGACAGGTCTTCGCCGGCACCATCTCCCACGGTGGCTTCCTGCAGGTAATGGCCACTGGCATCGGCGCTGATACCACCCTGGCCCGGATCATTCACCGGGTGGAGGAAGCCCAGGACGCCAAGGCGGGCACCCAGGCGTTCATCGACCGCTTCTCCGGCTGGTATACCCCTGCTGTGATGGTGCTGGCCCTGGTGGCCGGACTGGTCTCCGGTGATGTGGTTCTGGCACTGACCCTCCTGGTCATCGGCTGCCCCGGTGCCCTGGTGATCTCCATCCCGGTCGCCATCGTTGCCGGGATCGGCCGTGCCGCCCGCAACGGGATTCTCATCAAGGGCGGCGAGTTCCTGGAGACCTCGGCGAAGATCTCCGCGGTCGCCGTGGACAAGACCGGTACCCTGACCGAAGGGCGCCCGCAACTGACCGACGTCGTCGTCCTTGACTCCGCGCTCGAGCGCGCCGAGGTGCTGCGCTGGGCTGCCGCCGCGGAAGCCGGCTCCGAACACCCGCTGGCCCGTCCCATTGTGGAGGCCGCTCAGGCCGACGGAGTCGGTCAGCACGGCCTTTCGGGTACGGTCACCCCGGTCCCGGGCAAGGGCGTTGTATCCGATGTCGACGGTCGACGGGTGCTGATCGGCAACCCACCGCTGCTGGTCCAGTACGGCGTTGTCGATGACGGCAGTGCCGCTCAGGCGGCGGAAGTACTGGCCGCCGAAGGCAAGACGCCGATGATCGTCGCCGTCGACGACAGGGTGATCGGCGTCGTCGCGGTTGCCGACAAGCTCCGGCGAGACGCGCCCGAAATGGTTGCCCGCCTGCACCGGGCCGGTATCGAGAAGGTGGTCATGCTCACCGGTGACACCCGCATGGTGGCCGAAGCCATCGGGAACGCTACCGGTATCGACGAGATCCAGGCCTCCCTTCTTCCCGAGGACAAGCTGGACGCGATCGTACGGCTACAGCGCGACGGTCATACCATCGCCATGGTCGGCGACGGTGTCAATGACGCTCCGGCCCTGGCCACCGCGGACATCGGTGTGGCCATGGGAGCGGCCGGGTCAGCTGTGGCCGTAGAAACTGCCGATATCGCCCTGATGGGTGACAGCCTGCTCAAGTTGCCCGAAGCCATCGACCTGGCCAAGCGGACCGTGAGCGTGAGGCGGCAGAACATGGCGGTGGCGCTGATCACCGTGGTCCTGCTGCTGGCCGGCGTCTTCGCCGGCGGAGTGACCATGTCGATCGGCATGCTCGTCCACGAAGCCTCCGTACTGGTGGTCATCGCCAACGCGATGCGACTGCTGCGCAACACGTCGAGCTCGACCGCCGCGCCGCAGAGCGAGAGGATCACGGGGAGGGCGGTGCAGGAGGTCAGCACATGACATCGAGCAGGCGGAACGGAGCCTGGCACAACTTCCGCAATACCACCCAGCGGGACATACTGAGAACGACCCTAACCCGCCGTCAGGCAGGGTAGGGTCCTTCTGAGTTCGTCAGTGGAGCTAAGGGGATTCGAACCCCTGACCCCCTGCATGCCATGCAGGTGCGCTACCAGCTGCGCCATAGCCCCGTACTGAGCGGCTCGTTCAGGGTCTCAA
>JARIBG010000059.1 GCA_029257465.1 Arthrobacter sp. | reverse complement strand
GTGTGCGCCCGCCGCGGGTGTCGATGCCGATGCTCGGGATCTCCTCCATGAGGAACTTTGGCCCGCTCAGTGTCCAGCTCTGCCGATCCGTGCTCGAGGCGAGCCAGAGTCCCTTCTTGGTGCCGATGGCGAGGAGAGTGGTTCCTGCTGCTGGCATGATGGCTCCCGCGTGTCGTGAGAGCGGTCCCTGGACCGCACCGGGTGGTCCTTGGGAGGATGCCACCTGCTGCGCGTTTTGTACAGGGATCTGTCCAGGGCTCCTGTGCAGGGCCGCCCGACGCGGAACCCTACACTGCTCATCATGGCCATCCTCATCGATCCACCGTCCTGGCCCGCGCACGGCACGGTCTTCTCCCATCTCGTCTCGACATCGTCGCTGGCGGAACTCCACGGGTTCGCGAGATCCGCGGGGATCCCGTCACGGGCGTTCGACGAGGACCACTACGACGTCCCCGCACGACGCTACGACGATCTCGTGGAGCGGGGCGCGGAGCAGGTCAGCGGCACCTTCCTGGTGCGTGCACTCATCGAGAGCGGTCTGCGGGTCCCGGCACGCCGCCGACCGGCGAGGCTCCGCGCCGCTCTTGTCTCCCGCTGGGCCGCCCTGCTGCCGGGGGAGTCCGCGCTCGGGGAGGAGCTTCTGGATCGCTGGGATGAACCCACGCGGAGCTATCACACCCACACCCACCTCCTGGCGGTGCTGGAAGCACTCGACCTCCTGCTGCGCGCGTCCGACGGCCCGGACCGAGCATCGATCCTCCTTGCGGCATGGTTTCACGATGCCGTGTACCAGGGGGCGGCGGGCGACGACGAGCGAGCCTCCGCGGCGCTGGCCGGCGCTCGGTTGGACGGCCGCGTCGAGGGTCGGGTCACGGCGGAGGTCCAGCGCCTGATCCTCCTCACGCAGACTCATGATCCCGCCTCGAACGATCGACCCGGGCAACTCCTGTGCGACGCCGATCTGTCCGTGCTCGGCGGAGAGCCGATCCGATACGCGCACTATCTTGGAGCCGTGAGACAGGAGTACTCCCATATTCCGGATGAGGCATTCACGCGCAGCAGGACCGCAGTGGTCGAGCGGCTCCTGGCGCTCGACCCGCTGTACCGGACGGAGCAGGCACGGGAACGGTGGGCGGAGCAGGCGCAGCACAATCTGACGGCGGAACTCGCGTCGCTGCAGGCCGGGCGGGCCTCATGAGCCTCTGAGCGCGGCAACGGGTTCCACGCTCGTGGCCCTGCGCGCGGGGAACCCGCCGGCCAGAAGGCCCACGACCGCCCCGAGAAGTACGCCCGCAGCTGCCACGAACGGGCTGATGACCGGCGTCCACTCCTGTGAAAAGGCGATCACCAGGACCGCGAAGACGCCTGCGGTTGCCCCGAGCAGGCCCCCGAGAACGCCGATGACCACGGACTCGGTGATGAACTGGGCGGCAATCTGGCGGCGGGTGGCTCCGATGGCGCGGCGTAAGCCGATTTCACCGGTGCGTTCCATGACCGAGAGCATGGTGACGTTGGCGATCCCGACGCCGCCGGCGAGCAGCACGATGATGGACAGGACCACGAAGATGAGATTGATGTCCGCCTGCACGTCGGCCGCCAGATCCGATCTCCCCTGCGGAGCGGCGACGTCGATGTCCTCGGGAGCGTCCGGTGCCAGAGCCTGAGCGCTCTGCTCGGCCAGGGGAGGGCCGGAGCCGATCGAGATGCGGGCCTGGACCTCGCCCGGTGCGCCGAGTCCGAAATCTGCTCGGGCGCCACCGGTGGGGATGACCACTCCGTCGAGGAGCTCGGCGCGCTGCTGGACCTCGTCGAAGACCCCGAGCACTGCATAGGGGATGCCGTCGATGAAGATGGACGGCTGCGAATCGACGCGGGTGATGCCGAGGCGTTCCGCGAGGCGACTGCCGAGCAGGGCCACGCGGTCCTGCCGCTGATCGTGTCCCTCGTCGAACAGGCGCCCGTGGATGATGCGTCCCTGGAGTGTGTCGATGAGGCCCGCGGAGGTCGCGAAGACCTTCGGGGGAGCGCTGGCCGCCGCCGAAGGGTCGTTCACGGGGACGGCGGTCACGGTTCCGTCGTGGAGGTCGACGTCGCTGATCAAAGCGGCCTGTTCCACACCGGCGAGGCGTTCGATCCGCTCCACGGAGTCCCAGGGGAGCTGCGTGGTCGCCACACTGTCGCCGCCGGAGGTCTGTGCCGTGGCCGGTGAGGCGATGAGCTGGGTGGCGGCGAAGGCGTCGAACTGCTTGGCGAGCTGACCGGCCGTGGTCTGGGCGAAACCGATCGTCGCGACGAGGGCCCCGATACCGAGGATGGTGCCCGCGAGTGTCATGAGCAGTCGGCCCGGCCTCGTACCCAGGTCCGACGTCGCCTCGAGGAGCAGGTCGACGATGCTGAAGCGGTCCGCCGCCGGAACGGGATCGAGGAGTGTAGTGGCGATGGCCGGTGCCTCCTGGCCGTCGTCGACCGTTCCGACGGGAGCGTGTGACGAGTGTTTCATCCGCCGGTGCTCGCCCGTCCGTCGTTGATGCGCACGCACTGGGGCGCACGCCGTGCCACCGCCTGGTCGTGGGTGATGATGATGAGCGCGAGTCCGTCGGTGACGAGTTCCTCGAACAGTTCCATCACGTCGGTGGTCGTGGCGCCGTCGAGATTCCCGGTCGGTTCGTCGGCCAGCAGCAGTTTCGGTCGGGTGACGACGGCGCGGGCGACCGCGACACGCTGACGCTCTCCTCCGGAGAGCAGGCCGGGAAGGAAATCGATGCGGTGTCCCAGGCCCACCCGGTCGAGGGCTTCCCGGGCGCGGTCCTCGCGTTCGGTCCGTGGGGTGCCGCTGTAGAGCATGGGCATCATCACGTTCTCCAGGACCGATCGGCGCGGCATGAGGTGGAAGGCCTGGAAGACGAAGCCGATACGCTGTGCGCGCACGGCGGCGCGCGTGTCCTCGTCGAGGCCACCGGTGAGATGACCGTCGAACCGGTACTCTCCCACGCTCGGTCGGTCGAGCAGCCCCAGGATGTTCAGCATGGTCGACTTCCCGGAACCACTGGGCCCCACGATCGAGACGTACTCCCCGGCGTCGACGGAGAGATTGATGCCCTTCAGGGCCTGCACCTCGGGCGGGCCGGGGAAGGACCGGGTGACGTCGCGCAGTTCGACCAGTGCCGTGGTCACCTGCCCACCACCACCAGATCGCCCTCGGCGAGCTCTCCCTCGATCGGCGTCACCTCCACGGCACCGGGAGTCGCCAGTCCGCTCCTGACGACGACGAGGCGGGTAGGGCTCTCCTCTCCGTCGCGGGGATCACCCTCGGTGACCTCGACCCTCGTCTGTCCGCCGGGTCCGGCCGTCAGGGCTGCGTAGGGTACGGACAGGACATCGCCGTCGGTGGCGCCGACGGCGATGGAGACCCGGACGTTCGAGCCCTGCAGTTCCTGGATCTGCTCGGGTGTCAGCGCATCGGGGACCAACTCGATGTCCCACCGCTGGGAATCGCCCTCGCCGGGACCCACCGCGGTGATCTTCGCCTTGTGCGGCGAGCCGTCCGGGAGGTCGAAGATCGCGGCCGCGTCGACTTCCAGGAGGCGCGCATCGGCCTCGGCGGCCGACCCGGTCATGCCCAGCGATGCCCCGGACACCGTCATCGCCGGTCCTTCGAGGGTCGATCCCCGCGTGGCGGTGACGGCGTCCACGCGGCGCGGGAGCTCGGTCAGGAACAGGACCTCACCGGGAGGCAGGGCGGGCAGTGCCGCCTCCTGTGCCCGTGCCTGTTCCTCCTGCGCCAGGGTGAGCTGCTGTACCGCGGCATCGACGGCGGCGCGCTCGGTCGCGTCGGTGCGGTCCGAGCCGGTCTCCTGCCGCCGCAGCGCAGCCAGATCCAGGGCGTCGGCGAGGTCGGCTATCCGAACCGGATCCTGGGGGCGCTCCTGCTGGGCGGCGTAGAGTTCCCGGCTTGCGCTGGCAATCGCGTTGTCGGCCTCGCGTATCTCGACGGGTGTCGCGCCGACCGGCGTCGTCGCCAGGGCGTTCTGGGCTGTCAGGAGGGCCTGCTCCGCCGTGCGGACAGATTCTTCCGCGGCCAGCACCAGCTCCGCACTGCCCTCCTCCCCTGCCGGTGCGGAGTAGCCGGCCTGGCTGTACAGGGCGCCGACGGCGTTTGCCGCATCGATACCGAAGACATTGTCGGCAGGGTCACCGGCGTCGAGCTCGATCGCCCGCATCGCGGTCTTGAACTGCACGACGTCCGGACCGGACACTCCGACCCGGAGCGTGCGGTACGCGGGCAGTTCACCGGGGAGGACTATCACAGGACGCCCGGCCACCTCCAGGGCGATGGACAGGGCGTCGAGCTCCGTGCCCTCCTCGGGAACCTGCCCGGTGACCACGGCCGGCCCGGCGCTGCTCGAGGTGTCGATCCGCACCTCCACCGGATCCGCGTAGGCGATCTCGCCACGGATCGTCACGTCGTTGCTGAGAGGTCCGTACTCCACGGGTACGGTCACCAGTCCAGGGACCGGCGGTTCGGCGTCCGCAGCCGCATCGGCGGGCGAGACGATGAAGCGGCCCAGGAGCAGACCTGCGACCAGACTCAGCGCAGCGGCCCCGGCGACGAGCCACAGGGTGCGGTTGCGTCGCAGGACGGCCGTTCCTCCCGCGAGGAACGATGCGCCCCTGCGGGGAGGTCGCGCGTCGTCCGCGTCGGCGTCGTCTGCGTCGTCCGCGTCGTCCGTGTCGTCGGCGAGGATCGACTGCAGATCGGCGGGCCCTTCCGGATCGGCCGGGTCCTGCAGCCCTCCGGCTTCCCCGAGCATGCCGTCGTCGGCCCCGTCGGCCCCGTCGGCCCCGTCGGCCCCGTCGGCCCCGTCGACCCCGAGCCTGCCGTCCTCAGGACCAGGGGAGTCCGCCTGACTACTGCCCGGACGCTCGCGTCGGAACCGTCCCACTCAGCGTCCCTGCTCGGCATCTGCCTTGAATGCTTCCAGCTGCGCC
>JARIBG010000029.1 GCA_029257465.1 Arthrobacter sp. | reverse complement strand
CGCGCAGGCGTCGGCAGCGGTGTCAGCTGCCTGTTCGTCATCCACCAGGGCAGTCGTGATCGCTGCAGCGGCTTCCCAGTCGGAGCCTGCTTGGGCGTCGATAACCCGGATCTCAAGGAAACCCCGGGGGCGGATGTACGGGAAGAGTGTGCTGAGGTGGTAGTCCAGGTCCTCATACGTGGCCGGCCGGGGGCCGTGCCCGCGCACCCACTCACGCATGGTCAGCCCGCGCGGTGCTTCCCAGGAACCGCGCGAAGCGGGGATGCACAGCACTGAGGCGTCCAGGGCGTAGCGGGCCCAGGCCGCCGGTGGATCATCGGAGTCCGGCACCGGTGATGTGCGGGACGGATCTATCTCCAGCCACACTGCCTGCCGGTTGCTCTGCCAACCGTTGGGCATCCCATGCTGGAAAGGAGAATTGGCGAAAAGGGCGACGAGCACCGGCGCGAGCCGGTGAAGGCGCTGCCACCGCTGCACCGCACTGCCCGAACCATTTCCGGGAAGACCCGCTTCGAGGCACACCTGCAACGAGGCCGTGGAGCACATCATCGTCCTACCTGCCTGCCCCGCACGGTCGAAATGGGTTTCCATCGCTGCATACCGGGGATGATCCAGAGTCCGCACCGACGGTCGAACCGGATCCAGGGCCAGGCTGCTGAAGGAAAGCCCAGCGTCGTCGAAACACTCATCAGTAACTCGCAGGTCAGCCCTCACTGCGTCGATGACCGAGGGAAGGTCGGCTCCGCAGGCCGAGCTCACCTCGAACTGCCCGCCCGGCTCGAAAGTGATAGTACCTCCACCGGGGAGATCGGCGCCCAGCTCCGCGGCAACCGCCCGGACCTCGACAACCGGCACGGCGCGCCGGACGTCCGATGCATCATGCACGATCCGCTCGATCTCGACACCCACCGCCCCCGGAGGACCGGTTTTGAAGCACACTGATGCCACATACATTTCCGCGTCGGTCTCCGACACCGGCGACGACTCCCACTCCACCTCTGATACCAACATCCACCGTCCCTTCATCGCGACGCGCTTACGTCCTGGTGTCATCCGCGTCGTAGCAACATCGTAGGGGGCTCAGGGAGTTACTGCTGGGACACACACTGTTGATGCTTCCGGGTCGGGACGATACTGCACTGGATTGCGCGGGTCATTCGAGTCGGCGAAACGGGGCGACGACCGGCCGGGATCACGCGGTCATATGGCCTGATCGGCACCGTCATTCCACGAAGACTCCCGGCTATGAGTCGGTGACTGCGGCCAGCACGGCCCAGGCACGCCGAGAGCATCCCGGCGGTACCGACACGAGCGGGACCTCGAGGCAGCTACCGGACTCGACCTGTCATGACGCCGTAGATTGCCAGGAGCTGATGAATCTCCTAGCTGATCGACGAAGGACCCTCCATGCGCCACTACAAGCACTCCCTGGCACTGATCATCGCTGCATCGCTTCTCATCAGCGCCTGCAGCAACGAGGCGGACCCAGGGGAATCGGCAACGACGCCGTCGGCAGAACCTGCGGAAACCGCTTCCGGAGCCATGCGCTCGTCCGAGAACACCGACGCCCCGAAGATCCCTGATTCTCCGGTCGGCCTGCAGGTGCAATGGGTGCTCGATCAGCTCGCTGCCGATGGGGGTCCTGATGAAAAGGAAGCCACCGAGCACTTCGCTCCCGAGTTCCTTGCCGAGGTTCCCGCAGACCAGCTGACGTCGACCTTCGATCAGCTGCGTGCGGCCGGTCCGTACGTGCTCGACTCCTATCAGGAAAACGGTCCCGGCGCACAGGGCGAACTGACGGGTGCCGCCGGCCAGGAGTATCTGCTCTCGATGACCCTCGACGAGGAGGAGCGCATCGCAGGACTTGTTATCAGCGGGTTGATGCCGCTTCCCGAGCTCTCCTCCGTGGAGGATGCCCCAGCCGCGCTGTCAAAGGCCAGTGGACGCTCGGCGTTCCTCCTCGCGGAAGTCAGCGATGACGGGTCCACCTGCGAACCTGTGGTCGAAGACGGCACAGACCAATTGCTGCCGATCGGATCGATCTTCAAGCTCTACGTCCTCGGGGCCGTCGTACAGGCCATCGACGACGGCGATCTCGCCTGGGATCAGAAGCTGACACTGACTGACGACCTCAGGTCGCTCCCCAGCGGAACGCTGCAGAACGAGCCAGCAGGAACTGAGGTCACCGTTCGTGAGGCTGCTGAGGGCATGATCGCGATCAGTGACAACACCGCCACCGACCTGCTCATCGAGACCGTAGGACGGGAGGCTGTCGAACGCTCCGTCGAGGTGATGGGGCATGGCACGCCAGAGGTCAACCTGCCCTTCCTGACCACCAGAGAGCTGTTCCAGCTGTCCTATTCAGACCCGGACCTGTTCGAGGACTGGAAGTCCGCCACCGGGGACGACCCGGTCACTGCTGATCCGGAGGTGAGTACGGCACAGCGTGGGCTCGTCGAGAATCTGCCGGAATGGGACCTCAGCATCGACCAGGAACTTGCCTCCAACGTGCCATGGACCGCAGGCGTGGACTGGTTCGCGACGACACAGGATCTGTGCGCCGCCCACCTGTATCTGCAGGAGATCGCCGCTACCGACGCCGGAGCCCCGGTCACGGACATCCTCGGCCTGAATCCCGGTCTGAGCACGTCGGAAGGGATCGAACAGATCGCCTTCAAGGGCGGCAGCGCCAGCGGCGAGATCGCAGGATCATGGCACATCGAGACATCTGACGGCACCCGGTACGTCCTCGTGATGCAGGTGGCCTCCCCGCAGGGCGCAGCCCCCGATACTCGGTGGTTCTTCGGCGTCGCGGACCAGGTGGTGACTCTCGCTCTTGCGGACCGCTGACCGTGTCAGTGGGTCGCCGCGGATGCGCGGTGTCAGCGCGGCGTATCGCTACAGCTGCAGATGAAGGCGCAGGGCGTCGTCGAGGTGACGCATGACGCCGGCAGGAGCATGACCAATAGCCGCTCCGAGCCGTTCGACGACGACGGAGCGGACCTGCTCTGCCTGCGCTTTCGAATCCTGCTGAACGCCCGTCTCGGCCGCGGGTAGCAGCGCCTGGAACAGGAAGACCCGATCGATGTTGCTGGTCACGGGTACGACGGTGACGACGCCGCGGCCGAGCCGCTCTGCGATCGAGTTCGCCCGATCGTTGCTGACAACCACCGCAGGACGCCGTTTGTTGGCTTCGCTTCCGCGTACAGGGTCCAGATCGACAAGCCTGATCTCACCGCGCCGCATCAACGATCCCATCGGCATCCGTAACACTCCACGCCGCCTGATCCCCCGAACTCTCCCATTCTTGCCAACCGGTTTCGTAATCCCGCTCCAGATCGCGAAGTCGCAACATCCACACGGCGTTCTGCAATCCGGAGGACCTCGAAGGGAGACCCGCGGTGCGGATGAAGTCATCGAGTATGGCAACATCCTCGTCCGAGAGGCTGATGCTTATTTTCATACCGAAATGCTACTGCAGTACTACTCCGAAGGTGATACTTGAGGACTGTTCCTCAGCTGGTGGGAAGAGACGTTCCGACCAGGTGGAGCACAATGACTAGTGAAGCAGCCGCATCGAGCCTGACACTTCCTACGCGAGCAGGGTCGGCTTCAGCTGCTGCAGCCTGCCGAGGAGCCCGTTGACGAACTTCGGCGACTCGTCCGTGGAGAGCATCTTCGCGAGCTCCACGGCCTCACTCACGGCGACGCCGTCGGGTACGTCGTCGTTGTACAGCAGTTCCCAGCTGCCGATCCGCAGGATCATCAGATCCACCGACGGCATCCGGTCCAGGGTCCAGCCCTGGGAGTAGGTGCTGAGGAACTCGTCGATCTCCTCCTGTCGTTCCAGGACACCCTCGACCACGTCGACGGTGTAGTCGGCGATGATCATGTCGGTCTTCTCGCGCCGCGCACGGATGACCTCGAGGACCGGGACATTGCGCTGCGTGGATTCGAACAGGATGTCCAGGGCCCGACGTCGTGCCTTGCTACGGGCACTCACTCGTTGACGCGTCCCAGGTACTCACCGGTCCGGGTGTCGATCTTGACCTTGGTGCCGGTGCCGAGGAACAGCGGAACCTGGATGTCGTGGCCGGTCTCCACCGTGGCAGGCTTGGTGCCGCCCGTGGAGCGGTCGCCCTGCAGACCCGGCTCGGTGTACGTGATCTCCAGGACCACCGACGCCGGCAGCTCCACGTACAGCGCCGACCCCTCGTGCATCGCGACGGTGGCCATCTGACCCTCGAGCATGAAGTTCTCCGCGTTGCCCACGGTCTTCCCCGGCACGGTGATCTGGTCGTAGTCGGTCGTGTCCATGAACACGAAGTCCTCGCCGTCCTTGTACAGGTACTGGTAGTCCCGGCGGTCCACCGTGGCGGTCTCGATCTTGAGCCCGGCGTTGAAGGTCTTGTCGACCACCTTGCCGGAGCGGATGTTGCGCAGTTTCGTGCGGACGAAGGCACCGCCCTTGCCCGGCTTCACGTGCTGGAACTCCAGGACGTTCCAGAGGTTGCCCTCGAGCTTGAGCACGGTGCCGTTCTTGATGTCGTTCGTGGTCGCCACAGCTTCGCTTTCGTCAGTGTCATCGGAGGTCAGTATCAGGGGAGGTCGGCCAGGGGAGGATGGCCGGCCGCGGCACGGCGAGCACGCGGTGGCACGCCAAAAGTCCGAGGATCAGTCTACCCTGCGCGTTTAACGCGCACGCCGCCGCCCTCTCGAGCGAGAGCCGAGGATCAGGAGGCGATCTCCTGGTAGGCGGCGAACAGCAGCGAGGTGTCGGGCACTTCGAGCATGCCTGGCCGGCCGATGCCGTCCAGCACCACGAACCGGAGCAGGTCACCGCGTGACTTCTTGTCGCGGCGCATACCGTCGAGGAGCGCCGCCCAGCGGTCCCGCCGATACGTGACCGGCAGCCCGAGGGACTCCAGGATGCTCCGATGGCGGTCGGCCTCGGCGTCACCGAGCCGTCCCACCATGCGCGAGAGCTCGGCGGCGAAGACGAGCCCCACGGAGACTGCCGCGCCATGCCGCCAGGAGTAGCGTTCAGCCAGCTCGATGGCGTGCGCCAGCGTATGTCCGTAGTTCAGGTACTCACGCCGCCCGGCCTCCCGCAGATCCTCGGACACGATGGCGGCCTTGACGGCGATGGACCGCTCCACGAGCTCCCGCAGCACCGGCGTTGAAGCATCGGTTGCAGCCTCCGTGTCCTGCTCGATCAGGTCGAGGATGACCGGGTCCGCGATGAAGCCGCACTTGACCACCTCGGCCAGCCCGGTCACGAGTTCGTTCTTCGGTAGCGTGTCCAGTGCGTCCAGATCCACGAGCACCCCAGCGGGCGGGTGGAACGCACCCACGAGATTCTTGCCCTCCGAGGTGTTGATGCCAGTCTTGCCCCCAACGGCGGCGTCGACCATGCCGAGCAGACTCGTGGGCAGGTGCACCACCCGGACGCCGCGCAGCCAGGTGGCCGCGACGAAACCGCCGACGTCGGTGACGGCGCCGCCGCCCACGGTGACCACCGCGTCGGAGCGCGTGAAATCGTTCTGTCCCAGGACCTGCCAGCAGAAGCCCGCGACCTGGAGGTGCTTGGCCTCCTCGGCATCGGGGATCTCCGCCGTCACAGCGGTGAAGCCGGCGTCGGCGAGTTCGGCACGAACCGTGTCGCCGGTGGCCCTGAGCGCGCGAGGGTGGATCACGAGGACGCGGCGCACGCGCTCACCCAGGATCCCGGGGAGCCTCTCGAGGAGCCCGTTGCCGACCACGACGTCGTACGTGGTCCCGGCGGTGGCCCCCATGACGGGGATGATGGTCGCTGCGTCAGTCGACATGGGGGTCAGTCCTGCTCTCGTGGTTCTGGGCTGCGTGCGTGGTGCGTGGTGCATCGCCGGCGGCGAAGGAGATCGGGAGTGCGCGGAGGACGGCGTCGGCCGTGCCGCGTACACTCAGTCCGCGCGAATCGACGACGACGGTGGCGAGCTGCTCGTACAGCGGCCTGCGCAGGTCGTAGAGCTCCTGCCACCGCTCGATCGGGTTCCCGGCCAGGAGCGGGCGACCGGTGTCGCGCCTGATGCGGGGCCTGATCGTGGCAGCATCGGTGTCGAGGAACACCACGCTCGCGTGCTGCAGCAACTCCCGTGTTCTCGGATGGACCACAGCCCCTCCCCCGAGCGAGACGATGTCCGCACCGGCCACGGCCTCCTGGACGACATCGGCCTCCAGCTCCCGGAAGCCGTCCTCGCCGCGCTGCTCGAAGATCCCCTTGATGGGGCCGTAGCGATCGACGATCAGGCGATCGGTGTCGAGGAACACCCGATCGGTACGCCGGGCGAGCATCCTGCCGACAGCGCTCTTACCCACAGCCATCGGGCCCACCAGGACGACGACGTCGGAGGGGGTGAGCATCAGGATCCGGCGGAGTCCAGCAACTCCGGGATGCTCTCGAGGTACGTGCGCAGATTGCGGGCCGTCTCGGCGAGGCTGTCGCCACCGAATTTCTCGGTGACGGCGTCGGCCAGCACGAGCGCCGTCATGGCCTCGGCGACCACCCCCGCAGCCGGAACGGCGCAGACGTCGGAGCGCTGGTGGTGCGCCCGTGCCGCCTCACCCGTACTGACGTCGACGGTCCGCAGGGCCCGAGGCACGGTGGCGATGGGCTTCATGGCAGCGCGCACACGCAGCGTGTCCCCGATACTCATGCCACCCTCGATCCCGCCGGCCCGGTTGCTGGCGCGAGCGATCCGGCCGTCGTCGTCGTGGATGATCTCGTCGTGGGCCGCACTCCCCCGGCGTGCCGCGGTGGCGAAGCCGTCGCCCACCTCGACACCCTTGATGGCCTGGATGCCCATGAGCGCGGCCGCAAGGCGGGAATCGAGCCGCCGGTCCCAATGCACGTAGCTGCCCAGTCCCGGCGGGAGTCCGTAGGCGACGACCTCCACGACGCCGCCGAGGGTCTCACCCTCCTTATGGGCGGCGTCGACCTCGGCCACCATGGCGTCCGAGGTGTCCCGGTGGAAGCAGCGCAGCGGATCGGCGTCGAGCGCGATGACGTCGTCGGGTCCCGGAACCGGCGCGTCGTCGGGGACGGAGACGGTGGCGATGGAGACCGTGTGACTGACGAGCCGGATGCCGAGGCCTGCCAGGAAACCGGCGGCGACGGTGCCCAGGGCCACACGCGTGGCGGTCTCGCGTGCGCTGGCACGCTCGAGCACCGGCCGCGCCTCGGCAAAGCCGTACTTCTGCATGCCGGTGAAGTCCGCGTGGCCCGGTCGGGGGCGGGTGAGCGGGGCATTGCGCGCGGTTGCGGCGAGCTCGGCGGCGTCGTCCTCCCCCAGCGGATCGGCGGACATGATCTTGTCCCACTTCGGCCACTCCGTGTTCGCCACCTCGATGGCGACGGGGCCGCCCTGCGTGAGTCCGTGGCGGACGCCACCGGTGATACGGACCTCGTCCAGTTCGAACTTCATGCGTGCACCGCGACCGTAACCGAGTCGGCGCCGGGCCAGCGCATTCTGGATATCGGTGCTCGTCACACCGACTCCCGCGGGTATCCCCTCGATGATCCCGACCACGGCGGGACCGTGGGATTCTCCTGCTGTCAGCCAACGCACCATGGATTCAATACTGCCATGCGGCACAGGACGGATCAGTGCCGGATGGCGTCCACCGCGTCATACATGGCGTCGAGAACCTGCTCGCGGTCCTGGTGCACCTCGGGGAAGAACAGCCGGACCTGCTCCGCCGCCTGCTGGATGAGCATGTCGAGACCGGGCACGATCGTTCCCCCCCGCTGCTGCCACACGGAGGCGAGGCCGCTGGGCCAGGGATCGTAGGCGACGTCGAGCAGTGTCCCGGTCGTGGCGACACCGGGCTCGGCGGCGAGCTCCCCTGCCAACTCGTCGGCACCGCGCGGCGGCAGGGTCGAGATGACGACGTCGGCCGTCGGCACGATCCTCTTGGCCTCGGTCCACGGGACGACCACGGTGTCGATACCCAGCTTCCCACCGAGCCGCCGCACCTCCTCGGACACTGCTGCCGGACGGCGGACGATCACGCTGCATGTCGGGGCGCCGAGCTGAGCGAGGGCCGCGATCGCTGCTGCCGCCGTCGCCCCTCCACCCAGAACCACCGCGCGTTCCGCGTGCCGCACCCCGGCAGCCCGGAGGGCGTAGAGCACCCCGGCGACGTCGGTGTTGTGCCCGATGAGGACCCTGTCCAGGTCGGAGCCGGTGACGACGACGGTGTTCACGACACCGAGCACCCCGGCCGGTTCCGTGACCTCGTGCACGAGGCGAGCCACACCGGTCTTCAGCGGCATGGTCACGGACACCCCGCGCCAGCCCGCTTCGCTCCGCACCCCGGCGACGAACGCAGCGAGCCGGGACTCGTCGACGTCGACGGCGGCGTAGGCACAGTCGATTCCGAGGACGCGGTACGCCGCCGCATGGAGCTTCGGTGACTTCGAGTGCGCGATCGGTGATCCGATCACGGCCGCACGGAGCCGCCGGGCGGCGTCCGACTCACCCGGCACGGTCTACTCGCACTGCCCCTCGTTGTCGGCGCACCACTGCTCGTACTCCTGGACGTACCCGAGATGCTCGGCATACGTCTCGGAGAACTTCGTCTCCCCGGTCTTCAGGTTCACGGTGACCCAGAAGTAGAACGGCACGTCAGCGGGATTAACTGCTGCGTCGATCGCCTCGTCGCTCGGCGAGCCGATAGGTCCCTTGGGCAGGCCCGGGTTGGCGAATGTGTTGTACGGGTTGGACTTGTCGGCCTTCTCCTCGGGAGTGAGCTGATAGGTCCGCTCACCGAGTCCGTAGGCGACCGTCGCGTCGGACTGCAGCAGACCGTTGGTCTCCGTGTTCCCCGGTGTCAGCCGGTTGAAGATCGACCCGGCAACGGTGGCGTAATCGCCCTCCTGCGCCTCGGCCTGCACGATGCTCGCGATGGTCAGGATCCGGTACTGCTCATCCGGGTCGGTGACCCCGTCCTCGACGAGGCGGTCGGTGGTGGCGGAGACCATCTCGGTGACGATGTCGGTCGCTGTGGCGTCGAGGTCGAACCGGTACTCACCCGGATGCAGATACCCCTCGAGGGACAGCGCCTTGGCCGGGAGGCCGAACTGCGCCGGGTCATCGGCCAGGGCTGTGAACTCCCCGACCGGTATGCCGGTGGACTCGGCGAGGATGTCGAAGACCTCCCCCTGGCGAAGATCGCGGGGCACGGCGGCATAGGAGACGAGCGTGGGATCCTCGCCCAGGAGCGCCTCGGCTGCATCCGCGGAGGACATTTGCTGCCGCATCTCGTACTCGCCGGGCTGAACCTCGCGGCCCTCGGAGATCTCACTGAGCGCGGTCACGAAGACGCCCGAGTCAGCCACGATGTCCTCGCTCTCGAGGGAATTGCCGATGGCCAGGGCGCCGGCGCCCTGCTCGACGGTGAAGACGGTCTCGTCCCCGCCGGGACCCTCGTAGTCGGTGACCTCGTTGAACCCGATCAGATCGCGGAGCATCAGGGCGGCACCGTAGACCGTCCCGGCGAAGAGCAGGAGCACCACGAGCACGATCACCGTGCGACGGCGGCGCCGCTGCTGTCGTGCCCTCGCCTTGGCCGGAGGCCGGCCCGCGGTCCGGCCGCTCTCGTCCTGGCTCTCGAAGAAGTCCTCGACCGGCTCGGGGTGGTCGCTCCAGCCGTCCTGATCATCGGATCCGCCGTATACGGTGGCGCCGCCGATCTCCTCGGCGCCCTCGGTGGAGGAAGCGGCATCGGTGTCACGACTCACGATTCCACCTCCTTCCTGCTCGCTGAGATATCCTTCATGACTGGCTCCTCCGTAGGGTTCTGCGGTGGGCGCTCGACGCCCGCAACCTCGGGTACTGGGACCGGATCCCCCACGTCACGACCACGTGATCGCTGCATATCGATGGCGTGCTGGAGTATTTCGACGGCAGCCACCTGATCCACCACTTTACGATGCTCACGGCTGTCGAGGCCAGCGGCGTGCAGTGACCGGTGGGCCGAGACGGTACTCAGCCGCTCGTCGACGAGGCGGACCGGGATGGACCGAGCCTCCTGGCGCCCGAGTTCCCCGACGACCAGCTCGGCGTAGCTCCTCGCCATTTCGGCCGAGGATCCTTCGCGGCCACTGAGATTCTTCGGCAGCCCGATGATGATCTGCACTGCCTCACGCTCGATCGCCTCCCGCACCAGGAGCCGCACGTCGTGGTTCCTGCGTGTATCGCGCTTGAGGGTCCTCACGGGCGTGGCGAGGAGGGAGTCCCTGTCGCAGGCTGCCAGACCCACCCGCACCTGACCCACGTCCACGCCGAGCTTCACGCCCAGCGGGTAGGGTTCTGCCTGCCCGGCAGTTCCCGATCCGTCCGGCGTCATCGAGGCGCTCAGCGTTCCGCCACCGCCGTGCGGATGGCCGACAGGGCCTCCGGAATGCGTGAGGCGTCAGCTCCGCCGCCCTGGGCAACATCGTCCTTGCCCCCGCCGCCGCCGCCGAGGATCGTGGCCGCGATGCGCACCAGCGCTCCGGCCTTGATCCCGGCGCCGCGTGCGCCCTCATTGGTCGCCACGAGCACCAGCGGGCGATCCTGCGAGAGACCGGTCGCGGCCACCACGGCCGGTTCGGAGCCCAGACGACCGCGGAGATCCAGCACGAGTGTCCGCAGTTCGTCGGCGCCGCCGATCTCCCCGGCGTCGTGCACGATGACGCGCACCCCGTCCACGTCGATCGCGGTATCCACGAGAGCTCCCGCCGCGGCGACGAGCTGCTCCTTCCGCAGCCGGTCGAGCTCCTTCTCGGCGGTCTTGAGTCGGTTCAGGGTGGCCGTCAGCCGCTCCGGCAACTGGACCGAGGGCACCTTCAGCAGGTCCGAGAGCTCGGAGACCAGGGCGCGTTCCGCCGCCAGGTGACGGAACGCGTCGAGCCCCACCAGTGCCTCGACGCGCCGGTTGCCCGAGCCGACCGACTGCTCACCCAGCAGCGTCAGGCTCCCGATGAGCGACGTCGACGCCACGTGGGTGCCGCCGCACAGCTCGCGGGAGAAGTCCGCGTTCATCTCGACAACGCGCACGGTGTCACCGTACGCCTCGCCGAACAGGGCGGTCGCGCCGAGCGCCTTGGCCTCGGCGAGCGGCATGATCTTCGTCTCGACCTCGTAGTTGTTGCGGATGGCGATGTTCGAGACTTCCTCGATCTCCGAGCGCGCCGCCGCGCTGATGCCCTCGCCCCAGGAGAAGTCGAAGCGCAGATAGCCGGCCTTGTTGAACGAACCGCGCTGCAATGCCTCCGGCCCGAGGATCTCGTGCAGGGCCGCGTGGACGATGTGCGTGCCCGAGTGTGCCTGCTCCCCCGCGTGCCTGCGCTGGCGGTCCACGGCAGCCGTCACGCGTGCGCCCTGCACCACTTCGCCCTCGCGGACGATGGCCCGGTGGACGCTGAGCCCCTTGAGGGGACGCTGCACGTCGAGGACCTCGAGGACGAAGCCGTCACCGGAGATGAGTCCGACATCGGCGGCCTGGCCGCCGGCCTCGGCGTAGAACGGGGTCTGGTCGAGGACCACCTCGATCTCGTCGCCCTGCAGGGCACTCGGGATGGACTGCCCCTTCTCCAGGACGCCGATGATGACTGCCTCCGAGGTGAGCTCGTCGTACCCGGTGAAGACGGTGTGACCCCGGCCCAGCAGCTCGGTGAAGGCGGTCAGGTCGGCGTGGCCGGCCTTCTTCCCGCGTGCGTCGGCCTGTGCACGTTGGCGCTGTTCGAGCATCAGGGACCGGAAGCCCTCGGCGTCCACGGCCAGACCTGCTTCCTCGGCCATCTCGAGGGTCAGATCGATCGGGAATCCGTAGGTGTCGTGCAGGCTGAACGCGTCCTCACCGGACAGTGGGCGGTCCTCGGCGAGCGACTCACCGACGGCCTCCTCGAGCCGGGCGGTGCCGGAGGCGATGGTCCGCAGGAACGCCTTCTCCTCGGCGTACGCGATCCGGCTGATGCGATCGAAGTCCGCCTCGACCTCCGGGTAGGAGCCTTTCATCGCGTCCCGGGAGGCCGGCAGCAGTTCGGGCAGGCAGGCCTTCTCCACGCCGAGCAGTCGCATGGCGCGGACCGCGCGCCGGATGAGGCGGCGCAGCACGTAGCCACGGCCCTCGTTGGAGGGGGTCACGCCGTCGGCGATGAGCATCAGGGAGGACCTGATGTGATCGGCGACCACGCGCAGGCGCACGTCGTCGGCGTGGTGCGGATCGTCGGCGGACTCGGCGCTGGTGTACGCCTTGCCGCTCAGTGCTGCGGCACGATCGAGCACGGGACGGACCTGGTCCGTCTCGTACATGTTCTCCACGCCCTGCAGGATCATCGCAAGACGCTCGAGGCCCAGCCCCGTGTCGATGTTCTTCTTCGGCAGATCACCGATGATCTCGAAGTCGTCCTTCCCGATCCCCTCGCCCCGCTGGTACTGCATGAAGACCAGATTCCAGATCTCCACGTAGCGTGCGTCGTCGGCCTCGGGTCCGCCGTCGACGCCGTAGGCCGGTCCGCGGTCGTAGAAGATCTCGGAGCAGGGACCGGCGGGGCCGGGCTGGCCGGTGGACCAGTAGTTGTCCTTCTTTCCCAGCTTCTGGATCCGCTCGGGCGGCACACCGACGCTGTCACGCCAGATCGCCAGCGCTTCCTCGTCCTCGTGGTACACCGTGATCCACAGCCTGTCCGCGGGCAGACCGAAACCGCCGTCGTCCACACTGCTGGTCAGCAGCTCCCAGGCCATGGGGATGGCTTCGGCCTTGAAGTAGTCGCCGAAGGAGAAGTTCCCACACATCTGGAAGAACGTGCCGTGGCGGGCCGTCTTGCCCACTTCCTCGATATCCCCTGTCCGGATGCACTTCTGCACGCTCGTGGCGCGGTCGTACGGCGCCTTCTCCCGCGCAGTCAGGTAGGGGATGAACGGCACCATGCCGGCCACCGTGAACAGGAGGGAGGGATCGGAGGAGACGAGCGACGCCGAGGGCACCACGGTGTGCCCGTTCTTCTCGAAGTAGCTCAACCAGCGGCTGGCGATCTCGTGGGACTTCATGGTGCAGATCCTTCGGTGGGGCGCGTCTGTCCCGGCGGCGGGCCGGGCAGGTCCGGGGACGATCCGAGCGGTCAGCGCAGGGAGCGCCGCGTGGGGGGAAGAGCCGCTGTGTCGGCGGCGACGGGCGCGACGGCGGTGGGTTCCACAACCGGTGCCTCGACCCCGAGGGCCGAGCGCAGATCGTTTTCCCGCTCGGACATCGCGGAGCGCAGTGCGTCGGCGAAGTCGGCGATGCTGTCGGTGACCTGGCCGACGGCGCGGTTCAGTCCCTGGGGTCCGAGATTGGCTTTGGCCTGGGACACCTTGCGCACGGCGACGACACCGATGGTGATCCCGGCTGCCAGCCAGAAGACTCTTCTGATCATCGTTCTCTCCGTTTCAGTAGGGGCTAGCGGCTGCGGCGACGGCGCTTGGGAGTGGACCGCGCCGCGAAGGCCGAACGGACTCCGTAGGAGAACGCCGACACCTTGATGAGCGGAGAGCCGATCGTGGCCGCGACCAGCGATGACAGGGCAGAGATGTTGGCCGAGGCGTCCGAGACGTTCGAGGTGATGCCGTCGACGGTCCTGAGCTGCTGGTGCGTGGTGCTCACGGTGCTCGTGACCTCCTCGATCAGCGGCGTCGTCTCATCCGTGACAGTGCGGATGGCCTTGCGCAGCTCGTCGAACACGCGGCCGAGCTTCCAGATCGGCACGGCGAGCAGCAGGACCAGGACGGCGAACACGCCAGCAGCTATCAGGCCCGCAATATCTCCACCTGACATGGGCGGTCTCCTTTACGCAGGGGTGGCCTCATCTCGAGGCCGGGCATGGGAAATCTTGCTCTTAGTACCTTACAGAAGGAAGAGCCCGCGGCAGCGCCGCGGGCTCTTCCCATTACACCGTGCAGGGGCGTGTTCGATCAGTGATCGATCACGCCCCTGCACGGCATGCGGTGGATCAGCGAGCGTAGTACTCGACGACGAGCTGCTCTTCACAGGTCACGGGTACCTCGGAGCGCTTCGGGCGGCGCACGAGGCGGGACTGGAGCTTGTCGAGCTGGACGTCCAGGTAGCCGGGAACGGCGGGAAGGACATCGCGGTGCGCACCGGCGGCGGCGACCTGCAGGGGAACCATGGTCTCGCTGCGGCTGTGGACGTGGATGAGCTGTCCCTCGGCCACGCGGTAGGACGGACGGTCCACGCGTGCGCCGTCCACCATGATGTGGCGGTGGACGATCAGCTGGCGGGCCTGAGCACTGGTGCGGGCGAAGCCGGAACGCAGTACGAGCGCGTCGAGGCGCATCTCGAGCAGTTCGATCAGGTTCTCACCGGTCAGCCCTGCTGTGCGGCGGGCTTCCTCGAACACGCGGGCCATCTGGGCCTCACGGATGTTGTACTGGGCGCGCAGGCGCTGCTTCTCGCGCAACCGTACGGCGTAGTCGCTGTCCTGCTTGCGACGCGCGCGGCCGTGCTGGCCCGGCGCGTAGGGCCGGCGCTCGAGGTACTTCTCTGCCTTCGGGGTCAAAGCGATGCCGAGGGCCCGCGAGATGCGAACCTTCCGACGGGCACGTGTGTTGTTGGCCACGTCTACCTTTCGATGTTTTTGCGGCGAAGAAGCGTCCGCCACGAGGGCGTCCGCACTTCTTGGTGTCGCTGGCCTCCACTTGCGGAGAGCCGGGATTGGCCGCTTCCCGGTACTACAGTCCGCCCCGACCCTGGCCGTCACCACTGCTGCACACGGCAGGAAACCTGCTGCGGACCACGGGGAGAGGGCTGGTACACGACGACTTGCCAGTCAGCGTCCAATGCTAGCAGTCGCGCGACGGGCCTACCGAATCCGGCGGGCCTGGGCAGGGCGATCGCTCGCGCCTCCAGTACGGGACCGGGTCCCGGCTACGTCCGGCTACGACCCGCGGATGATGCGCCGGAGCCGGGACAGGCGCGCGGCGATGTCACGTTCCACTCCCCGGTCCGTCGGCTCGTAGTAGTTCCGCTCCACCAGATCGTCGGGCGCGTACTGCTGGACCGCGATCCCGTGGGGCTCGTCGTGGGAATAGATGTAGCCCTTCCCGTGGCCGAGCTGCGAGGCGCCGGGATAGTGGGCGTCGCGCAGGTGCGCGGGGATGCCCTGCCCGCGACCTGCCCTCACATCGGCGATGGCGGCATTGATGCCGTTGTACGCGGCATTGGACTTCGGCGCGGTGGCGATGTGGACCACGGCCTCCGCGAGGATGATGCGGGCCTCGGGCATCCCGACGAGCTGGACCGCCTGCGCTGCTGCGACGGCGGTCTGGAGCGCCGTGGGGTCCGCCATGCCCACATCCTCCGACGCCGAGATCATGAGCCGCCGGGCGATGAACCGGGGGTCCTCGCCCGCCTCGAGCATCCTGGCCACGTAGTGCAGGGCGGCGTCGACGTCGGATCCGCGCAGTGACTTGATGAAGGCGCTGGCGACGTCGTAGTGCTGGTCCCCCGCCCTGTCATAGCGCAGCGCTGCCACGTCCACGGCCTTCTCGGCGTGCTTCAGCGTGACGAGCGCGGGAAGGGCGTCCTGAGCCTCCCCCGCGTGCTCCTCGTCGTCGCCGTCATCGCCGCTCGTCGGCGAGCTGTCCTGGTCCGCGCGGGAACCGGATGCCTGGTCGGAGCGGGCGACGCCGGCCGCGGCCTCGAGCGCGGTGAGTCCCCGCCGGGCGTCGCCGGAGGCCAGGCGGACAAGGTGTTCGAGCGCCTCCTCGGAGAGTTCGATCGATCCGGCCAGCCCACGCTCGTCGTCGACCGCACGCTGCAGCAGAGCCCGGATGTCCGCCTCGTCGAGCGGCCGCAGCGTCTGCAGCAGTGACCGGGACAGCAGGGGCGAGACCACGGAGAAGGAGGGGTTCTCCGTGGTGGCGGCGATCAGCACCACCCAGCCGTTCTCCACGCCGGGCAGCAGCGCATCCTGCTGGGCCTTGTTGAAGCGGTGGATCTCGTCGAGGAACAGGACCGTGGTCTGCCGGTACAGATCGCGCGTGGTCAGGGCCTCGTCCATGACACGCCGCACGTCCTTGACGCCTGCGGTGATCGCCGAGAGTTCCACGAACGTGCGGCCCTGGCCGCGGGCAATCACGTGGGCGAGTGTGGTCTTGCCGGTGCCGGGCGGACCCCAGAGGATCACCGAGGACGGGGCGGCATGAGCACCGGGATCCTGCTCGCCGGCGAGCGTGCGCAGGGGCGAGCCACGACCAAGCAGGTGCTGCTGCCCGACCACCTCGTCCAGGGTGCGAGGCCGCATCCGCACGGCCAGCGGACTGCGGGGCCCGGCACCTGGCGCCCGCACCCCGGGGCTGGGACCGTCGTCGTCCGCTGCTGCACTGAAGAGATCGTCCACGCACTCCACGTTACTGTGGGCACCTGACGTCGCCGGTGCCCTGCTGCCCCGCTATTGCCCCAGCCCGTCCTCCCCGCTGCCGACGAAGGATGCACGATGTCCCCGACCCGATCCGTCCTCGTCGAAGCCCGCCGTCTCGAGGGCTGGCTCACCCGGTTCCGGGCCCGCAACGGCGCCTACACGGTGGAGCCCGACCCTGCCCGGACCGACGGCTCCCTGCGGGTCCTCGCCGTCAACGGGTGCGCGGCCGTTCTGACACCGCCGCTTCCTCCTGGCCCCGACGCCGCACCACCGCCGCCTCCGAGTGAATCCCACGCCGCACCCCCGCCGCCTCCGGCCGGACCCCGTACCGCCCGACAGCCGACCGCACGCGACACCCTCGACGGACCGGACCCGGTGGCCACGCTGCTGGGTGGTATCGACATGAAGGTTCCCGTCGGCCTGCTCCTGCTGCGCCGAGGAGGCTACTCCGTCGGCGTCGCCCGGGAGGGCCGGGTGGTGTCCTCCAAGACAGGCACGCGCTACGTCCAGGGCAAGACGGCCGCCGGTGGCTGGTCGCAGCAGCGCTTCGCTCGGAGGCGCGCGAATCAGGCCGCCGGTCTCGTGGAGGAGACCGCGACGCGTGCAGCTGCCCTCTTCGCCGCTGATCCACCGTCCTGCCTCCAGCTGGGCGGGGACAGGACACTCACCACACTGGCCCTGGCGGAGCCGGTGCTGAAGGCATGGACGGGTCTGCCGCAGCCACCCTTCCTGACCGTGCCGGATCCCCGCTTCGCCGTCCTCGAGGAGGCTGCAGGAGCGGCCCTCTCGATCCGGATCACGGTGACGGATCCGCCCCCCGACAGGTAATGGGTATCAGTCTGAGGCGGCCGTGCGCAGAGCGTCGATGGCGGCTGCGGCGTCGTCCGCGCCGTACACGGAGGATCCGGCGACGAACACCGTGGCCCCGGCGTCCGCGGCGCGCTGGATCGTCTCGGCCGTGATGCCGCCGTCCACCTGGATCACCAGGGGAAGACCCGCCCCCTGGATGGCCTCCCCCGCCCGACGGATCTTCGGCAGGGTGAGATCGAGGAAGCTCTGCCCGCCGAAGCCGGGCTCCACGGTCATCAGCAGCAGCATGTCCAGCTCGGCCAGCATGTCCAGGTAGGGCTCCACGGGCGTTGCCGGGCGCAGTGCCATGCCGGCGCGGGCACCGGCGTCGCGCAGTTCGCGTGCCAGTTTCACCGGTGCAGCGGCCGCCTCGACGTGGAACGTCACCGATGCGGCTCCCGCCTGTGCGTACTGCGGCGCCCAGCGGTCCGGGTCCTCGATCATGAGGTGGACGTCCAGCGGCAGCGGGCTCACCTCGTGGATCCGTTGGACCACGGGCAGCCCGAGCGTCAGATTCGGCACGAAGTGGTTGTCCATGACATCCACGTGCACGGCGTCGGCGGTGCGGATCCGCTGCAGCTCAGACTCCAGATTGGCGAAGTCGGCCGAGAGGATGCTCGGGTTGATACGCATCACGATCTTTCCTTTCGTTGCGCACCGGGATGCTTCTCCGGCAGGTCCCGGTGCACCATCAGGCGGTCTTCCTCAGCAGTGCGAGGTACATGGCGTCCGTGCCGTGGACGTGGGGCCAGAGCTGCGCGCTGGTGCCGTGACCTGCGTTCAGCGGACCGCCGATGCTCACGGCGTCGAGCGCCGCTCCGGCGTCCAGGCGCTCGAACTCCGGGCGCTTGCGCAGGCAGTCGTCCACCACGACGTCCGTCTCCGCGTGGTGTGGGGAACAGGTGACGTAGGCGACCACGCCGCCCGGCGCGACGGCGTCGAGGGCGGAGGTGAGCAATTCCCGCTGCAGGGGTGCCAGCTCCACGAGATCCACCGGCCGCCTCCGCCAGCGGGACTCCGGACGACGACGCAGCGCGCCGAGTCCGGTGCACGGCGCATCCACGAGCACACGATCGTAGCTGCCGGGCTCGTCCCGGCCCACCTCACGACCGTCGCCCACGCGCACGGTCCAGGAGTCCTCCGGCAGGGGGCGGAGCGCCTGCCGGACCAGCTGGGCGCGGTGCGGGATCGGTTCGTTCGCCACCACATGGACACCGGTGTCCTGTCCCAGGGCCGAGAGCAGCGCGGTCTTGCCGCCCGGTCCCGCACAGAGGTCCAGCCAGCGCTCCGGTCCTCCTGCGCTGTCGACGGCGACGGCGGCGAGAGCCCGCGCCACCAGCTGCGAGCCGGAGTCCTGCACGCGGAGGGTCCCCGTGCCGATGCCGGGCAGTCGGCCGATGTCCCCGCCCGCGTAGTAGGCCGAGTCAGGAGCCACGCGCCCTGGTTCGGCGCCGTCGTCGAGCACCTGCTCGAGCGTCCCGAGACCCGGAAGTGCCACGAGATGGACCAGGGGCGCTGCGTTGTCGGCGGCCAGCAGCTCATCGAGCTCCGCGACATCACGGCCGTGTGCCACGAGCGCCTGGCGGAAGGCGCGGACGATCCACTCGGGGTGGCTGTGGGTGAGGGACGCGATCGCGACAGGGTCCGTCAGTCCGTCGATGAGCTCGTCGATCCAACCCTGGAGATCGCGGGCGCTGACCTTGCGGAGGACGGCGTTGACGAGGGACGAGGGACCGGCGCCGATGACGGCCCGAACCAACCCGACGGTCTGATCGAGGGCAGCGTGCGCCGGCACGCGCATCCCGAGGAGCTGGTGCACCCCGATCCTCAGGGCGTCCAGCACTGCCGGATCCAGGCGGTCGAGGGGGCGGTCCACGCACCGCGACAGGACGGCGTCGTAGGTCCCCTGGCCCCGTAGGGCCCCATAGGTCAATTCCGTCGCGAAGCCCGCGTCGCGACGATCCAGACGGTGTTTGCGGATGCTCGTGGGCAGCACCAGATTGGCGTAGGCGTCGTCCGCGGCGACCGCCCGCAGCACCTCGAAGGCCACGAGGCGCGCCGGATCGGCCCGGCGCGTGCGCTGCGAGGGCGCGGCGTCGGAGAACTGCCGCTGTCCGCCGCGGTTGCGCTCACGGCCCTGCTCGTCGCGGCGACGGGGGCCTCCCTGCTGTCCGGAGCTCTTCGGCGTGCCGGCCGCCCCCGATGCCCTCGGTCTTCCACCATTGCGTGAGCCGCGGGATCCTTCGGTCATTCGAACACCAGCTCTCCGCGCGCTGCCGCGCCTCTCGCCCAGTCGAGGGCATTCATCATTGTCTTGCCGGCCGGTTGGAGGCGTCCCAGCACCACAGGCTGCGTGCCTGTGCCGACCAGAACGTCCTTGCCGTCGACCCGGAGCATGCCTGGTGCAAGTTCGCCCACGCGGGCGTCGTCCTGGTCGGTCGCCGCTGCCGGCGCGATGTCGGTGACCGGCTCGATCTTCAGGCGCCGACCGTCGAGGGTCGTCCAGGCGCCGGGTTCGGGAGTGACGGCATTGATGCGGCGTCGGACGCCGACGGCCGGCTGGGACCAGTCGATCCGCGCGTCGTCGATGGTGAGTTTGGGTGCGGGACTCGGCTCTCCCGACTGCGGACTCGGTTCGAGCCGTCCGGCGCCGATGCCTGACAATGTCTGCACGAGCAGCACGGCACCACTGTGGGAAAGGCTCTCGAGCACCTCACCGCTCGTTGCCGACGGCTCGAGCGGTTGCGTCATCACACCGAACACCGGTCCCGTGTCGAGGCCCTCCTCCAGGAGGAACGTCGACGCGCCGGCGACGTCGTCCCCAGCCAGGACCGCATGCTGTACGGGCGCGGCACCGCGCCAGGCGGGGAGCACCGAGAAGTGCAGATTGACCCAGCCGTGAGCGGGTATTGCCAGCGCAGCCGGTGGGACGATGCCGCCGTACGCGACGATCGCGGCGGCGTCGAGCCCGAGTGTCCCGAGCTCGGCGACGAGTTCCGGCGTGAAGCGATTCGCCTTCAGGACGGGCAACCCGAGATCAGCGGCCGCTGCGGCCACAGCGCTCGGCGTCAAGACCTTGCGGCGACCGATCGGTGCATCCACCCGGGTCAGGACGGCGGCGACGTCGAAGCCTGCGTCGACGAGCGCGCGGAGCGAGGGGACGGCGACCTCCGGCGTTCCTGCGAACAGGATCCTCACCGGCTCGCCCTGGACCCTGCGGAGCCCTTGCGCTGTTCAGGTGGTGCTGGTGGTGCACCCTGCAGGAAGCTCGAGCCGAGCGTCCGGGACCGCGCGGCGGCGGTGCGGGAGGTCACATCACTGTAGTCGGCGCGGCGGATGGCCCGCATGGCATTCTTCCGGTCCTCGCCCACGAGCCGGTCGATGTAGAGCGTGCCGCGCAGATGATCGGTCTCGTGCTGCAGGGCGCGGGCCAGCATGCCGGTCCCCTCGATGACGATCTCGTGCCCCGAGACATCCACTCCCGAGACCCGCGCCCAGTCGGTCCGGTCGATGTAGCTGCCCAGTCCGGGGACGGAGAGGCAGCCCTCGACGTCGGACTCCCCCTGTGACTCTCCGGCGGTCTCGAGGACGGGATTGATCACGTGCCCTTCCACCCCGTCGATGCGATAGGTGAAGACCTGCAGCCCTACGCCGATCTGGGGCGCAGCGAGTCCAGCGCCCTGGACGTCGATCATCGTCTCGGTCATGTCCTCGATCAGCCGTGCCAGGTCGGAGTCGAACTCCGACACCTCGGCGGCCGGGGTGCGCAGGATGGGATCACCGATCATGCGGATGCTCAGGACGGCCATCGGTACTTCGGTCCTCACGTCGGTCACGCGGCCCGCAGGAGTATGCAGGCGGCACGGGTCGGTCGATTGTCGCGGCTCTTCCCGCGCGGTTCCCATCAATCCTAGTGCCGCGGCGCAGACCCACCGGCGCCCAGACACATCGGCCCCACATGCGCCGAGCGCTCGGCGCTTGCGGTGTGCAGCGGAAGATCTAGGCGGACTGGGCAGACCGGGCGGCATCCTCCGTGGGGGTGCCGGCCGGCGGAGGTCCGATCGGCAACAGTGCCCGCCCGGCCTCCTCCGCCTCGAGCCCCGCTTCCCAGGCACGACGCAGTGCGCAGAAAAGCAACCAGTGCTGCTTCAGGACCGCCGGATTCGCCCGCATGGCGCGTACCTCGGTCTGGCCGACGGCGACACCGAGCAGAAGAGGCTGGTCTCCGTGGGCCCATGGGGTCCACCGACCCTGCTCGGCGTCCAGGAGCGACTCCTCGGCCTTCATGCCGGCGACGAGCTGCATGACCACTTTGTCGTCGAGCGCTTTCACGAAGCCCTCGCGATCCGTCTTCTTCGTCTTGTAGTCGATCAGGCAGGTGCGTCCGCCGATCGTGGCGACGAGGTCCAGTGTGCCCGCGTAGCCCAGTGATGCGTTCCAGACCGTCAGCTCTGCTTCGAGAGGCCGGACGTCGTAGAGCTGCCACCATTCGTCGAAGCGCTGGGCGAAGCCGCCTTCCTCGTGCTCCTCGAGTGCAAGGCGGGCGGCATCGAGCTCTTCGGGCCTCCCGAGGGCTCGCAGCGCCACCTGCTCGCAGTAGTGATGAACGCGGGTTCCCCGCAGCGCGGCGTCGTCACGATAGCGTTCGGCTGCGGTGGCCGCCTCCCGTACCGCCGTCCTGAGCTCCGACGGCTTGCCGAGGGCACCCGGAAGGCGAGGATCCCGCGACAGGGCGCTGGCTGCCATGTGCCCGAACCACCCGCCCAGGGAACTGGGCAGCTGCGAGATGACGGTGGTGATCGACGGGACCGAGGGCTGCTCGGAGGTGGATCGGGCGTACATCCTGCCGTGCGGCGTCGCGTGCGCGAGAAGGGGTGCGGTCATGGCTTAATTATCCCAGATCCCTCTGACAGCGAGGCCTGCGGCGGCAGGCGCAGGTGCTCGATCCGGCTCCGACGACACCATCGACGGATTGGACGAACCTCCCGGCGTCCGATAGTGTTTCCTCTCGTTGGAAAACGAAGGAACACTGCGGAACGCATGGCATCAAGCAGTTGTTCCGAGAATTTCTTCCTTCTGCGGACGTAGCTCAGCTGGCTAGAGCACCACCTTGCCAAGGTGGATGTCGCGGGTTCGAATCCCGTCGTCCGCTCGCAAGTCACCGTAGGGCCGGAAGTTTCCGGTCACCGAAGCAATTCGGTCATGGTGGGGTGGCCGAGAGGCGAGGCAGCGGCCTGCAAAGCCGTATACGCGGGTTCGAATCCCGTCCCCACCTCGCAACGGTACGAGCTCAATGAGAATGGGCGATTGGCGCAGCGGTAGCGCGCTTCCCTGACACGGAAGAGGTCACTGGTTCGATCCCAGTATCGCCCACCACAGCGCCCCTCCTGGGGGCGCTTTCGTATGCGGACGTAGCTCAGCTGGCTAGAGCACCACCTTGCCAAGGTGGATGTCGTGGGTTCGAATCCCGCCGTCCGCTCTCAGGCCGCATGCCGGCCACTGCTCGGTCCCAGCGAGGGTCGAGCATTTTTTGTATCTTCTCCGATGTCCGTCCCACAGGACATTTCGCGCATCCTGGCCTAAGCTAGCGGCAACGGAGACTGACGTGCGTCTCCATGACCGAAAGGAGGTGTCCGTGGGTTTATTGGATGGGCTCAAGGACAAGGCCGGCACCCTCGCGGGTAAGGCGACCGAACTTGTTGGCGAAAATTCCGACAGGGTGAAGGACGGTCTCGGTAAGGCTGGCGACTTCGTCGACAGCAAGACCGACGGCAAGTACTCTCACCGAATCGACGGAGCACAGCAGAAGGCTTCGGAGATGGTCGACAGGATCGACAAGAAGAACGGTAAGGGCGATGTCAGCCCGCCTCCGCCGGCCATGTAATTCCTGGCCTGGCAATAAGGAAGCGCCGGTCCCGCCGAGAGGCGGCACCGGCGCTTCTTGCTTTCCTGCGCGCTGACCGGACCTAGCCCCGGATCTCACTGCCCTGCCGAGCGAGTGCGGTGAGGCGAGAGACCGCCCTGAAGTACTTCTTCAGGTAGCCACCATTCATCATCTCGTCGGAGAAGAGATGATCGAAGGTTGTCCCGCTGGCCATGATCGGTACGTCCCGGTCGTACAGTCGATCGGCCAGGACGACGAACCGCAGGGCGACGGACTGCTCGGTGATGGTCTTCACGTCATGCCAGGCGACGGCGTCGACGCCGTCGAGCAACTGGCGGTATCGGCTCGGGTGCACGCCGGCGAGATGGTCGATCAGTTGCGCGAAGTCATCCTCTGCCACCACCCCCGCGGGGTATGTCGCGATGCGCTCGCGGAGCGAATTCTCGTCGAGGGGTTCAGGGGCCTCCGGCAGTCCGCGGTGCCGGTAGTCCTCGCCGTCGATCCTGACCACCTCGAACTGGTCCGCGAGCACCTGGATCTCCCGCTGGAAGTCCTCGGCGGCGAAGCGGCCGTCCCCCAGTGACCCGGGCAGGGTGTTCGAGGTGGCAGCGAGCTTGACGCCGGCATCGGCGAGCTCACGCATCAGGCGTGACATGAGCACGGTGTCTCCGGGATCGTCGAGCTCGAACTCGTCGATGCAGACCAGGCTGTAGGTGCTCAGGGCATCGACGGTCTTCCGGAAGGTCAGGGCGCCCACCAGATTGGTGTACTCGACGAATGTACCGAAGGCCTTCCGCCCCGAGGAGGCATGCCAGAGGGAGGCGAGCAGGTGGGTCTTGCCCACACCGAAACCGCCGTCGAGGTAGATGCCAGCCCTGGTGGTGTCAGGCTTCCCACCACCGAACAGCTTGCGCAGGCCCGAGGGCTTGGGTTCGTTCACGGACGCCGCGAAAGCGCGGAGCTTCTCCACGGCTGCGGACTGCGACGGCTGCTGGGGGTCCGGGCGATAGCTGTCGAAGGATACGTCGCTGAAGCGCGGTGACGGGTAGAACCCCTCGAGTAGGTCGTCGACGGAGACCCTGGGCGCACGCGCCGTCAGGTGTTCGATGGTTGGCACGGAGCTCGCTGCTTTCTGTCGCCTGCAGGGGTAGGGAACCGCCCGGAGTGGCCGCTTCGCTAGGCAAGACTACGGCACCGAAGGTGTTCCGGAACTGTGATATCCGCTGGAACGGGGCGGGCGGGAGTGCGTTACTCCCGCGGTGAGGAGTTGCTCGTGAAGAACTCCAGAGCCGTTCCGTCAGGATCCTTGAAACTCAGCGCCGTGCCGTAGGAGGCGTCCACGAGACCGCTGTGTTCGACGCCGAGAGAACTGAGGTGATCAGCCCAGGACTGCAGGTCCTGCCGGGTATCCACACCGAGACCCAGGTGGTCCATGCCCGGTGTGAACGGCGAGAAGGGCTGCCCGGTGGAGTGCGTGTGCTGTGTCAGGCCGAGATTGGTTCCTCCTGGCAGGGTGAACAGGCGCCGCTCCAGATTGTCTCCGGACAGTTCGCCCGACGGCGGGAAGCCCAGGACGCGCTGGTAGAAGTCGGTGCTGATCTGCAGATCGTTCACGGTCAGGGCGAGGTGGTTGATTCCGGTCACTGTAGGCATGACTACAGTCAACCTCACCTGGTCTCCAACACGACAGGCCCTTCGGGCCCGCGCACTGCACTAGATTGAGGTCCTCGACGTCAGGAGCTCATCATGCAGATCCATCATTCGATCCTCCGGCGCTGCGTGGAGCTCGCAACCGAAGCTCTCGACGCCGGCGACGAGCCGTTCGGTTCGGTGCTCGTCGGCCTCGATGGTGAGACTCTATACGAGTCGCGCAATCGGGTGGGCGGCGGAAATTCGACCCTTCATCCCGAGTTCGACATCACGCAGTGGGCGGTGGCGCAGCTGACCCCAGAGGAGCGAGCGTCCGCGAGCGTCTACACCTCGGGTGAGCACTGTCCCATGTGCAGCGGAGCGCATGCCCTGGTGGGCCTCGGCCCGATCGTGTTCGCGTCCAGCACTGATCAGCTCTTCACCTGGTTGCGGGAGTGGGAGCTGCCTCCGCCGGCCTTCGCTCCCCTGCCGGTCACCGTCGTCGCTCCCGGTACCCGCACCTTCGGCCCGTTTCCCGAGTACGAGCAGTCGATGCGGGAGCTGCACGCGCGCGCCCGGCAGGTCAACTGAAGCGGCACCCTGTTCGGGTTCTAGTACCTGGAGCCCACCGAAAGCACCTGCAGATCGTCGGCGACGACGACTCCGTCGTGGATGACCGTACGATCGGTTCCGCGGTCCATGACGGTGGACGCTATGGTCTCGCCGTCGACCAGGACCAGATCGGCCCGATCTCCCCCTGAAACGCCGGGGCGGTCCCGCACGGAAGTGAGCCGTGGTGCATCGCGGCCCATGATGGAGGCACCGCCGATCGTGGCGACAGCGAGTGCATGCCCGATGAGGTCGTCCCTCCGGAAGCCGTTGACGAAGGCCAGCCGCCACGTGCGCTCCAGTAGATCGCAGTTGCCGTAGGGGCTCCAGTAGTCGCGCTGCCCGTCCTCGCCGAGCCCGAAGCGCACGCCGGCGTCGGTCAGCTGCTCCAGGGGCAGGTGGTTCGAGGTGCTCGGTGCCACCGACGTCATGGAGATGTCCAGCTCCGCGAAGAGATCGATCAGTCGTCGGCTGGTGGTCTCGTCCACACTCCCCAGCTCGTAGGCGTGCGACAGATTCACGCGTCCCTGCATGCCCAGTGCCCGAGTGCGCTCCGCGATCAGATCCGCCGAGAACACTCCCAGCGCACCCGGTTCATGCAGGTGGATGTCCACGTCCACCTGGTACTTCTCCGCGAGACCGAAGACCACATCGAGGTGACGGACGGGATCGCGGTCCAGAGCGCACGGGTCGATGCCACCCATCACGTCGGCCCCGGCCCGCAGCGCATCCTCCAGGTACTTCTCCGTCCCCTCCTCCAGCAGGATGCCGGCCTGCGGGAACACGATGATCTGGACATCGGCGTCTGCCGCGAACTTCTCCTTCGCGGCCCGGACGGCCTCGTACTTCTCCAGCCCGCAGTCGACGTCGACCTGCGCGAAGGAGCGCACACGGGTGGTACCCCTGGCTATCATGCGTTCCAGGGTTCCTGCCACCCGCTCGTTCAGCCCGATCTCGGCGTCACGCCAGTGCTCACGATCGTTGCTCATCATGCCCCAGACACCGGGACGTCCGGTGTGCTCGCGGAAGGGTAGGCCGATACGCGTGGAATCGAGATGGACATGCACGTCGGAGAAGGACGGAATCAGGATGCGACCCCTGCCCGCTACGTCTCCTGCCTCCGGTCGGCGCTGCGGATCATGGGCAGAGACGGAGGCGATCTGCCCCCGGTCGATCACGACGTCGCTCGCTTCTCCGGCCCACGGCCTGACGTTCCTGATGAGCATGGTTCCCTTCCTCGTTCCAGTGCGCCCAGTGTGCCCCGCGAATCAGGCACGAAAGTCACGCCATGATCCCCGGCCGCCGACCCGATCATGCCCGCGCAGGTGCGGCCGTCCCTCATCAGTGGTGGCTACAGGTTGATGCGTGGTTCGCCGGAGGGTGGTGCGTCCGCCGAGCGCGAGCGCCGAGGCGTCCGGCTCGTTGGAACCGGACGCCTCGGCGCTCCGAACAGTGGCGTTCTCGCTCGCCCCGGACATCCGAGGCCGCGAGTCTACTTCTTCTGGTGTGAGGTGCGGCGCAGCCTCGTATTGACGAACTCCCCCATGCCCCAGCGACCGAGTTCCCGACCGAAGCCGGATCGTTTCACACCGCCGAAGGGCAGTCCGGGAAGCGTGGTGCCGTGCTCGTTGACGTACGCCATACCGACGTCGAGCTGATCGGCGACCTCCTGTGCGCGTGCGATATCGGTACTCCACACCGAACCGCTCAAGCCGAAATCGACGTCGTTGGCGAGGCTGACGGCTTCCTCCGTCGAATCCACGCCGTAGACGACGGCTACGGGGCCGAAGATCTCCTCCGAGTACGCGTCCATGTCCTTGGTGACGCCGCTGAGTACTGCAGGGTGCATGAAGGCACCGTTACCCTCGGCAGCCTGGCCGCCTACGTGCAGGGTGGCACCCTGCTCGACGGCGCGCTGGACCTGGGCCACGACCTTGTCGCGGGCCTCCACCGACGACAGCGGACCGACCTGGGTGTCGGAATCCGTGGGATCCCCTACCTGAGCGTTCTCGAACACCGAGACGACGGTGGAGAGGAACGCGTCGAATTCCGAGTTGGGCACGATCATCCGCTTGGGTGAATTGCAGGCCTGTCCGGCGTTGGAGAGCCGCGCCTGTGCTGCGATCTCGGCGGTCTTCTGTACTTCTCCGTCGTCGAGGACGATCAGCGCATCAGATCCACCCAGTTCCAGCACGACCTTCTTGAGATTCTTTCCCGCCGTCTCGGCAACCGAGGCGCCGGCCCGCTCACTGCCGGTGAGGGAGATACCGCGAACCCGGGGGTCGGCGATCATGTCGGCAATTTGATCGTTGCCGGCGAAGATATTGATATATGCGTCCTCCGGAATTCCGGCGGTGTGCATGATCTCGGCCATCAATTCCGAGGATGCTGCGCAGATGGGCGCGTGCTTCAGCATGATGGTGTTCCCCGCCATCAGATTGGGTCCCGCGAATCGGGCCACCTGGTAATAAGGGAAATTCCAGGGCATCACACCGATGAGCGGGCCCACCGCCTCGGTCTGGGTGACGGACTCGTCCGCACCCTGGGGATCGAGCACTTCCGGCTCGAGCAACTTCGGCCCGTTCTCGGCGTACCAGCGATAGATTGCTCCGGCCAACTCGGCCTCGCCGACCGCTTCCGCGATGGGCTTACCCATCTCCCGTGAGATCAGTTCGCCCAGTTCCTCCTTGCGGGAGTCATAGGCGTCCGCGACCTTCGACAGCAGTCGAGCACGTTCTTCCACGGGAACGTTGCGCCATGACACTGCAGCGTGATCCGATCGATCGATGATTCCTGCGACCTCGGTGTCGGAAATTTGAGCGAATTCCTGCTCGGTCTCGCCGGTGGCAGGATTGGTCAATGAATACGTCGTCATCGTCTCAAGATACGCACACGACGACTGGACTGTCGATATGAAATACATATTATCAGCTCACTTGTCATACAACATCCCACCGGGAATAGATCAGAACATTCTCTTGTTCTCTATTGGCTGCAAATGCTCATATCGATGAATCGGCGACCGCCTTCGGTAGTGGCCCGTCCTCGATCAGGCACGGGCGATGAAGAGCCACCCGCGAGTGGGTGCGTACGGGAGATCGCGTACTTCGATGTCGACGAAGCCCGCCTCCGACAGCGACCACCTGAGCGCTGCTTCGGTGCGGAAGCGCAGCGTCGAGGCGGACTCGAGTCGCTCGCCGTCGGCGTGGAAGAGGGTCGGTGACTCGAAGGTCACGAACTCACCGTCGACGGCAGTCACCTCGACCCAGCTCTCCACCGGTCCCTCCCCGACGATGTCGACGACACGAAGATCGCGCTCCGCCAGGCGGACACACAGGGTTCCTGTGCCGCAGCCGATGTCGATGTCGATGTCGAAGACAGCATGTGCGCTGAACTCATCGACAAGGTCGACGTAGGTATCGAGGTCGCTGCGGTCGGGATCGAGCGGGTCGTACACGGAGGCCAGTCGAGGATGATCGAAGATCGGATCGGGCATTCCCAGACGGTACGCGAAGTCCGGTAGTCAATCGGCTCAGCCGCCGACGAGCGAGCTCACGAGGTCCAGGCCACGTGGACCGAAGGATGCCATCGGCGGCAACAGCAACGTGGTGATCCCGTGCTCCGTTGCAGCGCCGTCGTGTGTGGACCGGTCGCCGACCATGAGGGTACGGCTCCTGTCCACGGCTGATCGTTCCAGGGCGATGTCGAAGATCTGCGGGTCGGGCTTCTGCACGCCGTGTTCGAAGGACAACACGTAGTCGTCGATGAACCGGCCGGCGCCCTGGTCCATGAGCAGCGGGCGAATGTCGAAGTGGATGTCGCTGAGAACGACGATGCGGCACCCGAGGAATTTCAGGTGAGCCAGGACCGACACCGCATCCGGGTACAGCGGACGGGAGTCTACGTACTCGTCGAAATGCAGAAGACCTACCGCGAGGTCCTCATCCAGACCAGCCCGCCGGAAGAGCGACATCTCCGCTGCATCGTACAAGGTTCTGCTCGTATCGGCGTCGACGTGGGGCGCTGTAGATCAGCTGATGCATGGCGTGGTCACGTAACGTCCTTCCATGCCGTACGTGACGATTCCTGATGGTGCTCAGGGGCGACTGCTCGATCGATTCGGCGCTGCGGCCGAACCCTTGATGACCGGCTTCGGGTCAAGGGTGAGCGAGCTCTGCCGGACATGAAGGAGCTTGTTGCAGATCTCTTCTCGCCACGGTCCACTCAGCTACCCGACATTCCCGTTGCGCGCGAGCGCGTGGATGACATGTTCGGGCTGTGGGAACGCCGGCGTCGGGCCCTGCCCGATCCCCTGATCGACGACCACGTGTGGCATCGAGCCCACGCCGCAGCGGTGAGCATGGCAGGTGAGGGCGACGTCCTCCCGCACGGTGACCTTCACCCGGGCAATGTCCTACACACCGACGGCGGCCGCCGCAGTGTCGCGATCGACCCACGCCCGTGTATCGGCGACCCTGCGATGGACCTGACCGATCTGGTTATGGTCGGCGCACGCAGCGAGGCGGAGATCCGGGATCGCTGCAGCGAGTTCGCGGCTGCGGTCGAGGTCGTGGAGGCGACCCGGTTGTGGCGGTGGTGTGGCATTTTCGCCCCGCTGGCTGCGGTCTCCCTGACTCATCGATCGCACAGTCTCGGACAACTCGGCCTCCTGCGCGAACTCTCAGGTGCACTCTGATCCCGCGCAGCGTAGGAGCGACGTCGAACCTACGCGGGAACCGACCAGTTCTCATCGATGCTGGACCCAGATGTTGGGTTCGACGTAGATTCCCTCGTCGGCGCCGCGGTCGACCTGCAGTGTCGACAGACCGCCGGGTATGACGTACTCGCCGGAAGCCGGGAACACCATGCCGGTCCAGGCCTCCCACTCGGAGACGGTTCCGGTCATCGTCTGGGACCGCGGAGCGACGCCGAGGACAGTCGCTCCCATCCGCCAGGTGCGTCCGCAACCAGGGATCGAGCGGCAGACCATCGGGTCGGGTCCACTGCGCATACACGTCGATCGGGGTCAATGGATAGTGCGCCTTGAGGGTCGGACGAAGCGGCACGATCAGGTGGTCGAAGCCGGAGGCGACGCTGAGGTCACGGAAAGCATCGAGCAGGTGCCCGGCGAGGCCCGAGCCCTGATGTCCGGGACGAACCTGGGCCGCGCAGACCACCAGTGTCGTTGCCTCCGCTGCTTCCTCGAGTGCGCGGCGGAGTGCATCACCGTAGCCCGTCGGCAGATCGGCTACGGTGGCGTCCCACGCAATGGGCACTGCCCACCCGGCAGCGACGGGCAGCTCGTCGTCGAGGACGACGAGTTCGAGGTGATCGAAGCGCTGACGCACCCGGGAGAGATACTGTTCCGCCACGCGGTCCGCCGAGATGAAGGCGGGCCATCCGGAACCCAGGAGAGCTGCCAGATCACCCGCATCCCGTCCGTGGGCGCTCATCAGCTCCGTGGTCAGCATGTACCTAGCCTGTGCGACGAGGACGATCAGCGCCAACTGTGCCCACCCATGCCCTGTTCCTCGTCGGTGACGGTGCAACGGGTCTGCTCACGCCGACGGTTCGAAGGCCCGAGCTGCGTCGGAGAACTCAGTCGGCCGGCGTGGCCGGAGCGATTTCGTGAGCCTTCTCGACCAGTTCGCTGCGTGCTCCTGCGGACCCGTCGTTCTGCTGACGCTCCCACTTCGAATCCAGCTGCTCGTGGATCGTACTCACCATGTCGTCGGGGACCACCTTCCGGTAGCGGTTGTTCGCCCCGGTGAGCACTGCGACGGTGACCTCCTAGACCGGTTCGGGGTCGAACTGGCGGCGCAACTGGTCTTCGGGAAGGTCGACCACAGCTCTACCTTCGGCGATCGCGGCGTTGTTCAGCAGCACATCGACGTCCCAGGACCAGGCCTTGGCCCGGTCGCCGGCGTCGGTCACATCCAACTTCTCGACCCGAAGCTCCACGCCCCGTTCCCGCGCTTCGCCACGCAATTCGGTCACCTGGGCGATGATCTCGGCTCCAGCTATGACTTGCCGGCCCGGCCCGGCCAACCGCAGTGCCACTTCCCTGCCGAATCCTGTGCCGGCTCCGGTGATCAGAATTGGTGTCGCCCTGGGTCTGGCCCTTCTCCTCGAACAGTGGGGCGAGCATACTCCCGTGTGCACGTGCGGACACTCTATAGCCCTGGAGATCGCCGTACACCTCATCTCATGGTGCGCCGCCAGTCAGCGGGTAGTCGCCTGCCCCCTGGTGCGCCGGCCGACCGACGTGATCATCAGTGCGATCCCAGCGGCGACCAGAGCTGCCGCCCCGACCCATGCAACGGTCTCGGCGGACCACAGCACCAGAACGACGACGCCGGCGATGATGGCGATGATTCCGAGGACGATCCCCAGGACTTTCTTCATGGTCTTCTCCTTCATGTCGATGCACACAGTGCGCGTATTCCTGCCGGTGAGAATGTCGAATGAATGGTCAAGATCCCCCGCTTGCGCGACAGCCTAGTTGGATCCGCTCGGTATTTGAGGTCCCGCTTGCGTGTAGACGCCCGTGTCGGGCGTGCACGACGCACCGCTGCTCGATGCATCCGATCAACGAGGGGATCTGGCCCCACTGCGGCGCACGACCGCCAGGCAGTCGGGGCGCTCGCCGGAAGCAATCGCGCCACCGCGTCGTTACGCTGGGTAGGGAAGGCAGAAGCAGTGTCCCCACAGCTACGCGAGAGGCCCCCATGACCCTGGCTCCAGATACGCAGGACAAGTTCGCCGAGTACGCCCACCCCGAGCGGCTCGTCTCCACCGACTGGCTCGCCGCCAATCTCGACGCCGAGGGCCTCGTCGTCGTCGAATCCGACGAGGATGTCCTGCTGTACGAAACGGGTCACCTTGCCGGCGCCGTCAAGATCGACTGGCACACCGAACTCAACGACGAGGTGACCCGCGACTACATCGACGGTGAGGGCTTCTCGCGCCTCATGGCCTCCAAGGGCATCTCCCGGGACACCACCGTGGTCATCTATGGCGACAAGAGCAACTGGTGGGCCGCATATGCGCTCTGGGTCTTCACGCTCTTCGGTCACGAGGACGTCCGGCTGCTCGACGGCGGCCGCGACAAGTGGATCGCCGAGGGCAGACCGATCACCACCGACCGTCCACAGATCAACGCCTCCGAGTACCCGGTCGTGGAGCGCGACGACTCCGTGATCCGCGCCTATCTCGATGACGTCCTCGAGCACTTCGGCAAGCCGCTGATCGATGTCCGCTCCGGGGACGAGTACACCGGCGCCCGCACCACCATGCCCGCCTACCCGGAGGAGGGCGCCCTGCGCGGCGGACACATCCCCACAGCACAGTCCGTGCCCTGGGCACGCGCGGCAGCAGAGGACGGCAGTTTCCGCACCCGTGCCGAACTCGACGCGATCTACCGCGACGAGGCGGGACTGAAGGACGGGGACGACGTCGTCGCCTACTGCCGCATCGGCGAGCGCTCCAGCCACACCTGGTTCGTTCTCACCTACCTGCTCGGCTTCGAGAATGTCCGCAACTATGACGGATCCTGGACCGAGTGGGGCAACGCCGTCCGCGTGCCGATCGTGAAGGGTACCGACCCGGGCGAGGCACCGGCGCTCTCCCCGAGGACATCGCGATGACCACCGAGGCCATCCCGTCCAAACTTGCTGAGATCATCGACGATTTCCAGGACCTGACCGAACCGGATCGTCTCCAGCTGCTGCTCGATTTCTCCAGGGAGCTTCCCGAGCTGCCCGAGCGCTACGGCGATCACCCGGAACTGCTGGAACGGGTGGTGGAGTGCCAGAGCCCGCTGTTCCTGACGATGGAGATCGGCGCAGCGCCCGAGCGGCCCGTGCACCTGTTCTTCTCGGCCCCGCCGGAGGCTCCCACCACACGCGGCTTCGCCGGCGTGCTGCTCGAGGGCCTGGACGGGCTCCCCGCAGCGGATGTCCTCGCCGTGCCCGACGATGTGCCGGACAGGCTCGGCCTCACCCGTGCGATCACCCCGCTGCGGATGCGTGGCATGAGCGCCATGCTCGGGCGGATCAAGCGGAAGGTCAGGGAAGCGCAGTAGCGCTCTGCCCGGGCTTCCTGCCACCGGGCAGCGCCCGCCCGTACAGGTGGGCATGGAGCCACCGCTCGATCACGGACTCCCAGTGCTGGGGATCGACGTTCCACTCCTTGGTGTGCCGCGCCCGGTGGAAGCGCTCGAGTGTGACGAACGCGGGGTTCTTCGCCGCTAGTGCGGCCGACGGGCCGATGGGCACGAACTCGTCGTCCTCGCTGTGCAGGATGAGCGTAGGGAGGGTGAGCTGCTCCGCTCGGGCGATCCAGTCCATACTGCGCAGGTCCAGGGGCGCCGCGAGACCGGTGATCTTCCGGGCGCGGCGGCTCGCGAGGAGATACTGACCCAGCCGTCCGACCGGCGCGGGAATCCGGTTCAGGGCGGCATGGTGGGCGAGGACCTCGATCCAGTTGATCACCGGGCCGTCGAGGACGAGGGCACTGATGCGGCTCCGGTGGCGGGAGAGGTCCGCCGTCTGCAGGACGATCGCCCCACCCATGGACCAGCCGAACAGGACGACGTCGCGCGCTCCGTGGGCGATCGCGAAGTCGATGGCCGCGTCGACGTCGTGCCACTCGGTCATGCCGAGCCCGTACCGGCCGTCCGGTGCTGACGGCGCCTCGCCGTCGTTACGGTAGGAGATCACCAGGCTCGTCAGTCCTAGCCTGCGCGCCGGCAGGAGTGCGCGGAGGGCCTCCATGCGGGTTGCGCCGCGTCCGTGCACCATGATGGCCCAGGTCTGCGCGGGGGTCTCTGCCCGCACCAGCCAGGCGGGCGCAGCACCACCCTCGACGGGAATGAGTACCTCCTCCTCGGCGAAGCCCATGGCGCTCGGTGACGGGTAGACGGCTCCGCCCCACCAGCCACGCGTCGCCGCGCTCAGGTCTCCTGCGTAGACCTTCTCGACCTCCCGCTCGATGATTCCCTCGCGGGGCACGTAGGACCGGATGGCGCCGAGCCGGGCGTGTCCGGTGCCCCGCTCGAAGTACAGGCTGTAGGTACCCTCGATCGTCGTGTCCTCGGTGGCGGGCAGGATCACGCTCTGGTGGCCCGCCGACCCGACGACGGCGAGGATGTCGAGGTTCTCGTCCCGATCACGGGCCGGCGTCACGATCTGACGCGCGAAGTACAGAGCCAGACCGGAGACTACCCCGGCCATGGAGGACGCGAGTGCGGCTCCCGCACCAACTCCCACCGCGGTCCACTTCAGCCAGGGAGCGGTGCCGCTCGGCGCTACAGCCGCAGACGTCTTCGATGCCATAGATCCCTTTCTACCCTGCCCATCCAGCACCGTCGATTCACGCAACATTCCCGCAGTACAGTGGCGCCATGACCCAAACCATCCTTGTGCTCACCGAGGAAGCCCTGACACACCCCGATCTCCTCAATCTGCAGACCCTGCAGGGAGAGGAACCGGCCGAGGTGGTGGTCCTGATCCCCGAGGAGCGCGATGAGTCGGTCCTCGGTCAGTTCTTCCGCCATCTCGGCCTGCTCGAGGTCGGTGAGGCCTTCCGCTCGTTCTCTGCCGACGATCGTCGCCAGGACAGGATGGATGCGCGCACAGCACTCGAGGAATCTGTCCAACTGCTCTCGAGTGAGGGCTTCTCCGCGTCCGGGCGCACGACGACGGGCGACCCCGTCGATGCCCTCGTGGACGAGGCGAGCGGCAGGTCGCCGGTGCAGGCCATGGTCATCACCCGTCCTCACGCGATAGCCGACACCTTCCACACCGACTGGGCCAATCAGGCCCAGGACAAGCTCGGCATAGCAGTACTCCACGTGTACTCGGGCACGGGATTTATTGGCGACTCGTAGGCGTTGTACAGAGTATGACTACCGAATCAGAGACCTACCGGCCAGAAATCAAGAAGTCCGACGCCGAGTGGCGTCAGGAGCTCACCCGGGAGGAGTACCAGGTGCTCCGGAAGGCCGGCACCGAGCGCGCCTACGCCGGCGAATACTATGACGAGAAGACCGCGGGCACCTACGAGTGCCGGGCCTGTGGAGCGGAGCTCTTCACGAGCAATGAGAAGTTCGACTCGCACTGCGGATGGCCCTCGTTCTGGGCTCCGCTGGCCGAGGACAAGGTCCGCTATCTCCACGACCGCTCCATGGGCATGGAGCGCATCGAGGTGCGCTGCGCGCGCTGCGACTCCCACCTCGGGCACCTCTTCAAGGGTGAGGGCTTCGACACCCCTACGGACCAGCGGTTCTGCATCAACTCCATCTCGATGAAGCTCGTCGAAGCGGACTAGCAGTCCAAACACTCAGTGAGAAGGCCGGCCCTCGGGCCGGCCTTCCGTGCGTCCTGGTCAAGCGACGCTGATCCACGATTCAGCACCGACAGCATCGAGCGTAAGTAGTCCTTCACGTCAGATGATCCGAGTGTAAGAAGACCTGTTTATATTGCTAGGCTCGCGGTCATGACCAGCACCACCATCGACGAGGGAGCAGGAGCCATGACCAGCAGCACCCTGGCGCCAGTAGACAACAGCCCGCAGACCACCCCGGCCTGGCGCACTTTGAAGGAGGCCGTGCAGCAACTGCGTCTGCTCCAGGTCAAGGACGGCTCCATCCCCGACCCCGAGCAACACGCCGACGCCGCCGAGCTGACATCGACCATCACGGGGGCCGTGCAGGAGCTGGCACCTCTCTTCCCGCATGATGCCGAGTACCTCCAGCAGACAGTGGCGGCCTTCGAGGCCTGGCGGTCCAGCGCGTTCAGCGTCCCTGATTTCCTGGAGCCGCTGCTCGCGTTCCAGCCGCAGCAGAACCGTGTCGACGGACTCCAGCACCTTGTGGTCTTCCCCATGTACACGCAGAACGGCAGCACCAGCAGACTCGTCGAAGCCGTGCTCATCGAGGTGCTCTGGCCGGACTTCGTGGGTGAGCTCGAAGCCGGGGAGTACTCCAACGCCCTCTTCGTGCCCATCCGGTTCCTCGACTTCACCGCGGGCTACGACACCAACTCGGCGGTCCTGTTCCCCGAGACCGTCGCCGTCAGCTCCACGCCGACCTTCACCTGGGGCGCCATCTTCGCCGACCGGGAAGCCGCGCGGTTCCGCCGGGTGGTGAAGGCAGCCGCGGAGATCACCCGCCTGGATCTGCCGGCCGACGCCCTCGAGCTCATCGACGACCAGCAGCTCACCGAGGAGACCTTCGTGATGTGGGACCTCATCCACGATCGCACGCACATGCGCGGCGATCTGCCCTTCGACCCCTTCATGATCAAGCAGCGCATGCCGTTCTTCCTCTACTCGCTCGAGGAACTGCGCTGCGATCTCACGGCGTTCCGTGAATCGGTGCGGATCGAGAAGGACGACGACGCCTCCCCCGAGGCCCGTCGGCACGCGAAGCTCGTGCAGTACGCCGTGATCTTCGACCGCATCTTCCGCTTCAGCATCACGGGCAGCCGCGTCCGCAACTACGACGGTCTGGGAGGTCAGCTCCTGTTCGCCTGGATGCACCAGCACCGCGTGCTGCACTGGACGGACACCAAGCTGACCATCGACTGGGACGAGGCGGCCGACGTCGTCGTCGCCCTCGGTGAGCAGATCGAGCAGCTGTACTGGCGCTCCATCGACCGGCCGAAGATCGCCCACTGGCTCGCGGCCTACGAGCTCGTCTCGGCGACGGTCACACCTCACCCGGCCTCGGTGTGGGCGAAGGGCGCGGACGCCCTCGATCTCACCGGCCCGCCCCGGGCGCTCACCGACGCCGTGCTCGACGACGAGTTCCCGCTCTCCATGTTCTTCGAGGCGCTCGACCGCAAGATGAAGCCGGTCATCGAGTCCACCGCGGGTATCACGGCGGAAGCCGCATGACCGTCTCCCAGGAGCGCCGGACGGCGGTCGTTGCGGGAGCCACGAGCGCCTCGGGTCTAGCCCTGACGCGCCGACTGATCGAGGACGGTGTGGCCGTGGTAGCCGTCGGCAGCGACGCCGGACGGCTCGCCGATGCCTACGCGGACCTCGACGCCGTGGACCGCCAGGAGTGCGATCTCACGGACGAGGACGCCGTCACCGCCCTCGCGCAGCGGGTCCAGGAGGAGCACGGAGGCGCCGACGCGCTCTTCCACCTCGTGGGCGGGTGGCGCGGCGGCAAAGGCATCACCACCCAGAGCACCGACGACTACGCCTTCCTCCACAGCTCTGTGTTCCTGACCCTGTTCAACACCACCAGGGCGTTCTACGATCAGCTGGCCGAACGGGGCGGCAGGCTCGCCGCGGTCACCGCGACCGCGGTCGCAGCCCCGACGGCGGCCAACGCCTCCTACGCCGCCGTCAAGGCCTCGGTCGATGCGTGGCTGCAGGCCGTGGCCCAGGGCTTCACGAAGGACGGGTCCGAGGCGGCCTCGACCGCCGTCGTGGTGAAGGCGCTCGTGGACGACACCATGCGCGCGGAGCAGCCGGAGCGATCCTTCCCGGGGTTCACGCACGTCGACGATCTGGCGAGAACCCTCGCGTCCCTGCTGGAGGCCCCCGCTGCCGAGGTCAACGGTGCCCGCATCGACCCGGATCGGGGATAATGGTCCGGTGACCGACACTCTAGATCTATCCGCTGCGGACGCTCCCGCTGCGAACCAGGTACCTGCTGCGCTGCACGACCGCACGCTGCGCAGCTTCGCCTCCGACAACTACTCGGGCGTGCATCCCGAGGTCCTGACGGCGCTGGCGGCCGCCAACGAGGGGCATCAGGTGGCCTACGGTGAGGACCAGTACACGGCCCGGCTACTGGAGGTGATGGAGCACCACTTCGGCGAGGGCATCTCCATCTTCCCCGTCTTCAACGGCACCGGGGCGAACGTGCTCTCCCTGCAGTCCATCCTCCCGCGCTGGGGTGCAGTGATCTGCCCTCAGACGGCGCACATCAACGTGGACGAGAACGCGGCACCCGAGCGCGTGGGCGGTATCAAGCTTCTCACCGTTCCCACGCCGGACGGCAAACTGACGCCCGCGCTCATCGACCGGGAAGCCTGGGGCTGGGGGGACCAGCACCGCGCCCAGCCTCTGGCGGTATCCATCACCCAGACCACGGAGCTCGGAACGCTCTACTCGGTGGCCGAGATCAAGGCCATCGCCGACCACTGCCACGCGAAGGGCATGCGCGTCCACATGGACGGGGCACGCCTCGCCAACGCCGCAGCCGCGCTTGGTCAACCATTGCGCGCCTTCACGCGTGACGTGGGGGTGGACATCCTCTCCTTCGGCGGCACGAAGAACGGCCTCATGTTCGGCGAGTGCGTCGTCGTCCTGAACCAGGAGGCGTCCACCGGCCTCGATTATCTGCGCAAGCTCAACATGCAGCTGGCCTCGAAGATGCGCTTCGTCTCCGCACAGCTGATCGCCCTGCTTCAGGACGACCTCTGGCTCCGTTCGGCGTCGCACGCCAACGCCATGGCTGCCCGGCTGACGGAGGGCGTCCGCGGGATCGAGGGCGTGACCCTGACGCAGGAGACCACGGCCAACGCGGTCTTCGCGATCCTCCCTGCGGGTGCCGCCGATCGCATCCGCGAGAGCTTCCGCTTCTACGACTGGGACGAGGCCGCCGGAGAGGTCCGCTGGATGTGCTCGTTCGACACCACGGAGGACGACGTCGACGCCTTCGTCGAGGCGATCCGCCGACATGTAGCGGTCTGAGCGAAGGGACTGCAATCCCCGGGTAGCCGGCACCGCGGACGCCCGGGTGACGGACGGCGCGCCGTTCGCAGCAGCCCTGAACGCCGACGTCGTCGGTCCTGCAGCGGCTCACGCAGCTCCGGTCCACGGTCCAGCGCCCTCCCCGACCTCCCCCTCGTCCCCTACCGCCCCGACCCCGCCGCCCTCCCTTGGTTCCGTCTCGTCCCCGATGGAGGGCGAGGACCTCGCGACCGGTCGGTTCATCCTCCTGTGCGACACACGAGGATCACAGGC
>JARIBG010000020.1 GCA_029257465.1 Arthrobacter sp. | reverse complement strand
GAGCTGCAGGGCACGGCGGAGTTCTCCGATGGCACCAAGTACCGCGGTGCATCCATCATGCGCAACGGCGTCCCGGCCAGCCCGGTCGTCATCGCCGCCAATGTCGCCGCAGCGGGAGCGGCGAATCCGAATCTCTGTGGCGCGAACACGCTCGACCCGGCGAAGGTCGCCGGCAAGATCGTGGTCTGTGATCGCGGTGCTATCGCCCGTACCGACAAGAGCGACGAAGTCGCTCGCGCAGGTGGCGTCGGCATGATCCTGGTGAACCTCGTCGATTCCTCGACGGACACCGATGAGCATGCAGTCCCCACCGTGCACGTGAATGGATCATTGATTCATCGTGTTTCTCGCGTTCGGGCCATTCCCGAGGTGGGTCGTTCGCCCGTCGCTCCCAGTGTTAAGGCCCGACGAGTGGGATCGACGCTGCTGCGGGGCCGTTCGGCGACGTCGATCCCACTGTCGGCCACGTAGGGATGGGATTGGGCGGTCAATCCCAGGGTTCGGGTCTGGCGAGTGGGATTGACGCTGCTGCGGGGCCGTTCGGCGGCGTCGCTCCCACTGTCGGCCACGTCGGGATGGGAGTGGGATTCTCGTCGGGGACCTCTCAGAGCGAGCCGGTCAGCGCCCGCCACAGGAACTCGAAACTCATGGCGTGCATCCTGGCGGCCTGCCGGTTGTCCGCTGCCCCGGCGTGACCACCCTCGAGGGCCTCGTGGAACCAGACGTTCCCGATGCCCATGGACTTCATCCTCGCTGCCATCTTGCGTGCCTGCACCGGTCCCACCCGGTCATCGCTCGTGGCCGTCCAGATCAGCGTCTTCGGGTACTGCACGTCGTCCTTCAGGAGGTGGTACGGCGAGAACGTGCGCACGTACTCCCATTCCTCTGGCTTGTCGGGGTCACCGTACTCGGCGATCCAGGAGAAACCGGCGGAGAGCTTCGTGTACCGGCGCATGTCCAGCAAGGGCACACCGCAGGAGATGGCACCGAACAGCTGGGGATACGTGGTGAGCATGTTGCCCACGAGCAGTCCGCCGTTGCTCCGCCCCGTGCAGCCCAGCAGGGCAGGGGCGGTGACCCCGCGCTCCACCAGATCCTCGGCAATCGCGGCGAAGTCCTCGTATGCCCGGTGACGGTTCTCGTGCAGCGCTGCACGGTGCCACTGTGGTCCGTACTCGCCTCCGCCGCGGATATTGGCCAGGACGTAGACGCCGTGCCTCCCGTCCTGGGTGACGCGTTCCAGCCAGCCACGGCCGATCACCCCGCTGTAGGCCGGCGTCATGGCGTTCTCGAAGCCGCCGTAGCCGGACAGGAGGGTGGGATTCCGCCCGTCGAGGACCAGGTCCTTCGCCGCGATCTGGAAGTAGGGCACACGCGTGCCGTCCTTCGAGACCGCGAAGTGCTGCTCCACCATGAAGCGATCCTCGTCGAAGTAGGACGGCGAGGACTTGATCGCCTCACCGGTGCCCCCGATCGTGCCCCGGTGGAGGGTCGACGGCGTCAGGAAGCCGGTGGCGACGAGCCAGTAGTCGTCAGCTGCGTCGTCGTCCTCGTCGTCGACCGCGTAGGCGTCCACGGAGTGCAGCGGCGGGCAGGCGTCGAGCAGCTCGTACTCCCAGCCCCTGGCCGGATCGAGGATGCGGATCTCGGAGGAGACGTGATGCAGCAGATTCAGGAGCAGGTACTCGCGCGTCCAGCTCCATGACTGCAGTGCTGTGGCCGCATCCGGGGTGAAGACCGCCGTGAAGGAGCGCTCACCGGCGAGGAACGCCTCGACATCGATCACGAGCAGCGAGCCTGCGCTGTGCGTGCGGCCCTCGATCGTCCAGCCGGTCCGCGGCCGTACGAGCAGCCACTGGCGATGCAGCGAGATGCTCGCGTCCTCGGGGACCTCGATCAGCCGCCAGGTGCCGTCCTGCCGCAGGTAGGAGCGGCGGGTGTAGAAGTCGATGCTGTCCACGGCCAGGTCGCGCTCGAAGCCGGGCGTGGGATCGTGCAGGGCGAGCGCCGTCAGGTGGTCCTCGTCCACCTCGAAGAAGCGCTCGGCGTCATCCAGGCCCTCGCCGCGGCGCAGGACCCTCACCGATCGCGGGTAGGAGCTCGTGGTCATCGATCCGGGCCCGAAGTCCGTCCCGACATAGAGCGTGTCGCGATCGGCCCAGCTGATGCGGCTCTTGGCGGTGGGGATGTCGAAACCACCGTCCACGAAATCCAGCAGGGCGAGATCGAACTCCCGGTAGCGTACGGCGTCACCACCATCAGGTGACAGGGCGATCAGGACGCGCTCATGGGGCTGCCCCTGCTCCGGGCGCAGGAAGAGAGCACCCGCCCACACCCACTCGGTGCCCTCCGAGGCGCTGAGCGCATCGACGTCGAGCAGGAGTTCCCAGTCCGGTGCCTCCGTGGTGTAGCTGTCCCACGTGGTGCGACGCCAGATACCCTGGCGGTGCTCGCCATCGCGCCAGAAGTTGTAGTAGTGCGGGCCGTGCTTGCCGACCATGGGGATGCGATCGGTGGAGTCGAGGACCTCGAGGATGCTGCGCTCGCGGTCGTGGAAGGTGCCGGAGACGACCGCGCGCTCGGTCACCGCGTTCTCGGCACGCACCCATTCGAGTTGCTTCTCCCCGTAGATGTCCTCCAGCCAGAGGAAGGGATCGAGCGTACTGGTTTCTTCCGTCTCGTGCGTCATGGGCCCATCCTATGCAGGGCTCCCGGGGTGCATTGAACCACGGGACAGTACGCCCGGAAAGGGGCACGAGCGGCGTTCGTTAGTCTTGACAGGTGAAGAACCGGAGGGGAGTGCAGGTGGCCGTCGTCGGCGGCGGACCCCGTGGCACCTCGGTGACCGAACGCCTGATCGCCCGCTGCCGGGAGCTCGGCGACGCTGCTCCGGCCGTGACGATCCACCTCATCGAACCCCACGAACCCGGCGCCGGCCACATCTGGCGGCGTGATCAGTCCAGGCTCTTCCTCATGAACACCCCGTGCCTCTACCCCACAGTGGTTCCCATCGGAGCGACAGCGGCAGCAGTCCCGGCCTCAGCCCTGCCGCTGTCGTTCGACGACTGGCGGCTCCGCGTCGACGACGGCCTGATCCAGGTCGACGACGCCGATCGGCGAGAATGCGGCGCTCTGGCATCCCGTCACTTCCCGAGCCGGGTGCTCTACGGACGCTACCTGACGTGGATGTTCGCCGAACTGGTGCGCCTGGCCCCGCCCGGGGTCTCGGTGATCCATCACCGGCGGGAGGCAATCAGCCTCGAACGCGCGGGTGAGCGCGTGGACGGGGCAGCTGCGGCGGAGGAGCCCGCGGCCGGACACCGCTGGCGCATCACGCTCGACGACGATTCACGCGTGGACGCGGACGACGTCGTGCTGGCACTCGGTCATCTTCCGGCGGATCTCACGCCCGAGCAGCACAAGCTCCAGGACGCGGCCGAAGCTCACGGGCTGCAGTACTGGCCGCCGGCCGTCCCCGGCGATGTCCCCTGGGACACGCTGCCCGCGAACGAGACCGTCCTGCTGCGCGGCCTCGGGCTGAACTTCTTCGATGCCATGATCGCGCTCACGCAGGGTCGGGGAGGGAGATTCTCGAACGGGACGGGCACGCGCCTCGAGTACGAGCCCTCCGGCACGGAACCGAACCTCGTCGCGGCGTCCCGCCGTGGGGTTCCCTATCGTGCCAAGGCCGCCCTCGACACCTATCTTCCCCGCAGTGTGCGCCTGCGGTTCTGCACCACCGACCGGGTACTGGCGTTCGCGCGGTCGGGTATCCAGGCAGGTTTCGACCACGATGTATGGCCGCTCCTGCACCGCGACGCGCTGTGGGCCTACTACTCGACGCTCGCCCGGACGCAGGCCCACGTCGTCGAGGGATCCACCGATGCGTTCCTCGGGGACCTCCTTGACGCTCTGGCGATCGACGGTCCGGGCTGGTCCACCGCCACCGAGCGCGTCGCGGAACGCTCGATCCCGGCGACCCAGCGACTCGTGGTCCAGGCGCTGGCCCGCCCGTTCGCCGGAGTGCACTTCGCGAACGTCGAGGACTTCACCGCCGCGGTCCTCGAGCAACTCGACATGGACGCCGACGGATCGGCGAAGGGCGAGGACGACCCGCTGAAGATGATGATCGGTGCGCTGAACGCCGGACGCTCGGTGATCAAGCAGGCGGTCGCCGAGGGCGGGATCTCCGCCGCGTCCTGGGACGCCGAGCTGCAGGGCTGGTTCGAGCCCCTCGTGGAGGGTCTCGCCAGCGGCCCGCCCCCGGTGAGGATCGCCCAGCTCGCGGCCCTGGTGCGGGCCGGGATCGTGTGTTTCGTCGGCCCCGATCCGCGCTTCGACGTGGATCCGGACGAGAAACTTCTCCGCGTCAGCTCCCCCTGGGTGCGTGGCGGCTCCTTCTCGGCGCGCTGGCTCGTCGAGGCGATGACGCCACCCAATCGGGTCGCCTCGAGCGCCTCGCCGCTCCTGCGCTCGCTCCTCGACCAGGGCCTGGTACGGCCACGGGTGTTCATGGCGGACGACGGCGTGCCGGTTGCCTCCAGCGGGCTCGATGTCACGGCACCGCCGTATCGCGCCGTGGATCGGAGCGGATCGGTGCAGGAGTCCCTGTTCGTCATCGGCCTCCAGTTGTCCGCGGTCCAGTGGGGGACGGCCATCGCCGCCGAAGCAGGGGCGTCGCCGGCCGCCGGCGGCAGGACACTTTTGGACGCCGACGGGATCGCGGCCGCGATCCTGCACGGGAGGACCGTGATCCTGCGCTGACGCCACGAGGGACCCCCACCGGTGCGGTGGGGGTCCCTCGTGGTCTTACGTCGGTCGGTTCCCTCGGGGAGCCGGTGCTACCGGAACAGGCAGCGGTAGTAGTTCACGAGCTGTACCGCGTAGCGGATCCAGCCCCCGATGTTCCAGGCCTGCGTGGGCGGCTTCGGCTTCACGCACGAGGGTTTCGGCGGCTGCGTGGTCGCGCTCTCGATGGTGACCGGAAGGGTCACCGTCGTGGCGCTCGGCGTCGCGGTCAGGACGATCCTGCCCTGCCCGCTCAGCGTCGTCGGGATCGCGAGATTCACCGTGGCGCTCCCGTTGGACACCGGCACCGACCCCAGCGGCGTCGTCGTCCCGCCCGAGCCCACGAAGCTGGCGGCAAGTGCGGTATTGGCGGGGCTGCCGAGCGAGGTGAGATCCAGCTTCGACACCGAGAAGGACACGTTCGTGCCGGCCTTCACGGTGGTCGGGGCGCCCTGCAGCTGGACGCTGCGCCGGTCGAAGGACGGCGACAGCGGACTGTTCTCGCCGATGTAGTCGATCCAGGCATCCCGGTCCACGAGTCCGGACTCGCGCGTGTCGGAGCCGTCGCGGAAGACCGTGAAGTTGTCACCACCCTGGGCCAGGAAGCTGAACGTGCCGATCCGGTAGTCCTTCGCCGGGTCGAGGAACTCCCCGTCGATGAGGACGGAGGTGATCCGCGCACCTCGCTCGAGATCCGGGTTGTAGGTGACGCTCACGTTGTCGGACAGGCCCAGGGCCAGGAACGAGCGCGAGCTGCCCTCGGGCTGCCACTGCTGCTCCAGCATGGTCTTGAACTGCGCGCCGGTGAGCGTGGTGGTCCACAGGTCGTTGACGAACGGGAGCACCGCATTGGCCTCGGCGAAGGTCACGACGCCGTCGGGCGCGTAGTAGAGCTCGTTGCGGAGCCCACCCGGGTTGACGACGCCGATCTGCGCGCCTCCCCGCTCGGGCGAGGAGAGACTGGCCCGCAGCGAATCGGCCACGAGGCTGCCCAGCGTGGACTCCGAGCTGCGGTCGTCGCGGGTGGTCCCGGTGAAGGCGGTGGTGATGTCCGCCGTGACCGACCCGACGGGCTGCTCCCCGATGACCGCGGCCTCGGCGAGGGCGGCATCGACGATGGTCTTGACCTCGGCCACCCGTGGGTAGGCGGCGACGAGTGCCGCATCCTCGGCGGTGGTCCTGGCGACATTGCGCGCGGTGTAGGAGTCGACGTCGCCCGTGGCGGTATCGACGCTCAGCGTGACCTGACCGACGAATTCGCCGTAGGAGCCGGTCTGCAGGATGGGCCTGGTCTCACCCGCGGCGCCCGGGACGGGGCCGTCCCAGGCGTACTGCTTGTGCGTGTGACCGGTGAAGATGGCGTCCACCAGCGGCGAGGTCTGCGTGACGATCTCCGCGAAGGCACCGCCGGCAGCGATCTCCTCCTCGATGGTCGCACCCTCGACGACGCCGTCGCCGGCACCCTCGTGGAACTCGGCGACGATGACGTCGGCGAGATCCTGCTCCTCGATCTCCGCGGCCACACGGTTGACGGCCTCCACGGGATCGCCGAAGTCGACGTTCTCGATCCCCCCGGGAGTGACGAGCGTCGCCGTCTCCTCCGTGACCACACCGATGACGGCGACGTCGATCCCGCCGACCGTGATGATGCTGTACTCCTCGAGCAGCGGATCCTCGGTGCCCTTGGCGTAGACATTCGCGCCGAGGTAGTCGTAGTCGACCGAATCGGTGATGCGACCCGTGAGATCGTCGATGCCCTTGTCGAACTCGTGGTTGCCCACGGCCGAGGCGCGCAGATCGAGGGCGTTCAGCACGTCGATCGTCGGCTCGTCGTCCTGCAGGGAGGAGGCGAACAGGGAGGCACCGACGTTGTCGCCGGCGGACAGGAAAGCGGTTGCGCCCTCTCCGTACTCCGCCCGCAACTGCTCCACCGTTCCCGCGAACCGGACCGTGTTCTTGTCGATGCGCCCGTGGAAATCGTTGATGTTCAGTAGATTGATCTCGGTGGAACCGGAACCGGCACCGCCGCCGGGTGCAGCGTCCGTGCCGACGATCACGGGATCGTGATCACTGGCCCGGTAGGGATCAGCGGCGTAGTAGTCGGTGACGTTGGCGTTGTAGCGGCTGTATTCAAGGGCCACGGACTCGGCCGAGTTGATGTTCCACGTGTCCACACCGGTGACGGTGGCGTCCGCCGCGGGTGAGGCGAGGACGTGGTCGAGCGAACCGCTCAGGCCCGAGAACACGTAGGAGTAGGAGTCGTCCTTGGCTCCCTGGTTGACGTAGCCCGCGTCGTAGAGGACCCGCATGGGATCCTCCTGCGTGTAGGAGTTGAAGTCCCCGGTGAGGAACACCCTGTCCGTCTTCACCGTCGCGCGCGTTTCGTCCGCGAAGGCGGCCAGTGCCTCGGCCTGGGCCACCCGGGCGGCGTTCCATGCGCCCTGACCGTCGCCGGCGTCGGCGTTCGGTCCGGAACTGGGCGCCGAGCCCTTCGACTTGAAGTGGTTGACGATGGCGAGGAAGACCTCGTCGGCCGAACCGCCCACGGGCTTGAACGCCTGGGCGAGCGGCTTGCGGGCGTTGGAGAACGCGACGTCGTCGTCGAGGATGATCGACTCTCCGACCGGTTCCGCGACGGCTTTCCGGTAGATCATGGCCGTGCGGATGACGTCCTCGTTCGTGGGAACCGCCGCGGGGGAGCGGACGTAGTCCCACGTGCCGGGCGCCTCCTCGTTGAGGGCCTCGACGAGCGTTCCGAGGGCGAAGTCGCGGTCCTTGCCGAACGTGGCCGAGTTCTCGATCTCCATGAGGGTGACGACGTCGGCGTCGAGGGTGTTGATCGCGGAGACGATCTTCGCCTCCTGCCGCTCGAGGTTCTCCGGGTTCGCGGCGCCGCGGGCATCGCAGCCCCTGTTGACGGTGATCGGGTTCCCCGCGCGGTCGGTGTTGTAGGTGCAGCCGCTGAGTTCCTCGCCGGTGGTGGCGAAGTAGTTCAGCACGTTGAACGAGGCGATCGTCAGGTCTCCGCCCACCTCGGCGGGAGCGGCGGGCCGCTCACCGGTGAAGTCGACGGGCTGGACCTCGCCGGGTGCTGCTCCGTCGAGTTCGGCCAGGGGCTGGAACTTCCAGGAGTTGTTGCGGTAGTCCATGACCACGGGCGAGACGAAGTCCGCGCTGTAGCCCACGCGGACCGGCTGATCAGGGGTCAGGTAGGGCAGCACCTCGCCGCGGTTGGCGTTGTTCAGGAAGTTCGTGGTGGCGCCGTCGTCGAGCCTGATGCTGCGGGCGGCGTTGTCGGCGGCGACGGCGGCGTTCTCGGGTGTGCCGGGTGGCGCCACCTCGGTGGGCTGCACCAGCACCGAACCCCCGGCGGCGAGGGTGACCTCACCGTACTGGTTCAGCGTGTAGTTGTCGCTGACGACGAAGTCGCCGGAGGGCTGGAAGAGCATGCCCTCGACCGCTTCGCGGGCCTGCTCGGTTGCAGGCAACGCGATCCCGGAGGCCTTCACTTCCTCGGCTGCTTCATCGACCTTCACGGTGCCGCCGGCGGCGACCGTGAGCTGGGTCAGACCGAAGAACTCACCGGCCACACCGGTGACCTCGACGTAGTCACCGACGGCGACCTCGCCCACGGTGGCCGGTGAGTAGACGAAGATCGCATCCGATGCGCCCTGGTCCTCAGCTGCGGCGGAGCCGGGCGTCTGCAGATAGAAGCCGTCGAACCCACCGGTGGGGTAGGCGGCCGTGACCTTGCCGCGCGTGGTGACGCTCTGGCCGGCCAGCGGTGTGGTGGCACCCGTTCCCTGGATGTCCCGGATGGGGACGACGGCGCCGGGCACGGCAGGCTCGGTGGGAGGGGGAGGTGTGGGTGTGGGTGTGGGCGTGACCGGCGGCGCATCGACCGCTACGGCCGGCAGGGCGACCAGGGGTGAGGCGATCAGCCCCACCGACAGCGCCACTCCGAGCGCTCCCCTCCATGACGAATTGATCATTCGTTCGAATTCTCCTTGACCATGACCGCAAGCAGCCGCGAGTGAAATTCGCCGACCCCGGTGGGCGGGCGCGTTGGCATGTGCACTGTATGTGACGCAGGCGACATTCCATCCCCGGGAGAAGCAAACCAGATCGTGGCCGGTAAAGCGACACTTCAGGGCCGGTGTCCTCGTGGAGGGGCAACGGGCGGAAAGCGGTGTCCAGGTGATACACAGGAGGAGGCCCCGCACTGCGGGACCTCCTCAGGGGCGGAAGGTAAGGGATTCGAACCCTTGAGACGGGGTTACCGCCCACTGGTTTTCAAGACCAGCTCCTTCGGCCGCTCGGACAACCTTCCCGCGGTCAGTGTTTCACGGGGGACGGGGGAGCCCCAAATACCTGTAACGGGAGGATCGGACATGCGAGCAGTGATGATCGAGGGTGCCGGGGGCCCGGAGGTGCTCTCCGTGCAGGAGGTCCCCGATCCGGTGCCGGGAGCCGGTGAGGTGCTCATCGACGTCGTCGCCGCCGGTTTGAACCGCGCTGACGTGCAGCAGCGCAAGGGGCTGTATCCGCCGCCTGCAGGTGCATCGGCGATTCCCGGGCTGGAGGTGTCGGGACACATAACCGATCCCAACGGGTCGATCTTCCGTCAGGGGAACCCCGTCGTCGCTCTCCTGGCCGGTGGCGGGTATGCGCAGCAGGTCGCCGTCCCTGCTGGTCAGGTGGTGCCGGCGCCCGACGGCGTGGACCTGGTCGAGGCTGCGGCACTGCCCGAGACGGCTGCCACCGTGTGGTCGAATCTCGTGCTGCAGGCCTCTCTCGCCGAGGGCGAGGACGTCCTGATCCACGGTGCGTCCGGGGGGATCGGCGTCATGGCCATCCAGCTCAGCCTAGCCCTGGGTGCGGTGCCGCACGTCACCGCGGGTTCAGCTGCGAAGCTCGACGTCGCCCACTCACTGGGGGTGCGCACCCTCATCAACTACCGCGAGCAGGACTTCGTGGAGCAGCTCTCGCTGGCGACCGGGGGCCGGGGCGCCGATGTGATCCTCGACGTCGTCGGCGCCCAGTACCTCGCCCGCAACATCGCAGCGCTGGCCACCAACGGGCGCCTGGTGGTCATCGGGCTGCAGGGTGGCGCCCGCGCCGAGCTCGATCTGTCCGCACTCATGGGCAAGCGCGCGAGTGTCGCCGGGACCACACTGCGCTCCCGCCCGATCGCCGAGAAGTCAGCCATCATGGCCGCGGTCCGCGACAGTGTGTGGCCATGGGTCGCCTCGGGCATGGTGCGGCCCTTCGTGGACCGCGTCTTCGACCTGGACGACGTAACCCGCGCCCACACCTACTTCGACGCGGGGGAGCATACCGGCAAAATTCTGCTCCGGCTCTGAGCTGCACGGCGCCCGCGCCCGGTTTGGGAATGCGGACCGCTGTGGAAGGCTGGCAGCACAGCCAAGGGAAAGGACCTGTCATGGGAACCACGAAGCACGAATACGACGACGAAGAGAGCGGTCTGGCGCGGGCGGCGGACAATCTCACCGAGAATCTCGCGGACCAGGTGCCCGACGGCATCGACAACGGACCGACGGACGACGCCGACGAGCCGGCCGACCCGCGCACCCGGGTCCACTCGAGTATC
>JARIBG010000007.1 GCA_029257465.1 Arthrobacter sp. | reverse complement strand
GACCGGCGCGAACGCTGGTGGCGGGCGAGCCAGGAGCAGACGGTGTGGGACGACGCCGACTTCGCCAGTGACCCGGAGAAGTTCAGGGTCGCGAAGGACTACTACCGCATCCTGGGCCAGCACTACGCCCGCCAGTACGAGGCGTACGTGGAGTCCATGCCCCGGCTCGACCGCGTGTGGGTCGACGGCGCCGTCGGCAGCGACCGCCGACTCCGCCTCACCGCTGAGCAACTGCACGAACTCCGGGACGACTTCCATGCACTCGAGGAGAAGTGGGCGGGTATCAGCGCCGACCACTCGGCCGGCGATGGTGCGGAAGAGATCTTCCTCCTCATGCAGGCGTATCGCAGCGCCACATGAATACTCCCGGACGGGCGCGCCTCTCCCTCACAGCACTGCTGATGGCCCATACCCTCTCGCGCACCGGCAACGTCGTCACCCTCTTCGCCATCCCCTTCCTCGTCCTCGAAACCGGCGGTGGGCCGATCCAGGTCGGTATCGCAGCAGCAGCCACTACCGCTCCCGTGGTCCTCGGTGCGCCGTTGGGCGGGGTGCTGGTGGACCGCATCGGATACCTGCGCTCGTCGGTCGGCTCCGACGTCGTGAGCGGTATGACGATCGCTCTGATCCCCGTTCTCGCTGCTCTGACGGGTCTGCCGTTCCCGGCACTGCTCGCGCTCGTGTTCCTCAGCGGGCTCCTCGACACACCCGGGGAGACAGCGCGCCGCGTCCTGCTGCCGGATCTCTCCACCGAAGCACGGATTCCATTGGAGCGTTCCGTCGGCTTCCTCGACGGCGCCACCCGCGCCGCGACCCTTATCGGAGCGCCGCTGGCAGCACTCCTCGTGGCATCGCTCGGAGCTTTCCCCGCGCTTTTGGTCACCGCGGGAGCATTCGCACTCTCCGCCCTGGTTTCAGGTGTCCTCATCCGTCCGGCAGCGCCGTCGCCATCGACCGACGTCGTCGCCGATGCGGTCCCGGGCGGCTACTGGGCTGATCTGCGCGATGGGCTGCGCTTCGTCAGAAGCGATCGCCTTCTCCGACCACTGATCCTCCTCGTCCTCATCACGAACACGCTCGACGCCGCGCGAGGCGGCACGCTGCTGCCCCTCTATGCCAGCCAGGAACTCGCTGGGCCGGCGTCGCTCGGCATCATTGCCGGCTCGTTCGGCGGTGCAGCGCTCGTCGGCTCGATCGTCTTCGGTTTCATTGCCCACAGACTTCCCCGCCGCGTCCCGTTCGTCATCTGCTACACCCTTATCACCGGTTCATCGCTCGGTCCGGCACTGGGCCTGGATACCCCATGGCTGCTCGGGGTTTTCATCCTGTCCGGCCTGGCGGCCGGAGCGATCAACCCGATCATCGGCGCCGTCGAGCTCGAGCGCATTCCACCCCACCTGCGCGCTCGCGTCCTGGGACTGATCACCGCCGGAGCCTGGGCCGGCATGCCCCTCGGAAGTCTCCTGGGCGGATTCGCTGCGAACTCCTTCGGCCTGACGGCCACCTTCACCGCCGCCTTCGTCATCTACCTCGCCGTGACGCTGACTCCGCTGCGCGGCGGTCCGTGGAAGCTGATAGAACGCACGGAGACACCGGGCGACCGAACGGAGAGAGAAAGCCCCGGACAGGATCAGTCGGTCTTGTAGAAGATTCTCGCCTGATAGGTGGCGTCCGGATCACTCGTGGTCACCTCGATCGATTCCTGGCCTGCCGAAAAAGGCAGCGACCAGATGGCGGTGGCTCCGGGAGCCTCCGCGCTGACGCCGTCGTCGCATAGGGCTTCCCCACCGCCCTCCACACCGAACGTGCCCGGGCTGAGACACGTCAGCGTGATCGAAATGGTAGTGGCACCCTCGGGAGCAGGGCCGAGATCGAACGTGGTGGTCCCCGTATACGTACCCGTCACCGGCTCAGCGTCTGCGACGGATGTACCGGCCGTCGACGGCGCCGTCGACGGGGTGGATTGCTCCTCGACCTCCGGCTCATCCGCGGTTGTGCAGCCCGAGAGCAGCACCGCCGTCACAAGACCAGCCATCGCAATGCCCGCCCGCATTCGTCGTGTCATGGTTCAGAAGGTACCAAGGTGACCGGCGAGCTCCTCGGCCGACAGCACATTGTTATCAGGATGAGTTGTGCTGTGACCGCGGCCAGCATCATTCGACCATATCGACCACGCACAGATCCGGCACCGGATCGGTGCGAAGACGAGCGTGGGTCTCGACGTCGAACCGTCGACTTCCGTAGCGCAGCTTCCCACGCTCAATACCCTCGGGAACGAAGCCCGCCCGCGTGGCGACCCCGCACGACGCCGGATTGTTCACCCGGTGCCCCAGTTCGAGCCGGAAGAGGCCGTCGTCGAACGCCCAGCCGGCAGCAGCACCGAGAGCCCGCGCTGCATAGCCGTTGCCGCGGGCTGCGGAGACGAGCCAGTAAGAGGCCCACGCCGTCTCGTGATCGCGCTCGATGTTCGACAGGCCGACATTGCCCACGACCGCGCCGTCGACGTTCAGTGCCCAGGTGCGGCGGGACGGCGCTGCGCCGAGATACTCGCCGATGAAAATCTGCGCCTGTTCGACGGAGGAGAGCTCGACCTCTCCGAACTGCGTGACCAGATCCGGGTTCTCCCGGTAGGCCGCCAGCAGGTCCGGGGCATCGTTGGGTGTCCATGGACGGAGTTCAAGGGTCATGACCCATCTATACCGCGCTCGCTGTTCTACGGCTGAACCTGGAGGACCGGACCGCGCATGGCACTCTGGGATCGTGTCCTCTCGCCTCCGTCTCGTCACCGTGCACGACGCCGCAGACCTGGCGGAGCTACTCCGGCGTCATCGCGAGTTCCTGGCGCCGTGGGAGCCGCTGCGTGAGGAAAACTACGTCACCGTCGCCGGACAGCACGCTGATATCGAGGCAGCGCTGGTCCGGCACGAGCGCGGTGATGCGTTCCCACTGGTCATCCTCGACGACGACGGGACGATCGCCGGTCGGCTGACGCTGAACGGTATTGTCCAGGGACCCTTCCAGTCGTGCAGCATGGGCTACTGGCTTGCGGAGGATCGAACGGACCGGGGACTCGCGACGCAGGCCGTACAGGCGGCCGTCGCCCTGGCGTTCTCGGAACTGGGCCTCCATCGCGTCCAGGCCGAGACCCTGCCTGCCAACGACGCCTCCCGCCGCGTTCTGGCCCGAGCGGGCTTCGAACAGTACGGACTGGCGCCGCGATATCTGAAGATCGCCGGCGTCTGGCAGGACCATGTGATGTACCAGAGGCTCAACGACTGAG
>JARIBG010000141.1 GCA_029257465.1 Arthrobacter sp. | reverse complement strand
ACAACCGCTCGCTCCACGCGGTGAAAGCCGACCGGCCCGACAGTGAATCCGACAGTGAAAGAACCTGAGCCGATGCAGCAGTTGGGAACCATCAGCCCCACGCTCGAGGAGTTCCGCGAACTCGCCGCCACCCGCCGCGTGGTCCCGGTGCGTCTAGTGGTGCTCGCCGACGCGCTCACACCCATCGGCGTGTATCGCAAGCTGGCCGCGGGCCAGCCGGGTACGTTCCTCATGGAGTCCGCGGCCGTCGGGGGAGTCTGGTCGCGCTACTCCTTCATCGGATCGCGCTCCCGCGCCACGCTGACCACGCGCGACGGTGCAGCGCACTGGCTCGGCGAACCACCGGCGGGGGTTCCCGTCGACGGCGATCCGGTCGAGGCCCTGCGGCTGACCGTCGAGGCGCTGCGCACTGAACGGTTCGAGGGCCTGCCCCCCTTCACCTCGGGCATGGTCGGCTTCGTGGGCTGGGAGGCGGTGCGGCACTGGGAGAGGCTGACGAGCCCGCCGGAGGACGACCTCCTCCTTCCGGAGCTGGCCATGTGCCTCGTCTCGGATCTGGCCATCCACGACAACGCGGAGGGATCCCTGACCCTGGTGGCGAACGCCATCAACTTCGACGGCACGGACGACCGCGTCGACGAGGCCTGGCACGACGCCGTGGCGCGGGTCCGCGCCATGCTCGCCCGTGTCGCGGCGCCGGCGGAGTCCACCGTGTCGGTGCTGGCCGACGTCGCGCACGTGGACGGTGCGACCGACCGGGTCCGCGAGTCGTGGTTCGAACCCGACTACCTCGCCGCGATCGAGCGAGGGAAACGGGCGATCGTCGACGGGGACGTCTTCCAGGTGGTCATCAGCCGTCGCTTCGAGATCGAGTGCGACGCCTCCGCCCTCGACGTCTACAGGGTGCTGCGCACCACGAACCCGAGCCCCTACATGTATCTGTTCAGCCTCGAGGACGCCGGCGGCCGGGCCTACTCGATCGTGGGCAGTTCACCCGAGGCGCTCGTCACGGTCACCGGGGACGAGGTCATCACGCATCCCATCGCCGGGTCCAGGCCGCGCGGGCGCACCACCGAGGAGGACCGCAGCCTCGCCGTCGAACTCCGGGCCGACACGAAGGAGAAGGCCGAGCACCTCATGCTCGTGGACCTGGCCCGCAACGACCTGTCCAAGGTGTGCCGGCCCGGCAGCATCGATGTCACGCAGTTCATGGAGGTGGAGAAGTTCAGCCACATCATGCACCTCGTCTCCACCGTGGTGGGACGGCTCTCACCGGGCAGGAGCGCCTACGACGTCCTCGCGGCCACCTTCCCCGCGGGAACTCTGTCAGGAGCCCCGAAGCCCCGGGCCCTGCGCCTCATCGACGAGGTGGAACCGCACCGGCGCGGCATCTACGGGGGAGTGGTCGGCTACCTCGACTTCGCCGGCGACATGGACCTGGCCATCGCGATCCGGTCGGCGCTCTTGATGGACGGCACGGCCTACGTGCAGGCCGGCGGCGGCATCGTCGCGGACTCCGTCCTGGACGCCGAGGCCCTCGAGACCGTCAACAAGGCGGCCGCACCGTTGCGCGCCGTGCTGACCGCGACGGGTCTGCGCCCGGCGACAGCGGGTGTGCTGTGAGCGGGGCGGCAGCAAGCACACCGGCAGGGTCCGCCCCGGACCGGGTTCCACGTACGCCGGGCCGATTCACGCGCCGCGGCGTCGTGGTCCTGGGAATCGTGCTCGTGGCACTGCTGGCCTTCGGCTCCACGACCCGGACCTGGCTCACCGTGAGCCTTCCGCAGGAAGCCGTGCAGAGCCCCGATCTCATGATCGCCGGCAGCGACGCCGCCACACCCGTGACCGCGTTCGCGCTCGTGGCACTCGCCGCCGCCATCGCGGTCTCGATCGCCGGACGTGTGGCACGGTGGATCATCGCCACCATCCTCGTGCTGTCCGGGGTCGGCATAGCCCTCGTGAGTGGCAAGGTCGCCCTCGATCCTTCAGCGGCTGCCGAACCGGCGATCGGTGCGGCCATCGGCGTCAGTTCCCTTCCCGGTGCGCAGTCCGCTGCCACCGCTTTCCCCTGGCTCGCCGTGGCAACCGGTGTCCTGCTGGTCCTGGCTGCTGCGTGGGTGGTTGTCGCGGGTCGGCGCTGGAGTGTCAACCGCCGCTACGACACAGGGTCCAGGGGTGAGGCTGCCAAGGCGGAACCACTGCTGCCGGGTGCTCCGGCCCCGTCCACCGGCGACATCCCGCCGGCCGCGGTCCAGCCGGAGGGCGCCACCCGGGCAGCGGACACGGACACCCGCTCGGGCAGGCGCACGACGAGCGGCAGTGCACACGCGGACGAGATCGACAGCTGGGACGAGCTCTCACGGGGGAACGACCCGACCCGGTGAGCCGGACCGGTACTGTGCAGCGCACTGCACTGCACAGTACCGTGCAGCCCGGGCGGCCCATCAATGGCAGAATGGGACCAGACCCGTTCGAAGGAGATTTCCCATGGCAGCCGAGACCCGCACCTCGCAGCACCGCAACTCGTCCGAGAACCATGCCCAGCAGCCTGACGAGACCATCGGGCACGGCAACAGTCCCGCGGCGTGGACCTGTGTGCTGATCATGCTGGCCGGTGCAGCGGTCGCGTCCTTCGCCTTCATCCTCGCGAGCACCGAAGGCAACAACGACTTCGGTACTCTCCTGTTCTGGATCGGTATCGCCGTGATGTTCGTGGGACTCCTCGTCGGCTTCGTCCTCCGCAAGATCGGCTACGGCGTGGGCGGGTCGAAGCTGAAGAACAACGCTCACTAGATGACGGTGCTCGATGACATCGTCCGGGGCGTCCGCGAGGATCTAGCCGCTCGGCGTCGCGCCGTGCCCCTCGAGGCCCTGCGGGCGGCAGCCTCCGCCGCCCCGGCGCCCCTGGACGCCTTCGCCGCGCTGAACAGCGGACGCGGCACCGACGTGGCGGTCATCGCGGAGGTCAAGCGCAGCAGCCCGTCCAAGGGAGCGCTGGCCGACATCGGCGACCCCGGGGCGCTGGCCTCGACCTACGCGCGGGGCGGCGCCGCCGTCATCTCGGTGCTGACCGAGGAACGGCGTTTCGGCGGATCGCTCGCGGATCTCGACGCAGTCCGTGAGGCCGTGGGGATCCCGGTGCTCCGCAAGGACTTCATGGTCGACGAGTACCAGATCTGGGAAGCGCGAGCGCACGGCGCCGACGTCGTGCTCCTGATCGTCGCAGCCCTCTCCGACGCCGAGCTCACCTCGTTCCTCTCCCTGGCCGAGGCGCTCGGGATGACGGCGCTCGTGGAGACCCACACCGCGGACGAGGTGAGCAGGGCGGTAGCGGCCGGTGCGTCCGTGATCGGCGTGAACGTCCGTGATCTGAAGACCCTGGAGGTCGATCGGTCGGTGTTCGGCTCGCTGACCGAACTCATCCCCGCCGACGCCGTCATCATCGCCGAGTCCGGGGTGCGGACGTCCGCTGACGTCGCCGACTACGCCGCGGACGGAGCGCACGCCGTGCTGGTGGGCGAGGCACTCGTGCGCGGTGAGGACCCGGCGGCGATCATCGGCGAGTTCAGGCGGGCGGGCAGAGCGGCCCGGCAGGGCGCGATCGTACCGACGAGCGGCTGAGGCGCGGGGGTCCTCCGAGTGATGCGCGTGCACGACGAAGCCCGACGGCGAACCGTCCGGGACACCATCAACAGGACAGGAATGCGGACGTCATGACTGATATCCACCAGGACACCGAGGGCCACGCTGCGGACGTCGAGTCAGCTGACGCCATCGACTCCGGGACGGCCGAGGCCTTCCTCAGCCACGACGAGAGCCTCCGCCATGCGCCCGGACCCTATTTCGGTTCCTACGGTGGCCGGTGGATGCCCGAATCACTCATCGCGGCGCTCGACGAACTGCAGGACACCTTCGACAAGGCCAAGGCCGATCCGGAGTTCACCGCGCAGGTGGCAGATCTCAACAGGAACTACGCCGGTCGTCCCTCGCTGCTCACCGAAGCCCAGCGCTTCGCAGAGCACTGCGGAGGTGTGCGGGTCTTCCTCAAGCGCGAGGACCTGAACCACACGGGCTCCCACAAGATCAACAACGTGCTGGGCCAGGCCCTGATCGCCAAGCGCATGGGCAAGACCCGTGTGATCGCCGAGACCGGCGCCGGGCAGCACGGGGTCGCCAGCGCGACGGCGGCAGCTCTCCTCGGGCTCGAGTGCGTGGTCTACATGGGCGCGGAGGACACCCGGCGTCAGGCCCTGAACGTCGCGCGCATGCAGCTGCTCGGAGCGACGGTCATCCCCGTGACCACCGGGTCTCAGACCCTCAAGGACGCCATCAACGACGCCCTGCGTGACTGGGTGGCGAACGTGGGGACCACGCACTACCTGCTCGGCACCGCCGCCGGAGCGCACCCGTTCCCGTCCATGGTCAGGTACTTCCACGAGGTCATCGGCGAGGAGACGCGGGAGCAGATCATCGAGCAGACGGGGAAGCTGCCGGACGCCGTGTGTGCATGCGTGGGCGGCGGTTCGAACGCCATCGGCATGTTCCACGGGTTCCTCGACGACCGCCAGGTGGCGCTCTACGGGTTCGAGGCGGGCGGAGACGGAGTCGAGACCGGGCGGCACGCCGCGACGATCACCCTCGGGCGGCCTGGGGTGCTGCACGGTGCCCGGTCCTATCTCATGCAGGACCAGGACGGCCAGACCATGGAGTCGCACTCGATCTCCGCCGGCCTCGACTATCCGGGTGTGGGCCCCGAGCACGCCTACCTCGCCGACATCGGGCGCGCCAAATACGAGCCGATCACCGACGCCGAGGCCATGGAGGCTTTCACCGTCCTCTGCAGGACCGAGGGCATCATCCCGGCCATCGAGACAGCGCACGCCCTCGCCGGCGCCATGAAGATCGGGCAGCGGCTCACTGCTGGTCTGGAGCCCGGCGAGCAGGCCTCGGACAAAGTGGTGGTGGTCAATCTGTCGGGCCGCGGGGACAAGGACGTGGCGACCGCCGCGGGCTACTTCGATCTGCTGCCCGAAGAGAGCGCTGAGCAGGAGATCGCCGAGGAGGGCGAGCAGCTGTGACGACGCCGTCGAAGGACCAGGCGACAGGACCGGCCCACAGGGGCGGCTCGAGGGCAGCGGCCGCGATCGACAAGGCACATCGCGAGAACCGCGCGGCCCTCATCGGGTATCTGCCGGCGGGTTTCCCCGATGTCCGCACCACCATCGAGGCCGGTATCGCCATGGCCCGCAACGGTATGGATCTGATCGAGGTGGGGATCCCCTACTCCGACCCGGTGATGGACGGCCGTGTCATCCAGGAGGCAACGGTCGAGGCACTGGCGAACGGCTTCACGGTCTCCGAGATCTTCTCCGTCGTCGAAGGCATCACGCGCACCACCGACGCCGCCGTGCTGGTCATGACCTACTGGAATCCGGTCATGCGGATGGGCGTCCGGGAATTCGCCGAGCGCCTCGCCGCAGCGGGCGGGGCCGGGCTCATCACACCCGATCTCATCCCGGACGAGGCTTCCGAATGGCTCGCCGTCTCCGAGGAGCTCGGCCTGGACCGCGTGTTCCTCGTGGCGCCGTCCACCTCGCCGGAGCGGATGAGAACCACCGTGGACGCCAGTCGCGGCTTTGTCTACGCCGTGTCGGTCATGGGTGTCACCGGGGCGAGGAGCTCCGTCGGCGCCGCCGCCGAGGCTGTTGTGTCCGCGGCCCATGACGCCGGCGCCGAGCGCGTGTGCGTGGGGCTCGGGGTATCTTCCTCAGCTCAGGTACGCGAGATCGGAGCCTATGCCGACGGCGTGATCGTCGGTACGGCCCTCGTCGCCGCCCTGCGGGACGGAGGCGTGGAGGCTGTGGCCGAGCTGACGCGGGAACTCAGCTCGGGAACGTCGCGCGACGGCACGGCGCACGACGGCACCGGGCACGACCCGGCGGGCAATCGCGCATGATCGCAGGTATCGCGGCGTCGATCCCGAGCCCGCCGGCGCAATGGGCGAGCTTCGATCTCGGCCCGTTCACCATCCACGCCTACGCCCTGTGCATCCTCGCCGGGATCATCCTGGCGCTCATCCTCACCCAGAAGCGCTTCGTGTCCTTCGGCGGTCACGCCGACGCGGTCTGGGACATCGCCATCTGGGCCATCCCCTTCGGCATCATCGGCGGTCGGCTCTACCACGTCGTCTCCTCGCCGGACGCGTACTTCGGGCCGGACGGGGACCTGGCGCGGATACCGCAGATCTGGCAGGGCGGTCTCGGTATCTGGGGCGCCATCGCCCTCGGCGCCGTCGGCGCCTGGATCGGGGCCCGCAGGGCAGGAGTGAAACTGTCCGCCTTCGCCGACGCCGCAGCTCCTGGCATTCTGCTGGCGCAGGCGGTCGGCCGGCTCGGCAACTGGTTCAACCAGGAACTCTTCGGGGCACCGACGACGCTGCCCTGGGGTCTGGAGATCGACGCGGACAATGCCAACTTCCCGCAGGACCAGGACCCGGGGACTCTCTTCCACCCGACCTTCCTGTACGAGCTGCTCTGGAATCTCGCCGGAGTCGCCCTGCTGCTGCTGCTCGCGCGGAAGCTCAATCTGCGCGGCGGGCGCATGGTCTGGCTCTACGTGGCCTACTACACCCTCGGCCGGGTATGGATCGAGACACTCAGGATCGACGACGCCGAGTCGGTCTCGCTCTTCGGCATCACGCAGCGGCTCAACGTGTGGACCAGCATCGTCGTCTTCCTCGTGGCCGTGGGGATCCTCGTCCACCTGTTCGTCAAGCGTCGTCCCGGCGATGATCCCTCGGTGTACCTGCCGGGGCGGGAACCGGTGGCCCAGGATCCTGGCACTGCGGGTTCTGCGGGCACGGCGACATCGGACCCGGCGTCCGCCGACACGGGCTCCGAAGACCCTGCCACAGCGGTCGGAACGGACGCGGCGTCGCCCGTAGCGGACGCTCCTGGCCCGCAGAAGCGAACCGGGAGCACGCGGCAGGCGTCCCACCGGGACAAGCGCTGACCTCGGACTCCCGGAACAGGTAGCCCGGGAAGCCCCAGCGGCCGAAGCGGGCGGTCCGGTACCGAGGAGACACTCACGCCTCGCAACGCGACTAGGCTTGGGTACCATGAGACGCGCAAAAATCGTTGCAACCTTCGGCCCCGCGATCGACACCTACGAGGCCACGCTCGCCGTGCTGGAAACAGGGGTGGACGTCGCCCGCATGAACATGAGCCACGGCGACTACACGGTGCACAGCTCCACCTACGAGAACGTCCGGCGGGCAGCCGACGCGCTCGGGAAGCCGGTGGGGATCTTCGCCGATCTGCAGGGCCCGAAGATCCGACTGGGGCGTTTTTCCGACGGGCCCCATCAGCTGACTCCCGGGGACACATTCACCATCACCGTCGAGGACATCGAGGGCACGCAGGAGATCAGCTCGACGACGTTCAAGGGCCTCCCCGAGGATGTCACCGTGGGCGATCTGCTCTTGATCGACGACGGCAAGATCACCCTCCGCGCGACTGCCGTGGACACCACGAGTGTCACCACGGAGGTGGTCGTCGGGGGCATGGTCTCGAACAACAAGGGCATCAACCTGCCGGGGGTCGCCGTCAACGTCCCCGCCCTCAGCGACAAGGACGAGGCGGATCTGCGCTGGGCGCTCCAGATCGGCGTCGACATGGTGGCGCTGTCCTTCGTCCGCGACGCCGGTGATGTGGTGCGCGTGCACGAGATCATGGACGAGGAGGGGCGCCGGGTTCCCGTCATCGCCAAGATCGAGAAGCCCCAGGCCGTCGACGCCCTCGAGGAGATCATCGACGCCTTCGACGCCATCATGGTGGCCCGTGGTGATCTCGGGGTCGAGCTGCCGCTGGAGGACGTCCCGATCGTGCAGAAGCGCGCCGTGGAGCTCGCCCGCCGGTGGGCGAAGCCGGTCATCGTCGCCACGCAGGTCCTCGAATCCATGATCGACAATCCGCGGCCCACGCGGGCGGAGGCCTCGGACTGCGCCAACGCCGTTCTCGACGGGGCCGACGCCGTGATGCTCTCCGGGGAGACGAGCGTGGGCAAGTACCCCATCGAGACCGTCCGGACCATGGCGAACATCATCGAGTCCACGGAGCTCCACGGCCTCGAGCGCGTCCCCGCGCTCGGCAGCAAGCCCAAGACCCGCGGTGGCGCCATCACGCGTGCCGCCGTCGAGATCTCGGACCAGCTCGACGCGAAGTACATCTGCACGTTCACGCAGTCCGGGGATTCGGCGCGCCGCCTCTCCCGCCTCCGCCCGAAGAAGCCGGTCTTCGCCTTCACGCCGGTCCAGTCGACGCTGAACGCCATGTCACTGCTCTGGGGCATCCAGCCCAGGCTCGTGGAGTTCGTGGAGCACACCGACCAGATGACCGCGCAGGTGGACCGGCTCCTCTTCGAGCAGGGACTGGTGGAGATCGACGACCTCGTCGTCATCGCGGCCGGCTCACCCCCCGGGCAGGCCGGCTCGACGAACTCCATCAAGGTGCACCGCGTCGGTGACATCACCGATGCGGGTCAGATGCCCGATGACCACACCTCGTTCATCAAGGAGGGCGTGGGCCCCTGGCCCGTCAAGAAGAAGTAGTCCGACCTGTTCGACAAGAAGACCCCCACCCGATCGGGTGGGGGTCTTCGGCGTTCTCGTTCCGGTCTCAGTTGACCTGGTTGATGATCGTCTCGGCGACCTCGCGCATCCCCAGGCGCCGGTCCATCGAGGTCTTCTGGATCCAGCGGAACGCCTCGGGTTCGGTGAGACCCATCTTCGTGGTCAACAGGCTCTTGGCGCGCTCCACGAGCTTGCGCGTAGCGAACTGTTCCTGCAGGTCGTCCACCTCGGCCTCGAGCGCCCTGATCTCCTCGTGACGTGAGAGCGCGATCTCGATGGCCGGGATGAGATCGGCCGGGGTGAACGGCTTCACGACGTAGGCCATCGCTCCGGCGTCGCGTGCGCGTTCCACGAGCTCCTTCTGACTGAAGGCCGTCAGCAGCACCACCGGGGCGATCCGCGCCTTGACGATCTGCTCGGCCGCCGTGATGCCGTCCATGACGGGCATCTTCACATCCATCAGGACGAGATCGGGCTTGTGCTCCATGGCGAGCGCCACCGCCGTTTCGCCGTTGTCCGCCTCCGCGACGACGTCGTAGCCCTCCCCGCGCAGGATCTCGACGATGTCGAGTCGGATGAGCGTCTCGTCCTCGGCCACGACGACCCGGCGTGCGGGTCCGGTGGGCGTCGACTCGGTGGTTTCGGACACTGGTGCTCCTTGGTCGGACGGCATTTCGCGGAGGGTCGGGGGATCGCTCCTGAACCCGAAAACAGCCTATCGGCATGTAGAGTGGATTCGCGCACCGGTGGGGGAGAAGGATCTCCCTTGACCGATCCCGGTGCGGGCACGGCCCGAATGGCGGAATCGGCAGACGCGCTGCACTCAAAATGCAGTATCGAGAGGTGTGTGGGTTCGAGTCCCACTTCGGGCACACCGCGAGAACCGGTGGGGTCATGGAACGTGAACCGGTGGGTGAAGTACCGGAAAATTGTTGAACAATACCTTGCCGCCATTGTTCAACAACCTGTAGCGTCGTCTCCAACGACGGACGTGACGCCCGTCACCCTCAGGAAACGGACGGATCATGGCAGATACCGACAGCAGAGCACGCATGAGCTCATCCGCGCGTCGCACAGCGCTCCTGGGGGCGATGTTCCTGATGGCCACCAGCGCCATCGGGCCAGGTTTCATCACCCAGACCACGGTCTTCACCGCCCAGATCGGGGCGTCGTTCGCGTTCGCCATCCTGGCCTCCATCCTCATCGACATCGCGGTGCAGATGAATGTCTGGCGCGTCATCGGCGTATCCGGGCTCCGCGCCCACGAACTCGGTAACAGGGTCCTGCCCGGGATCGGCTGGTTCCTGGCGGCTCTCGTGTTCATCGGCGGTGTGGTCTTCAACATCGGCAACATCGCGGGAACCGGACTCGGTGTCAACGCCATGCTCGGCGTCGACCCGAAGATCGGCGGTGCCGTCTCCGCCGTGATCGCCATCCTGGTCTTCGTCAGCAAGAGGGCAGGTATGGCGCTGGACCGCATCGTGGTGATCCTCGGCGCGATCATGATCCTCCTGATGATTTACGTGGCCATCGTCGCCGCGCCTCCCGTCGGCGAGTCCCTGAAGAACGCCATCCTTCCGGAGGAGATCGACTTCCTCATCATCACCACCCTGGTGGGCGGCACCGTGGGCGGCTACATTACCTACGCCGGAGCACACCGCATGCTCGACTCCGGAGCCACGGGCATCGAGAACGTCAAGGAGATCACCCGCAGTTCGGTCCTCGGCATCATCGTCACCGGCCTCATGCGCGTTCTGCTGTTCCTCGCCATCTTCGGCGTCGTCGCGGGAGGCGCGGTGCTCACGAGCGACAACCTGGCCGCCGAGGCCTTCGGGATCGCTGCCGGGGAGATCGGCATGCGGGTCTTCGGTATCGTCCTCTGGGCTGCCGCGATCACCTCGGTGATCGGTGCCGCGTTCACCTCGGTATCCTTCATCACGTCATCGAGGACATCCGAGCGCACACGGAATCTCATTACGGTGGCTTTCATCGCAGGCTGTGCCATCGCCTATCTCCTCCTGGGCCAGGCGCCGCAGCAACTGCTGATTTTCGCCGGTGCCTTCAACGGGCTGATCCTGCCGGTCGGGTTCGGGGTGCTGCTCTGGGTGGCCTGGCGCCGCCGCGACCTGCTGCACGGCTACGCGTACCCGACGTGGCTCCTGATCGTCGGCGCCGTCACGTGGCTCCTCACCCTGTTCCTCGGCTACACCTCGCTCACAGGGCTCGCGAAACTGTGGGGCTAGGCGGCGGGCCGACGCCGCCGGCAGCTACGGCCCACACGCCGCCGCCCGCCCCTACCGGGCGTCGAGATGACCGAGCAGCTCGGCCTCGGCGCCATCGAGGTAAGAGCGCAGCCCGGCTGCGGCTTCCTCGCGCTTCCCGGCCCTGAGCCGTTCCACGAGCTGGACATTGCGGTCCACGTAGTGGCTGTGGAAGTCCGGGGCCGAGGCCATCGCGTGGAACACCAACCGCATCTCCACGAGGATCCGATCCATCAGGGTCCGCAGCGACTCGCTGCCGGTGAGGCCCACCACGGCGCTGTGCAGCGCCTGGTTGGCATCGGCCATCCTGCCCACGGATCCGGCGTCGCGCGCTTCCTGCGCCCGGCCGACGATGGCCTCCATGCCTGCGAGGACCTCCGGGCTGGTCTCTCCCCACAGTGCCGCCGCGGGCTCGATCATGCGGCGCACGCGGTAGATCTCGCGCACCTTCTCCGCTCCGGGGGAGGCCACGAACACCCCACGGTTCGGGATCTTCGTGACCATCGACTCGCCGGCGAGCGTCGAGAACGCCTCACGCAAGGTGTTGCGGGAGACGCCGAGCGCACCCGACAGTGACTGCTCCGACAGCTTGGTCCCGGGCGTCAGCTGCCCTGCGGCGATCCGTCCGCGCAGCACCGCGGCGATCCACGCGGCGGTGTGCGCATGCTCCGCCGCTCCGGCGGTCCCGTCCGGTGCCGGCGGACGTCCCTGCCCGGCTGCAGCCGCCGTCGTCATGGGATCCCCCTCGCTCGTCATGGGCTGATGCTAACCGACCGCCCCGAGGACATCCCCGCGCGCCACGGCAGCGCCCGGTTCCTGGCCGCCGCGGCTGAAGACCCCGGCCACCGGCGACACCACCTCGGTCTCCATCTTCATGGCCTCGATTACCGCGACCGGCTGACCGACCACGATTTCGGTGTCGTCATCGACCAGCCACTTCACCAACGTCCCGCCCATCGGGGCGGTGACCGTGCCGGCATCGTCGGTCCGGGTCTCGGAGGACGGCGCGACGGCGGTGCCGCCGCTCATCAGTGCGGCGAACATCTCGGCCGGCAGACCCAGGTGCACCGCCCGGCCGTCGATCTCCACGGTGAGGGTCTCCCTGCGTGCCACGCGTCCGGCTGCCCCGCTCGAGAGTGCGGCGTCCAGTCGCTGCGCGAAGGCATTCTCGATCCACGTCGTGTGGACGCCGAGCTTCTCGGCAGCGGTGAAGTCCGCGTCCCTGATGACGGCGCGGTGGAACGGCAGAACGGTGGGCAGGCCCTCGATCCGGAGTTCGTCGAGCGCGACGCGAGCGCGGCGCAGCGCCTGGGGACGGTCCTCGCCGTGGACGATGAGCTTGGCCATGAGGGAGTCGTACTCCGCCGGGACGCTCGATCCGGAGCGCACTCCCGTGTCCACGCGGATGCCGGGACCGGTGGGGGCCTCGAACACGTCGACGGGGCCGGGGGAGGGCAGGAACCCGCGCCCGGCGTCCTCGGCATTGAGGCGGAACTCGAATGCGTGCCCCCGCGGCGCCGGATCCTCGGTGATGCTCACCGGCAACCCGGCCGCGATGCGGAACTGCTCGAGCACCAGGTCGAGGCCCGACGTCGCCTCGGTCACCGGGTGCTCCACCTGGAGCCGGGTGTTGACCTCCAGGAAGGAGATGATCCCGTCGGGCGCTACCAGGTACTCGACCGTGCCGGCACCGGTGTAGCCCGCTTCGCGGCAGATGGCGCGCGCCGATTCGTGGATACGCCCGCGTTGGTCGTCGGTCAGGAACGGAGCGGGGGCTTCCTCGACGAGCTTCTGGTTGCGGCGCTGCAGCGAGCAGTCGCGGGTGCCGACGACGACGACGTTCCCGTGCGTATCGGCGAGCACCTGCGCCTCGACGTGCCGGGGCTTGTCGAGGAACCGTTCGACGAAGCATTCGCCGCGGCCGAAGGCGACGGTGGCCTCGCGGACCGCCGAGTCGAAGGCATCGTCGATGTCCTCCATCCGGTGGGCGATCCGCATGCCGCGGCCTCCGCCGCCGTACGCGGCCTTGATCGCCACGGGGACGCCGTGCTGCTCGGCGAACGCCCGGACCTCCGCGGCGTTCGCGGCCGGTCCGTCGGATCCGGGGACCAGGGGGGCACCGACCTTGACGGCGATCTCGCGGGCCGTGACCTTGTTCCCGAGGACCCTGATGGCCCCGGGTGTGGGGCCGATCCAGGTGAGACCGGCGTCGAGCACGGCCTGTGCGAAGTCTGCGTTCTCCGACAGGAAACCGTATCCGGGGTGGACGGCGTCGGCACCGGCTGCCGCGGCGACGGCGAGCACCTTGTCCATGTCGAGATAGGTCTCGGCGCTGGCCGAACCGCCCAGCGCATGCGCCTCGTCGCTCAGACGGACATGCAGGGCGTCGGCATCGGGCTCGGCGTACACGGCCACCGACGTCAGGCCCGCGTCCGTGCAGGCGCGGATGATGCGGACGGCGATCTCTCCGCGGTTGGCGATCAGGACCTTCTTCATGGCTGCTGCTTTCACGGGAGACAGGTGGTCGGTGTCGGCTGTGCTGGCTGTGTCGGCTGAGGGGGCTGGAGGGTCTCGGGGTCGACCGTTCGAAAACGCAGGCGCGTACCGGGTGGCAACTGGGCGGCGATCGGCAGGTCCTCGGGCACGACGACGCCGATCACCGGGTACCCTCCGGTCACCGGGTGATCGGCGAGGAACACCACCGGCAGGCCCGACGGCGGTACCTGCAGGGACCCGGCAACCACCCCTTCGCTGGGGAGCTCGTCGGTGCTGGTGCGTTCCAGTGCCCGTCCCTCAGGGTCGCCGAGGGCGAGGCGCACACCGATCCTGTTCGATTCCGCGGTCACGATCCAGGGCTGGGCGGTCAGGGTGTGCTGGGACTCCGTGGTGAACCAGTCCTGACGGGGACCGGCCGTGATGCGGAGGAGGATCTCTTCCTCGTGTTCCTCCCCCGCGGAGCCGAGCCGGAGGGCGTCGGGAAGGGTGGAGAACTCCGGCGCGCCGACCGTTCTGCCGTGATCGATCGTCCCGATCGGCACGATCGTTCCCGCGATGAGAGGAGCCGGGCCGAGCCCCGACAGCACGTCGGTGGACCGGCTCCCGAGGACCGGTGGTACGTCGATGCCGCCGCGGACCGCCACATAGGTGCGTAGTCCGGCGTCGGGCTCAGCGAGGTGCAGTGTCTCGCCGTCGTGGAGCGCGAAGGGTGAGCACATGGGGGCGGACCGGGTGCTCCCGGTGTCGGCTGGATCGCTGCTGATCCGGGCCGGGGTGACGGCCCCGGTCAGGGCGACGGTGAGCTCCCCGGTGGCCCTGACCATGAGGCCACCGAGGACGGTCTCGATCACCGCATCGTCCGGCGCGTTCCCGACCAGGCGGTTGGCCTGCCGGGCACCGGCCGTGTCGGCGGCGCCGGAGGCGGAGACGCCCACGTCGCCCAGCCCCGCGCGCCCCAGATCCTGGACCAGTGACTGCGGACCGGGAGCGAGGATGGTCAGGGAGCAGTCGGCAGCGCCGGCCGACTCACGGCCGGTCGCCGCCACACCCTCGTCCGTGCGGTGCTGCTCGGTGCGGTGCTGCACCGTCACGACGTCGCGGACCGCCACGTACTGCACGGCCGCACCGGGTCGGAGCAGGGCAGGCTCGTCGCGGCCGAGATCCCACATGCGTGCCGCAGTGCGCCCGATCAGCTGCCAGCCACCGGGGGAGCGGCGGGGGTAAACCGCCGAGAACGTCCCGGCGAGCGCGACGGCCCCCGCCGGGACCGCCGTACGCGGTGTGGTGCGCCGGGGAACGGTGAGCGTCTCGTTCTCGCCGACCAGGTACGCGAACCCCGGGGCGAAGCCGCCGAACGCCGCCCTCCACAGCTGGCCGGTGTGGGCGGAGATTACGCCGTCGGCGTCGAGACCGGTCAGTCGGGCGACCTCGGCGAGGTCCTCGCCGTCGTACACCACCTCGATCCGCACCGGATCACCGGCAGCAGCCGACTCCGGCCCGGGCGCCGTG
>JARIBG010000122.1 GCA_029257465.1 Arthrobacter sp. | reverse complement strand
GCAACCGTCGTGCGACTCGATCTTTCCGTTTCATGACACCATGAAAGCCGAGGCGCGTGTCCACCGCCTCCCGGACGAGGGGTGCCGTACCCGGTGTGCGACAAGACGGCCCGTGGGAGTAAGTCATGGCATGGATCGTCCTCATCGTCTCGGGTGTCCTCGAAGCCGTCTGGGCCACGGCCCTCGGTAGATCCGACGGCTTCAGCAGGCTGGCGCCCACCCTCGTATTCGCCGTCGCCATCACCGCCAGCATGATCGGGCTGGCCTACGCCATGCGGACCCTGCCCATCGGCACCGCCTACGCGGTCTGGGTGGGAATCGGGGCGGCCCTCACGGTCGTCTTCGCAATGCTCACCGGGACGGAGCCCGCCTCGCTGCTCAAGGTCCTCTTCCTCACCATGATCGTGGGCGGCGTGATCGGCTTGAAGCTGAGCACCTGACGCCACCGGAGATTATGTCGGAAGTGCGTCGCGTCCACTGGCGCTGACGGCTTGCAGTGGGCAGAATCGACCCAGATCCGGTCTCAGGCCCCGAGGAGCAAGCAGCATGCAGCACGAGGACACCCTGGCAGCGCTGCAGTTCGCCGGAATTCCCCTTCACGACGCGTGGGCGCGCTATCGCAGTCTCGGTGGAGGTCTGGATCTCCTCTGGTTCAGCGCCTGGCTGTACGGGATGTCCACTCCCGACGCCGAGGCGACCGAGCTCATCCCGCGCGCCGTCAATGACCTCATCGACGCCCGATGCCCGCCGGAGCTGACCCAGTTCTGCCGTGCTCCCTCCTCCCGGGTCCTGATCCAGGCTGACGGAACCTACCCCCGCACCTAGACTGGCCCGGACCACGACTTCACCACGAGGGGATGCCATGAGCCCGATGATGCGCGCCGCAGTGCTCCGTACCGCCGACCGGACAGCACCCTACGGCGAGAGCAGACCACTCGGCCTCGAGCAGCTTCCGATCCCGGAGCCGCGGGCGGGCGAAGTGCTGGTGCGCATCGAGCGGGCCAGTCTCTGCCACTCGGACCTGTCGGTCGTCAACGGCTCCCGCATCCGGCCCCTGCCCATGGCGCTGGGTCACGAGGCCACCGGCGTCGTCGAGACCGTGGGCGACGGCGAGGGCAGCGTGAGTGACATCCGGGCGGGCGATCGCGTGGTCCTCGTGTTCGTCCCGGCGTGCGGCTCCTGCCGCGCCTGCTCGGCAGGCCGTCCCGCCCTGTGCTATCGCGGTGCCGAATCCAACGGGACCGGCGACCTCCTCCACGGACCGGCGCTGCTGCGCACGCCTGAGGGCGAACGCATCAATCATCACCTCGGCGTCTCGGCCTTCGCCGAGTACGCTGTCGTGGCGCGGGAGTCGGTGGTGCCGATCGACGACGACGTCCCCTTCGACGTCGCCGCCATGTTCGGGTGCGCAGCCCTCACCGGTATCGGCGCTGTGCTGAACACGGCCGCCGTGCGGGAAGGACAGTCCGTCGTCGTCTTCGGTCTCGGTGCGGTGGGGCTGATGGCGGTCATGGCCGCCGCCCAGATCCCGGGAACCACGGTGATCGCCGTCGATCCCCTGCCCTCCAAGCAGGAGCTCGGTCTGAGCTGCGGCGCGCAGCACGCCGGGGCACCCGAGGACGCCGCTGAACTGGTGCGTGAAGCGACCGATGGCGGGGCCGACGTCGTCATCGAGGCGGTGGGAAGCGCCCGCGTGATGGAGGCGGGCCTGGGACTGCTGGCGCGCGGCGGCGCCGTGGTGTCCGTCGGGCTGCCCCACCCTGACCAGGAGATCACCACCGCAGCCCTGCAGTTCGCGGGCATGGGACGCCGGCTCCTCGGCTCGTACATGGGCGACGCCGTCCCTGAACGGGACATCCCCCTCTATTTGGACCTGTGGCGGAAAGGACGGCTCCCCGTCGAGTTGCTGCACACCGACACCCGTCCCCTCGAGGACCTCAACGAAAGTCTCGATGCGCTCGCCGAGGGACGGATCGTTCGCAGGATCTTCACGCTGGACGACTGACCGACGCTCGCGGTCCATGGCGAGTGGGCCTACCATGTGGGCGGAACGTCAACCCGAAGGAGAACAATCATGCAGCAACGCTCACTCGGCGAAATCCAGGTCAGCGCCGTCGGCCTGGGAGGGATGCCCATGTCGATCGAGGGGCGGCCCGACGAGGACCGCTCCATTCGCACCATCCATGCGGCGCTCGACGCCGGAATCACCCTCATCGACACCGCTGACGCCTATCACCGCGATGCAGGCGAAGTGGGCCACAACGAGTCCCTCATCGCGAAGGCGCTGGAGAGCTACGGGTCCGACACGTCAGGAATCCTGGTGGCCACCAAGGGTGGAGCGCTGCGCCCGGGTGATGGTTCGTGGACGCTGAACGGGCACCCCGACTACCTCAAGGAGGCCGCGAAGGCATCGCTGAAGCGGCTCGGCGGTGACGCCATCGGGCTCTACCAGTACCATCGGCCCGATCCGGACGTACCCTACGAGGACTCGATCGGTGCGCTCGGGGAATTGCTCGACGACGGCGTGATCCGCATGGTCGGTATCTCGAACGCCACCGTGCACCAGATCAGGAAGGCCAACGAGATCCTGGACGGCAAGCTCGTCTCGGTGCAGAACCAGTTCTCGCCCGCCTTCCGGTCCAGTCAGGACGAGCTGGACTACTGCGGCGAGAACGGAATCGCCTTTTTGCCCTGGAGCCCGCTGGGCGGCATCAAGAAAGCGGGAGAACTCGGCGAGAACTTCGCGCCGTTCCAGGAGGTGGCCGACAAGCATGGCGTCAGCCCTCACCGGGTGTGTCTGGCCTGGGAACTCGCGCTCGCCCCGACCGTCATCCCGATCCCCGGCTCCTCCCGGCCCGAGAGCATCCAGGATTCAGCGCAGGCCGCCGAACTGGAGCTCTCCAGCGAGGAGATCGAGGTCCTCTCCCTCACGGAGTAGCGCCGGTCGACCTGTCGCGGCCCGGCACCTAGCGGGTAGGCAGCACATCCAGTTCGAGGGCGACGGCGCGGACGGGTGCGCCGTCGCCCCCCACAAGCGGAAGCGGGAGCACGGAGACCAGCGGATCGCCCCACGTGACCGCGGCCAGATTCGTCAGATTCTCCACGATCACACCCCCTGCCCCGAGGAAGATCGCGTGGAAGGGCAACTGCCCGTGGTTGTCGAGGGTGGGGTCCGGGTTCAGGCTGTCCACCCCCATCACCGCCACCCCCGCCTCGAGGAGGCGCGTGGCGATCTCCGGCGCCAGAACCGGGTGCTCGAGATACTGCTGGTCCCCGAAGTACTCCGACCAGCCGGTCCGGAACAGCACCATGGCAATCCCTTCCAGTCGCTCCAGCTGGGCATCGACCGCCGCCCAGGAGACGACGTCGTGCGCTCCCACCTGCGCACAGTCCACGATGCGAGCCGTACCCACGAGGCGGCGCAGATCGATGGCGTCCACGGGCTCGCCGTCGATGATCGAGTGGAGTGGGGCATCGAGATGCGTGCCCGTGTGGGAGCCGGCGTGGAGCGCGGCCACCTGATAGCCGTCCTCGACCACCGTCGCCACGGTGGTCACCGTGACAGCAGGATCACCCGGGAAGACCTGCATGCCGGTGTGGATCGGCTGGGACAGATCAACGATCCGCATGGTCCGCCGCCACCTCCGGTTCGTCCAGCAGATGCGTGTGCTTCCTGGCTGTGCGATCGATGCGGCCGGTCGCAGCGGCCCACCCCAGGTAGAGCAGGGCGGAAAGGACGAAGGTGGGGATCGTCGCGCCGATAGGGCTGGGCACGGTGTACGTGAGGAACAGCGAGGTCCCCGCTCCGACCAGCCACACGAGGACGGCGGCGATGTTGACACCGCCCGTGAACCAGTACTCACCGCCGCGCCCCCGGAGGATGTCGGTGCCGTAGTGACGGGACCGCACCAGGTAGTAGTCCACGAGCATGACCGCGAACACCGGGATGAACAGTGCTCCGACCACGGTGAGGAAGGCCGCGAACCGGTCGAGCAGGGCGAGCCAGGTGGCCCCCAGAATGGAGACGGCACCGAGCACGAGCGCTGTGGGCAGGAACGTGACACGGCGTGAGGGGACCATGTTCACCACGGAGGACACCATGCCGTAGACCACCATCGTGTTGGTGGCCATGACGGACAGGAAGATCACGACGGCGAGCGGGGCGCCGAAGATCGCGACGATGACGGTGGGGTCGAACGAGACTGCGTCGCCGCCGTCGAGCACCACGAAACCGATGGCGGTGGCTCCGAGGACCATCGCGAGCACCGTGGACAGCACGTAGCCCAAACCGGAGCCGATCATGCCGGCCGCCTGCGTGCGGGCCAGGCGGTTGAACTCCGCCGAGAGCACGGTCCAGGAGATGGCGGTGGCGATCACGACGTCGAGGACGACAGCGGGTGTCCACCCGGCGGCGGTATCCTGCGGGAGCGCGGCGAACTCGGCGGGGCTGTAGGCGAGGAAGGCCGTGGTGAAGATGTATGCCATGAAGAGAAGGATCACGAGGGCCAACCACGGCTCGACGCGGGCGATGCCCGTGTGCCCGAAGATGGCCAGGCATACGACCAGCAGCTGGCAGAGCACGGAGAACAGGACAGGACTGGAAAAACCGGTCATCTCCTCGACGACGAAGTTCACGGTGACGCCGGCGAGCATCGCCTGCACCCAGCTCCAGCCCATGAGTGTGACGAGATTGGCGGCGACGGGCAGGAAGGATCCACGCAGGCCGAACGAGCCCTTCGTGAGGGACATCGTGGCGAGCCCGGTCCGGGTGCCCATGTTGCCCACCAGGACCAGCACGGAGCCGCCTATCAGTGTGCCGAGCACGATCATGGCGACGGCCATGGGCCAGGTGACACCCGGCACGAAAAGGGTGCCGGTGAGGAGTGTGGTGACCACCAGATTGGCCGCGAGCCAGATCAGGCCCATGCGTGCCGTGCCGAGCGTGCCTCTGAGCGGTCCGTATCCGTCGGAGTTGGA
>JARIBG010000078.1 GCA_029257465.1 Arthrobacter sp. | reverse complement strand
CCGCTCGTGAGATGCGAACCGGCCTGGGTGCCCATCAGGAGCATGCCGCCGTCCACCACGAACGAAGCGCCGTTCACGTAGCTGGAGGCGCCCGAGGCGAGGAAGGCGACGACGTCGGCGACCTCCTTCGAGGATCCGGGCCGGCCCAGCGGGATCCCGGGGCGGTCCATGGTCTCCGGGTCCTGTTCCTCGGAATCGTTCATGGGCGTGTTGATCTCACCGGGCAGGACGGCGTTGGCGGTGATCCCGCGGTCGGCGAGTTCCAGTGCGATGGTCTTGATGAGGCCGCCAAGTCCGTGCTTGGAGGCGTCGTACGCAGCCGACCCGACCAGCGGCTGATCCTGGTGGACACTCGTGACCGCGATGATGCGCCCGCCCCTGCCGGCGTCGATCATGCGCTTCGCTGCGCGCTGGATGCAGACGAAGGCGCCGTCGAGATTCGCACCGATCGTGGCGCGCCAGAGATCCCAGTCGGTGTCCATGAACATGGTCCCGCCGTTGATGCCGGCATTGTTCACGAACACGTCCACACCGCCGAGTTCCTCCGCGAGTGCGTCGATGACATCGCCGCAGTCCGGTGCGTCCGTGGTGTCCAGGTGCGCGACGACGGCCCGGACACCGTGCTCGCGCACGAGGCGTGCTGTCTCCTCGGCGCCGTCCTGGTCCGAGTGCCACGTGACTCCCACGGAGCAGCCGGCTTCTGCGAGGGCGAGGGCGGTGGCCCGGCCGATGCCGGAGTCGGAGCCTGTGACGATTGCTGTGCTGGGGGTGAAGTCCATGACTCCATCCTTCGTATGGGAGGCGTACCTGTGCAACCTCATGCAGGGATGGGCCGCTGGAAGGTCGCGGTAGATGACAAGATCCCGTACCGACGCATCGGTACGGGATCCCTGAGATGTCACTTCTCATGTCACTGTCGTGTGCCTGCGCGGGGCCTCGATCCCCGGGCCTTCCGCGTGTGAGGCGGATGCTCTACCAGACTGAGCTACACAGGCCTGTGATTCTTGACCAGCTTAGGGCATCGGGGCGGCGCACCAAATTCTTCGGCCCATCTCCGTAGCGCAGCCCTGGTGCGGCGTTGGCTATCACTCCGGCACCTCAGTAGCCTGAATGACAGCGGATCCGTGTGCTCGCATCGGGCAGACGCGACGACGAAGGGACAGCACCATGAACAACGAAGACATCCTGCAGCGCATCCAGGCACTCGTGCAGGAAGAGCACGATCTGAGGGATCAGCCCCAGGACGGCGGGGCCGGTGCGGAGCACGAGGACCACACGGCGAGGCTGAGGCGGGTGGAGGAGAACCTCGACCAGTGCTGGGATCTGCTGCGCCAGCGGCGCGCGAAGGCCGACGCCGGTGAGAACCCGGCCGACGCCGACGCACGTCCCATCAGTCAGGTGGAGGGATACCGCCAGTAATGACACGGCCCCTCGTGCTCCTCGACGTCAATGGGACACTCTCGGACATGGGTCGGATGTCCCAGCACTTCGAGGAGATCGGCGCGCCTCCCCAGCTGGCCGGGCTCTGGTTCGCCTCGGTGCTCCGGGACGGCTTCGCGCTGACCGCTGCGGGCCACAACGCAACTTTCCGGATCGTCGCCGAGGGCACGTTGCGGGCCGTGCTGGCGGATCAGCCGCTCAATCGGGAGACCGGGGATGCCGTGGAGCACGTCTTCGCCGCCCTGCAGGAACTTCCCGTCCACGCGGACGTGCCGGACGGGATCCGGGGGCTGGCCTCGAACGGGTTCGGCGTGGCCGCACTGACCAACGGCGCCGCCGCGACAGCGGAGGCGCTGCTCGAGCGCGCCGGCGTCCGTGATCAGGTCGACGCCGTCCTGTCGGTCGAGGACGCTCCGCGGTGGAAGCCGGCGCCGGAGTCCTACGCCTACGCCCTGCAGGCGCTGGACCGCAGCCCGGACGACGTCGTCCTGGTCGCCGTCCACCCCTGGGACATCGACGGGGCAGCGCGGGCGGGCCTTCGGACCCTCTGGCTGAACCGCGACGGTGCACCCTACCCGCCCGCCATGACTGCTCCGGAGGGCGAGATCCGCACGCTCCTGGAGGTCAGCGGTGTGCTGCTGGGCTGATCACCCACCGGACGCCCAGGTCCGTGGGCGTACCGATCGGGACGGCTCGGTCCTGGATCCGGCGGCTCGCGTGGGGCGTCTTCCACCGGAGGAGGAAGCGGCGTAGGATCGGCTCGCCCTATCCCGCTACCGGAGGTCCGAAGTGCCCGTGAGGCTCACCAGTGCGACCCTGCGGGCAGCACGCTCCTCAACCCGCCAGAGACTTCGTGCCGGTGTCAGGATCGTCGGTGCCTGGGCAGCGCATCTGAGTCCGCGTCATCCTGCCCAGGTGATCGCGCTGGGCTTCGCCTCCGCGATCCTCGCCGGAACCGTGCTGCTGATGCTGCCGACCTCCAGGGTGGGTCCGGGTGGCGCGAGCTTCCTCGAGGCACTCTTCACGGCCACCTCGGCGGTCTGTGTGACGGGCCTGATCGTCGTCGACACTCCCGTGTACTGGACCGGTGGGGGCCACGTGATCATCCTGGCGCTGATCCAGATCGGTGGGTTCGGCATCATGTCGTTCGCCTCGCTGCTCGGTGTCCTCCTGGCGCGTCGCCTCGGCCTGCGGTCCCGGATCTCGACGGCGGCGGAGACGAAGAGTGTGGGCATCGGTGACGTCCGCAGCATCCTGGTCGGGGTCCTGAGGATCACCCTCCTGGTGGAGGTCGTGACCGCGGTACTCCTCAGCGGACGCTTCTACCTCGGATACGGCCGCGGATTCGCGGAGTCGCTGTGGTTCGGTGTCTTCCATGCGGTCTCGGCGTTCAACAATGCCGGCTTCGCCCTCTTCAGCGACAGTCTGATGGGGTACGTAAGTGATCCCTGGATCTGCCTGCCCGTGGCGGGCGCCGTCATCGTCGGCGGCCTCGGCTTCCCCGTCCTCTTCGAACTGAGGCGCCACTTCAGGTACCCGCGCAAGTGGTTCATGACCACCAAGCTCGTGCTGAGCGGAACCCTCGTGCTCCTGGTTCTCGGAACCGTCTTCATCACGGCGGTGGAGTGGTCCAACCCTGCGACCCTCGGTTCGCTCAGGCCCGATCAGCGCATCCTTGCGGGATTCTTCCAGTCCACGATGACGCGCACGGCGGGTTTCAACAGTGTGGACTTCGCGCAGCTCCACCCGGTCACCCTGCTGGCCATGGACGTGCTCATGTTCATCGGGGGTGGCCCCGCGGGCACCGCAGGGGGGCTGAAGATCACCACGTTCGGCGTCCTGTTCTTCATCCTCTACACCGAGATCAGCGGAGGCACCGCCGTCAACATCTTCGGCAAGCGGCTGCCGCGCTCGGTGCACCGGCAGGCGATCTCGATCCTGCTGCTCGCAGGAGCTTTGGTGGTCGGTGCCACGATGGTCCTCATGCTGATCACCGATTTCGGGCTGGACCGGATCCTGTTCGAGGTCGTCTCCGCCTTCGGTACCGTGGGACTGTCCACCGGTATCACCGCGGGCATCCCGCCCCTGGGCCAGGTCGTCCTGATTCTGGTGATGTTCGCCGGCAGACTGGGTCCCGTGACCCTCGCCTCCGCCCTGGCCCTGCGGTCCAGGTCCCTCCAGTACGAATATCCCAAGGAAAGGCCCCTCATTGGCTAGGCAGCGCTTCTTCTCCTCCAAACCCATCGAAGCGATAGCGGCCGCCGATTCGGTCGCCGTCATCGGTCTCGGCAGGTTCGGGGGCGCCCTCGCGCTCGAACTCGAGGGCGCCGGTACCGAGGTCCTCGGGATCGACATTGACGAGGAGGTGGTCCAGTCCTTCAACGGACTCCTGACACACGTGGTACGTGCCGACACCACCAAGGAGGTAGCGCTGCGTCAGCTCTCCCTGCCGGACTTCGACCGCGTGGTGGTGGGTATCGGTAGTGATCTGGAGGCGAGCATCCTGACGACGTCGATCCTCCTGCGGTTCGAGCGCTCCACCCTCTGGGCCAAGGCGATCAGCGAGCCGCATGCGCAGATCCTCTCCCAGCTCGGCGTGGAGCACGTGATCCGACCGGAGCACGACATGGGTCGGCGCGTGGCGCACCTGGTCCGCGGCACCATGCTCGACTACGTGGAGTTCGAGGACAACTTCGCCATGGTCAAGACCCGCCCGCCGCGCGAGTACTGGGACCGCGAGCTGGGGACCACGGGCCTGCGAGCCAAGTACGGGGTGACGGTCGTCGCCGTCAGGCGCAGCAACGGCATCTGGGACTACACCACGGCACAGACCGTGCTGTACGACGACGACGAGATCATCGTCGCGGGACCCACGGCCAAGGCGGAACTCTTCAGCTCCCTCCTGTAGGCGGTTTAGTCATCAGTGTCGCGCACTCGCCGGAGCAGGCTAGTGTGGACGAACTGGTGAGCCGGGAAGTCTGGTCGGCGTGTCAACGAGCCTGCCCAACCGAAGGAATCCCATGGCCCATCTCCCAGGCCCCACCGATCCGGTTCCGGCGTCCCCGCCCGGCAGCAGGATCTTCTCCCGCAGCAGCTATCCCGAGCACCTGCGGATCGCGAGCATCCTGCGCAGCGAGACCGTCGGCGGTGGTCTTCTCCTGCTGGCGACGGTGATCGCGCTGGTCCTCGCCAACACCGCCGCAGCAGAGACCTATTTCGCCGTCCGGGACTTCCGGTTCGGCTACGAGCCGTGGCACCTCGAGCTCAGTGTCGGGGCGTGGGCGGCTGACGGCCTGCTCGCCATCTTCTTCTTCCTCGCCGGTCTCGAGCTCAAGCGGGAATTCGTGGCCGGAGACCTCCGGAAGTTCGACCGCGCCATCGTCCCGGTCGCGGCGGCGGTCGGCGGCGTCGTCGTGCCCGCGCTCATCTACGTGGCCGTCACCTTCAGTGCAGGGCCCGGCGCGCTGCGCGGATGGGCCATCCCCACGGCGACCGACATCGCCTTCGCGGTGGCCGTGCTCGCCGTCGTCGGCTCCCATCTGCCCAGCGCCCTGCGCATCTTCCTGCTGACGCTCGCCGTCGTCGACGATCTCCTGGCCATCAGCATCATCGCCTTCTTCTACTCCGAGGACATCGCGTTCCCGCCGCTGCTGCTGGCGATCGTGCCGTTGGCCGTCTATGCGTTCGCAGCGCAACGCTTCCGCACCTTCTTCCAGCGCCACGCGTGGTCGCCCTGGGTGGTCCTCCTCCCCCTCGGATTCATCGTGTGGGCGCTGGTGCACGAGTCAGGGGTCCACGCCACCGTGGCAGGCGTCCTGCTCGCCTTCGCCATCCCCGTGCTGCCCCGCGGCGTCACACGCGCCGACGCCGTGGAGTCGGCCGACGCCGTCGAGGCCGCGGACGCATCGACGGATGAGGCGCCTGCCGCCCAGCCTGACGGGTTGGCAGATACGCTCGAACACCGGATCCGCCCGTTGTCCGCCGGCTTCGCCGTTCCGGTGTTCGCCTTCTTCTCCGCAGGTGTGGCCGTCGGCGGGATCGAGGGCCTGGTGAATGCGATCACCGATCCCATCGCGATCGGCATCATGGTGGCGCTCGTGATCGGCAAGCCCATCGGCATCCTGCTCGCCACGGTCCTCGTCACGAAGACCACGAAGGCCGTCCTCGCCCCGGATCTGGCGTGGATCGACATCATCGGCGTCGCGATCCTGGCAGGCGTCGGCTTCACGGTGTCGCTGCTCATCAGCGAGCTCGGCTTCGGGCAGGCCACCGGCGAGGACGATCACGCCAAGGTGGCCATCCTCGCCGGTTCGCTGATCGCCGCACTGGCGGCTGCGGTCCTGCTGCGCCTGCGCAACAGGCGCTACCGGGAGATCGAGGAGCAGGAGAAGATCGACGCCGACGACGACGGCATACCCGACGTCTTCGAGCAGTAGGAGTCGCTGTCCCCGCGAGGGATCAGTGCTTCCGCCACAGCCAGGAGAGGGTGAGGATCCCGGCGCTGCGGCGGAAGCCGCTCCGTCCCGTGGTGACCTCGAGTACCGCCCAGATCAGCAGGCAGGCCGAACTCGCGACGCGTAGCCGATCGCGGTTCTTCTCCTCGAGCGCCATGAAGGACGCCGCTCCGAGCGCCGCCCACCCCAGGATCGGTGGGTTGGGTTTGAGCATCACGGTCTGCCGGCCGAAATTATCGGTGAAAAATCTCATCACGCGCCCTTCTGCTTCGTGGAACCGGTCGCCTTCTTGGCGGCGCCGGCCTTCTTCTCGCGGTTCTTCTCGACGCTGCGCCGCAGGGCTTCCATGAGATCGAGGACGTTGTCCTCGTCCTCCTCGTCGCCCCTGCCGAACGTCTCCTCCGTATCGAGGGAATCACCCCTGTCGATCTTCGCATCGATGAGGGTCCGCAACTGGGACTGGTACTCATCGGTGAAGTTCTCGGGATCGAAGTCCGTGGAGAAGGACTCGACGAGCTCCGCCGACATCTGCTTCTCCTTCGCGGAGATGCGTACCTTCTCCTCGAGCGCGGGGAAGGTCGCCTCGCGGATCTCGTCGTCCCAGAGGAGCGTCTGGAGCATCAGGACGTCGCCGCGTACGCGCAGTGCGGCGAGCCGGCTCTTCTGCCGGAGGGCGAACTGCACGATCGCCGTGCGGTCCGTCTCCTGGAGCGTGCGCCGCAGCAGCACGTACGCCTTGATCGACGTGCTGTCCGGTTCGAGATAGTAGGAGCGGTCCAGCATGATCGGATCGAGCTGATCGCTGGGGACGAATTCGACCACCTCGATCTCGCGGCTGCGTTCGACGGGCAGCGAGGAGAGGTCCTCGTCGTCGAGCACCACGGTGTGCTCGCCGTCGTCGTAGGCCTTGTCGATGTGCTTGAAGTCCACGATCTCCCCGCAGATCTCGCAGCGCCGCTGGTACCGGATGCGGCCGCCGTCCTTGTCGTGGACCTGATGGAGCTCGATGTCGTGGTCCTCCGTGGCGCTGTAGACCTTGACGGGGACATTCACCAGCCCGAACGCCACCGCACCCTTCCAGATAGCTCTCATGGCTTCAGTAGACACCAGGCGGGCAGGGTGGGCCAGAGCGAGATGTGCGCCCGGCCCTAGACTTGGGGGGTGACTTCCGAAACAGCAGAGCCCACGGTCAGCAGGACCACCAGCGACGACGGCGGCACCGTGCTGCGCTTGGAGTTCGAGTTCGCCTTCCCACCCGCCGTGCTGTGGAAGCATCTCACCGACGCGGACAAGCTGAAGTACTGGTTCCCCTGCGAGATGGAGTTCGAACCGCGCAAGGGCGCGGAGATCCTCTTCCGGTACGCCGATCAATCACCCCTGCACGGCGAGGTGCTCGAGACTGAACGGCCCTCCGTGCTGGCCTACACCTGGGACAGGGACGCCCTGCGCTGGGAACTGACGCGGACATCCGAGAACGGGACGCGCCTCGTGCTCCTGCTGACCCCGGGCAGCCCGCGGCACGCGGCAACCATGGCTGCGGGGTGGCATCTGACCGTCGCGGGCCTCGACGACTTCCTGCACAAGCGCGACCTCGGGCAGGACCCGGCGCTCTGGGACGTCTACGTGGAGCGGTACCGCGAGCAGTTCGCCGGCTGAGGTCCAGCATGTCCTGCTGAGCGCGTCCACCCCGGTGCCACTGCCCCGCCGCTACTGGAATCCCGGGGACATCCGGTCAAGACTGGGGTACATGGCTCCGACACGCCCTCTCCAGCAGAGCGTCACCGTGGACGGGCGGACGCTCAGGCTGTCGAGCCTGGACAAGGTGCTGTACCCGGCCACGGGGACCACCAAGGCCGAGGTGCTGGCCTACTACGCGACCGTTGCCCCGCACCTGATCCGCCACGCGGCCGACCGCCCACTGACGCGCAAGCGCTGGATCGACGGCGTCGGGACCAGCCAGGCGCCCGGTCAGGTGTTCTTCCAGAAGAACCTCGACGACAACGCCCCGGCCTGGGTGCCCCGCAACGCCGTCCGGCACAGGGACCACACGAGTGTCTATCCGATGGCCAACGACCTCGCGACGCTGACCTGGCTCGGCCAGATCGCGGCTCTCGAGCTCCACGTGCCGCAGTGGCGCTTCGGGGCCGACGGTGCCGCACGCAATCCCGACCGGCTCGTGCTGGACCTCGATCCGGGGGACGGCGCCGGCCTGGCGGAGTGTGCGCAGGTGGCGCTCCTGGCCAGACCCATCCTGCAGGGCATGGGGCTCGAGCCTTTCCCCGTCAGCAGTGGATCGAAGGGTCTGCATCTCTACTGCGCCCTGGACGGCAGGCAGACGTCCAGCCAGGTGTCCGCCGTCGCCCACGAACTCGCGCGTGCGCTCGAGGCGGATCATCCCGGGCTCGCGGTCAGCGACATGAAGAAGGCTCTTCGGTCCGGCAGGGTCCTCGTGGACTGGAGCCAGAACAGCGCCACCAAGACCACGGTGGCCCCGTACTCCCTCCGCGGCGCTCTCACACCCACCGTGGCAGCGCCGCGCTCGTGGGAGGAGCTCGAGGCGGCGGAGCCGGAGCAGCTGGACCACACGGAGGTCATGCAGCGGGTCGAGTCGCTCGGAGACCTCCTCGCGCCGGCCACTGCGCCGCTTGCTTCCGATGACGACGACGGCGCCGACCGAGCGCCGTCTGATCGGCTCTCCACCTACCGCGGTATGCGGGATGCCTCGAGGACGCCGGAGCCGGTCCCCGAGGAGCCGGTCCCCAGGGAAGTAGGGCCGGGCGGGGGCGCCGGCTTCGTGATCCAGGAGCACCACGCACGCCGCCTCCACTGGGACTTCCGCCTGGAGCGCGAGGGCGTGCTGGTGTCCTGGGCCCTACCCAAGGGACCGCCGTCCACGCCGCAGAAGAATCATCTGGCGGTGCAGACCGAGGATCATCCCCTCGAGTACGGCTCTTTTGAGGGTGATATTCCAGCGGGGGAATATGGCGGTGGACAGGTGTCCGTCTGGGACGCCGGGACCTACGAGCTCGAGAAGTGGCGCGAGGGCAAGGAGGTCATCTGCACGCTCCATGGCAGGCCCGACGGCGGTCTGGCCCGCGCCGGGGCGGCGACCCGGCGCTTCGCGCTCATCCGCACGGGCGGAACGAAGGGGAAGAACACCTGGCTGATCCACCTCATGAAGGACCAGCCCGAGCCGCCGGACGATGCTGCACTACCGGCTCGGGCGCTTGCGGATCCGGCCCTCACGGACCGGGCGCTCGCGGACGAGCAACCGCCGAAGGTCACCGACTTCATCCCTCCCATGCTCGCGACACCGGGTACGGAACGAACCGTCCATGATCCCGAGGACTGGGCGTATGAGCTGAAGTGGGACGGCATACGAGCCATCGCCACGGTCGGGAAGGGCGGACTCACGCTGTCGAGCCGTAACGGTATCGACATCACAGCGATCTACCCGGAACTCGGCAATCTGGGTGATCTCCTCAACGCCGACAGTGCCGTGCTCGACGGCGAGATCGTGGCGCTCGACGCCAGGGGCCGGCCCGACTTCGCCCTGCTCCAGCAACGGATGACGCTCACTCCGGGTCCGGAGATCGAGGAAGCCCGCACGACGACGCCGGTGCGCCTCATCGTGTTCGACCTCTTGTCGCTCGAGGGCCAGGACGTGACCGGGCTGGAGTACCGCCAGCGGCGCGAACTGCTGGGGCAGGCCGTCGACGAGGCCGAGGACCACCATGTGCAGGTGCCAGACTCCCTCGACGCGACACTCGAGGAGGCGGTCGAGGCCAGCAGGCAGCTCGGTCTCGAGGGCATCGTGGCCAAGCGGCTCTCCAGCGACTACCAGCCCGGTTCGCGCTCGTCGTCGTGGGTGAAGATCAAGCATCTGCGGACACGGGAGGTCGTCGTGGTGGGATGGCGCCCGGGCAAGGGCGGCAGGGCCTCGACGATCGGTTCCCTCCTGGTCGCCGTGCCCCACAGCGGCGAGCTCCGCTACATGGGCCGGGTGGGGTCCGGTTTCACCGACCGCGATCTCCGCGCAGCCCGGACGCGCCTGGAGAGGCTGGCCCGCTCCACGCCACCGCTCGACGACGTCCCAGGAGCGGAGGCCGCCGACGCCCACTGGGTCACGCCGTCGCAGGTGGCCGAGGTCCATTACAGCGGCCACACGGGTGGCGGCCGTCTCCGCCATCCTGTGTGGCGCGGCTGGCGCCCGGACAAGACACCGACCGACATCACTGGCGTCACCGATATCACTGACGTCACCGACGAATCCTGACCGACGACCGAACCAGTTCCATGAATACGGAGGCATCTATGAGTATCGACATCCAGGGTCTGAATGCATGGTGGCGCGCTGCCAACTACCTGTCCGTGGGGCAGATCTATCTGCGGGACAACGCCCTGCTGAGCCGACCCCTCAGGGGCGAGGACGTGAAGGAGCGCCTGCTCGGACACTGGGGAACCACCCCGGGTCTGAACTTCGTCTACGCGCACCTGAACCGGGTGATCTCGCAGCGGCAGCAGGAGATGCTGTTCGTCACCGGCCCCGGTCACGGGGGCCCGGCGAATGTGGCCAACGCCTGGCTGGAGGGAACCTACTCGGAGATCTACGGGAACATCGGCTCCGACGCAGCAGGTATGAATGCCCTGTTCAAGCAGTTCAGCTACCCCGGGGGCATCCCGTCCCACGCAGCACCCGAGACACCCGGTTCCATCCACGAGGGCGGTGAACTCGGGTACTCCCTGGCCCATGCCTACGGTGCCGTCTTCGACAATCCCACCCTCATCGCCGCCACGGTGGTGGGGGACGGCGAGGCGGAATCGGGTCCGCTCGCCGCGAGCTGGCACTCGAGCAGCTTCGTGGACCCCGCGGTCGACGGCGCCGTACTGCCGATCCTGCACCTCAACGGCTACAAGATCGCCAATCCCACGGTGCTGGCCCGCATGCCCGAGGAACAGCTGCGGCAGCTCATGTACGGCTACGGCTACGACCCCCGCTTCGTCACGGTGACCGATCCCTCCGCCACGGAGGCTGCGCACCAGGACTTCGCGGATGTCCTCGACGGGTGCATCGACGACATCCACGCCATCCAGGACCGGGCGCGGACCTCGCCGGCCGGGCCCGGGGAATCCGCTGTGCGGTGGCCCATGATCGTGCTGCGCTCACCCAAGGGCTGGACCGGACCGGCAGAGGTTGACGGCAAACCGGTGGAGGGTACGTGGCGCTCCCACCAGGTACCGCTCTCCGAGGTCCACACCGATGGGCAGCACCTGCATCAGCTCGAGGAGTGGATGAGATCCTACGACCCGGGCTCCCTGTTCGCCGAGGACGGCACACTGAGGCCGGAGATCGCAGCTCTCGCCCCCGAGGGCAGTCTGCGGATGAGCGCGACGCCCTATGCCAACGGCGGCTGGCTCCTGAAGGACCTCGTCCTGCCCTCCTACACCGAGCATGCCGTGCAGGTCTCGGATCCCGGGAGGGAGAAGGTGAGCCCCATGATCACGGTGGGCGGCTACCTGCGCGACGTGATCGAGCACAATCCGCACACCTTCCGCCTGTTCGGGCCGGACGAGACGGCGTCGAACCGGCTGTCGGCCGTCTACGACGTGACGGACAAGGCATGGCAGGCTCGCATCGAGGACGTCGACGAGCACCTCGCGCGATCCGGGCGCGTGATGGAGGTGCTCAGCGAGCACCTGTGCCAGGGCTGGCTCGAGGGCTATCTGCTCACGGGCAGGCACGGTGTCTTCAACTGCTACGAGGCGTTCGTGCACATCGTCGATTCGATGTTCAACCAGTTCGCCAAGTGGCTCAAGGTGCACCGTGTGCTGTCCTGGCGTCGGCCCATCGCCTCGTTCAACTACATGCTCTCCAGTCACGTCTGGCAGCAGGACCACAACGGTTTCTCCCACCAGGACCCGGGATTCATGGACCACGTGGTGATCAAGACGGCCGACATCACCCGCGTGTACCTGCCGCCGGACGCGAACACCATGCTCGCGGTGACCGAGCACTGCATGCAGACCCGCGACACCGTGAACGTGATCATCACGGGCAAGCAGCCCACACCC
>JARIBG010000058.1 GCA_029257465.1 Arthrobacter sp. | reverse complement strand
TGCTGCACGACACCGTCTCCGTCGGCGACGAGCTCACCCTCTCCGTGCCGGCAGGAGACGTGGTGATGAGTTACACCGACCGGCCCGTGGTCTTCGCGAGCGCCGGGATCGGCATCACCCCCATGGCCGGCATGCTCTCCCACCTCGTGAAGGCGGGCTCGCAGCGCAAGGCCATGCTGCTGCACGCCGACAACTCCGCCAGGAGCTTCGCCCTGCGCGAGCAGGTCCGGTCGGCTCTGGCGCAGTTGCCGGAGGCGTCCATGAAGACCTGGTTCGTGGAGCCCTCGGAGCCCACCCAGATGGTGGAAAACGAACTTGTGGGCTTCATGGATCTCACCGACGTCGAGCTTCCGGACGGCGCCGAGTACTACCTGTGCGGGCCGCTGGTCTTCATGCAGTCAGTCCGCAGCTCGCTCATTGCCCGCGGTATCCCTGCCAGGGACATCCAGTACGAGGTCTTCGGGCCCGATCTCTGGCTCGCCGACGTCCAGTAGCAGCGCGCCCTACCCCGAGGGCAGGAGAGACTCGACGATTGCTGCCGCGCTCCCGGCGATCGTGCGGCGGACCCTGACGCCGGCCCAGAGATTGAGCCGGTGCGGGTCGTCCGCAGCGGCCGCTGCCGCCCGCAGCGGTGCGGTGAGGTGGTGCACCTCGGGGTAGGCCGTGGGCGCACCGGCATCGTGCTCGCGCATGAAGTCGTTGACCAGCGAGCGCGCGTAGCGTCCCGAGAACGCTCTCGTGATGTTGGTCTCGCTGAATTCGCTCGACGCCAGAGCTGCCCGGTGCGCCGGCTTCGTCCCTGCTTCGTCGGCGCGGAGGAAGGCCGTTCCGGCTTGCACAACGACCGCCCCGTGAGCCAGCGCTGCGCGCGTGTCCTCACCCGAGACGATCCCTCCGGCTGCAACGAGAGGGATCGGCAGGTCACGGAGGTCGTCGAGGAGCTCGAGCAGCGGTGTGGTGTCCGGCTCGGCCAGCGCATCGAAGGTTCCGCGGTGGCCACCGGCCTCCGGGCCCTGCACCACCAGGGCATCGACGCCTGCGCTGACAGCATGGTCGGCTTCGGCGCGTGAGGTAACCGTCTGCAGGACGGCGATCCCGGCGCGTTGCAGGGCTGTGATCACGTTCTGGTCGGGGACATCGAACGTGAAGGAGACGACGGCCGGGGCAAGGTCGAGCAGGACGTCGAGCTTGTCGGACCAGTCATCGTCATCATGACGCGGCGTGCCGAGAGCGGCTCCCAGGGCAGCGGCGTCGGACTCGAGGGACCGGGCGTAAGCGGCGAGCGCCTCCTCGTCCGCGGTCCAAGGCTGCGGGACGAACACATTCACTCCGAAGGGGGCCTGCGTCAGCGTGCGCACTGCCTCGATTTCTCTGTGCACCGCGTCGGCCGTCTTGTATCCGGCGGCGAGGAAGCCCAGCCCGCCTGCGGCGCTCACGGCGGCGGCGAGCGCCGCAGTGGACGGGTCTCCCGCCATCGGTGCTGCGACCACGGGCACCGCCAGCGCGCGGAGGTCGAATGTTCGTGCGGGCCGGGGATTGTCGGTGTGCATGGTGCTCCGTTCCGATGTCCGCCTCAGACTACTCATCCGGTCAGTGGTGCGTCGTCGTCGCGAACTGTCCATAGTGGTGAGGTGACAGCGATGGTGAAGGCGACTGCGAAGACGCAGACGATGACCCCCAGAGCGGTTCGTTCGCCAAGCACTGTTGCCGCCGAGCCGCCCAGCACCGCACCGAGCGCGCCCATCGTACGATTTGCCGAGCGCATGGTGCCGTTGACCCTGCCCAGGAGTGCATCGGGGGTCAGTCCCTGACGGAAGCTCATCTCGTTCGCGTTCTCCAGGCCGCCGGCCAAGCCCTGGAGCGCGAACCCGGAGAAGACCAGAGCCACGGCCAGTGGGGTCGCCTGCTCCGTGGTGCCGGTGGGAACGAAGGCGATCATCGTCCAGGCCAGAGGGTAGATCGCCCGACCGGCAGTGATCGTGGCACCGGACCCGAAGCGTGCTCCTGCAGCTGATGCGGACGAGGCGCCGACCAGCGTCGCGATCCCTCCCGTCGCGAACAGCAGTCCGTAGCTGAGTGCCGTGAAGTCCAGGGTGCGCAGGGCGAGGACCGCGAGGACCGTGAGCGCTGCGGCGTTGCCGAGGAACCACACATGCGTCGACCACGCCAACGGCCCCAGGATGCGGTGGCGATACGTCCAGCGCAGTCCCTCCCCTATCTCGCGTCGCAATGAACGCGGGACCGATTCCCGACGCACGGCCGGCGCGAGCCGTAGCCCGGCGATCAGGACCGCGTCGAGAACGTAGGTCACGGCGTCCACGACGATGGCCAGAGGCGCACCGACGAAGCCGGTGAGGAGGCCGCCAAAAGCCGGACCGACCGTCTGCGCGCCGGCCTCCGCCTGATCCAGCCGGGCATTCGCAGCCCGCAGCGACCGGCGTTCCACGATATGCGGCAACAGCGACTGGGTAGCGGCGAATCCGAACACGGAGAACGCTCCGAAGAGCAGAAGCAGCACGATGAGCACCCACAGGTGCAGCCCGCCGAGAAACCAACAGATGGGGATGAGAGCGAGACTTGCGGCGCGACCAAGACTCGCCACCACGAGCACTCGCTGTCGCTGCCAACGATCGACGTACACACCCGCGACAAGACCGAGCAGCGCGTAGGGGACGAACTGTGCCGCGTTGACGAGCCCGACCTCGAACGCGCTCGCTCCCAGCACCTCGACCACCAGTACCGGGATCGCTACAGCGGTCAGCGCCGTGCCGAACGACCCGATGGCGACGGCCGAGAAGTACCGTGCGAATCGGGAATTACCGAAGGACGCCGCCCTCTGGTCTGCGCTCACGAGGACACCCTACGGCGTCGCTGCCGAGCCTCGACGGATGGTGGGCAGAGCCATCGCACATGATTGCTTGGTTCATCCAAATAATCAGACGATGCAATAGTTGCGGGATGATCAATCAGCAGCAGCTCTGGGATAGCGATACCGCGCAGGCGTACGACACCCCGGGAGAGGGCATGTTCTCCCCCGACGTGCTTGGCCCCGCGGTGGAGGTCCTGTCCCAACTGGCAGCCGGAGGCCCGGCCGTCGAGTTCGCTGTCGGTACCGGCCGCGTTGCCCTTCCGCTCGCCGAGGCCGGGGTTCAGGTGAGCGGCATCGAACTGTCGCACGCGATGATCGCCGTCCTGCGCGAGAAGATCGGCGAAGATCAGATGCGCGTCGTCCAGGGCGACATGACCACGACGACGGCGGGCGAGAACTTCTCGCTCGCGTTCCTGGTGTTCAACACCATCGCCAATCTGTTCACCCAGGACGACCAGGTCCGCTGCTTCGAGAACGCTGCCCGTCAGCTCGCGCCCGGCGGATGCTTCGTCGTCGAGCTCTGGGTGCCGCAACTGCGTTCGCTGTCGCCCGGACGTGCCGGGACCGTCGAGGTGAGCGAGCCCGGGTATCTCCTCGTCGACACCTACGACGTGCTGCAGCAACACGTGATCTCACATCACGTGCAGTTCGGGCCGGAGCTGTCCGACGAACCGGGAGCACGAATTACCCGCACCCCGCACAGGTACATCTGGCCCAGCGAGCTCGATCTCATGGCACGGCTGGCCGGATTCGACCTGGAGTCGAGATGGGCGGGCTGGGACCGCAGCGCCTTCACGGCGGAGTCCCGCAGCCACGTCTCGGTGTACCGGCTACCCTCCGCCTGACATAGAGCTCTGTCGATATCCTCGATCCAACCGCCAACCGGGTGATCGGGCCGCTGTGGCACTTCACCGGCGACTTCGCCCGTGCCATGATGATCTGACCAATGAACGGGGTGCAATGAACCATCACCACCGGATCGTCGTTGCCGCCGGTTCGCTGGCACTACTCGCTAGCGCCGCCTGCAGCGCAGAAGAGCAGTCGTTGGACGCACTGCCGTCGTACAACTCGCTGGACGATGTCCGGCAGGCCGTCAGTGATCACCTGGAATGCCAGGACGATCCACCTTCACCCACCGACGTCATGGGCGACCACGGTCAGATACCCACGGAGTCCCTGAAGTGCACGCTTAGCGTGGAGATTTTCCACTTCGAATCGCCTGATGCTCGAAACGAGACCTATGCCCTTCTCGCGTCCACGGCCGACGACGACGGTTCTGTGTACTTCGTGGAAGGAAGGAACTGGTTCGTGGTCGACTATGCCGAGGCTGCCGTGGGTGGCGCCGACTCTCGGCCTACGGATCTCGCAGCTCTGGCCGAAGCGCTCGGCGCCCGCTATTCCGAGGTGAAGTAGCGTCGGAGCGCTGATGCTTTCGGGACGAACGTACCGGAACGACTGCGCAATGGCTACACGCCCTGCTGTGCCCGGTTTTTCCTCGCCGCGGCTCGCATTCCTGCCAGGCAGATCCCGAACACCACGAACAGGACGAGCCACTTCGCCCCGGCCTCGCCCCATGACTCGACCTCCCAGAACCGGCTGAACTGCATCACCAGCACGAGCAGAATGACGTAGATCATATAGGGTCCTGAGTGGCTCGGAGCAGGCCGCGGTGCGGGCTTCCCTCTCGACGCCAGGTAGTACCAGAGCCCGAGTGGCACCAGGAGCGCGCTCAGGCCGAGAATGACGGACCAGGACACGAAGTTCAGGAGGGCGATGATGGTCGTGATCAACGCCAGCAGAACGAGCATGAAACCGCGAGGCGCTTCGCGAGAGCTCGGCATGGCTTGAGAAGAGCGGGAAGTTTCCACACGTGTTTCTCGCCGATCGGGCGCCCGGAACGGTCCGACTTCTCCGGCCTGCCCGGAACGCGATTCGTTCTCGGCCATGACGATCCCCCCGCTCCCCGATAGGGACACTATATCCATCGACGGTCGCAACCAGCCGCTACGCTGTGGGCCATGACTGTACTGGTGTTCCTGGACCCCGCCCACGACGACGGCCGGGTCGTCGACGCTGCCCAGCCGCAGCTCATGGCCACCGATCTGGGCGCCACGCGCGGCGACGGCCTCTTCGAGTCACTCCTCGCCGTCGACGGCACACCGCGCAAACTCGATGCTCACCTCAGGCGCCTGGCGTCGTCGGCCGCGGCCCTCGACCTGAGCGTGCCCGACGCCGGTGCCTGGCGCCGCGCCATCAGCACAGGCTTGCGCGAATTCGCCGCAGCTGAACCCGACCGGAGCACCGCCGTCGTGAAGCTGCTGGCGACCCGGGGCGTCGAGGGCGCCAGTCAGGCGACCGCCTGGGTGCAGGTGACTCCCGTCCCCGCGGCCACGCTGGCCCAGCGCGAGGCCGGCCTGCGGGTCCTCCTCCTCGAGCGCGGCTACGACAGCACCGTGGCGCAGCGCGCACCCTGGCTCCTCATGGGCGCCAAGACCCTGTCCTACGCGGTGAACATGGCGGCGGTGCGCTACGCGAAGGCGCACGGGGCCGACGACGTCATCTTCACCTCCTCCGACGGCAAGGTGCTCGAAGGGCCCACGTCGACAGTCCTTCTCGCCCATGACCGCGATGGGCAGAAGACCCTCGTGACACCGCAGCTCGAGAGCGGCATCCTCGCGGGTACCTCGCAGAGCGCGCTCTTCGCTGCCGCGGAGAAGCAGGGGTGGAAGCTGGGCTACGGGCCGCTCGAACCGCACCACCTTCACGAGGCCGACGCCGTCTGGCTGATCTCCAGCATCCGCCTCCTCGCACCGGTGCTGTCCCTCGACGGTCAGGAGCTACGGACCTCACCTGCTCTGACTGCGGAGCTCAGCGATCTCGTGGAGCGTTTCGTCTAGCTCCGCCGGTACTGCACGTCCTTTTATGACGCTGTGCGTCTGCGGTGGGCCGTTGCCTTTTGACCGCAGGGTCGCCGTCGTTCTACCGTTTTCCTGAAATCAAGAGTTCCAGCCATCGGCCCTGGCCGGCTGGACAGCAACCCTCTCCCGTAGTGGGGTGCTCCAGGTGAAGATTCGGCCGCCGGGTCAAGTCCCCCGGATGGCAAGTACGGTGTTGCGCGGTCCTGTCCCGAGATCACGGGTTCATCGACCGTGCGCCCACACGGCCCAGAACAGCGAGTGTGCCAGCCCGGCAGTTCTTTTCCCCGCCTTCATCCGGCGTCCCCTTGACCTCTCAGCATGCCCGCATCCGGGCTATCTTCCGAAGAAGGACCCCATGACCATCTCCCGCACGCTCCTCGCGGCCTTCGCCGTCCCCCTCCTCGCACTGACCGTCTCCTGCGGCAGCTCCGATACCGAACCGGCATCGAACACCGAGCCATCAGCCGGTACTGACGCACTCGCCGGCAGCGACCAGGAGTCGCTCGATCAGTACACCACCGACCAGACCACACCCCTCGACGAGATCGACACCTCGGAACTCGACCTCATCACCGACGGCACCCTGCGCGTCGGAACCCTCTCGGACGCTCCGCCCAACATCTTCCTGGAGGACGGCGTCTTCACCGGCTACGACAACGAGCTGCTGCGCGCCATCGGCGACAAGCTGGATCTGGACGTGGAATTCGCGTCCACCGACTTCTCGGCCCTCCTGGCACAGGTGCAGAACCAGCAGTTCGACGTCGGATCCTCCTCCATCTCCACCACGGCGGAACGCCGCGAGAACGTGGGCTTCACCAACGGTTACGACTTCGGTTACATGGCCGTCGTCGCCAAGGAGGATTCCGCCGTGACTGGCTTCGACTCCCTGTCCGAGGACACCCGCGTCGGCGTGGTCCAGGGCACCGTGCAGGACGACTACGTGACCAACACGCTGGGCCTCGAACCCGTGCGCTTCCCGGACTACACCACGGTGTTCGCCAACGTGAAGAACGGCCAGATCGACGCGTGGGTGGCGCCGTCGCAGCAGGCCACGGGTCAGGTGGAGGAGGGCGACGGCACCACGATCGCCGAGACCATCATCAATACCGAGAACTTCACGGCCTACGCCGTCAACAGCGACAATCAGCCGCTCATCGACGCCCTCAATGCGGGCCTCGACGCCGTGATCGCCGATGGCACCTGGACCGAGCTGACGGAAGAATGGTACCCGGAGCGCGAGCAGCCCACCGACTGGGAGCCCGGCAGCAGAGCCGTGGACGTGAAGCGGTAGGTCTCCGGATGGACACCCTCGAACAACTCGGGAACACCTTCTTCGACTGGCAGGCGATGGTCGAGGTCCTGCCGGAACTGCTGACGGTCGGACTACCGAACACGATCATGCTCGCGCTCGCCTCCGGGATCATCGGGACGATCGTCGGCATGATCCTGGCCATCATGGGAATCTCGCGCAATCGGGCCCTGCGTTGGATTGCACGGATCTACACGGACATCTTCCGCGGCCTGCCCGCCGTCGTGATCATCCTGCTCATCGGTCTGGGCCTCGGCCCGGTCCTGCGGCAGCTCACCGGCAGCACGAGCCCGTACCCGCTGGGCATCCTCGCACTGTCGCTGATCGCCTCGGCGTACATCGGGGAGATCTTCCGCTCAGGCATCCAGAGTGTGGAGAAGGGGCAGCTGGAGGCCTCGCGGGCGCTGGGTTTCAGCTACCGCTCGTCCATGCAGCTGGTGGTGGTGCCGCAGGGTGTGCGGCGCGTGCTGCCCGCCCTGGTGAACCAGTTCATCGCCCTCATCAAGGAGTCCTCGCTCGTCTACTTCATTGGCCTCGTTGCCAGCGAGCGCGAACTCTTCCGGGTCGGCAATGACGCGGCGAGCAACACCGGCAATCTCTCCCCCTTGATCGCCGCAGGCGTTCTCTACCTGTGCCTCACCATTCCCCTGACGCATCTGGTCAACTTCATCGACACCAGGCTGCGCGTGGGTAGGAAGCAGCAGGTCGAGCCCGAGGACATCACCACATCGGTCGAGCAAGGAGCCAGAGCATGACGACGACCACCATCACCTCAGGATCCCTGACCGGCAAGGATCTGCATCTGGCCTTCGGGTCCAACCGGGTGCTGCGCGGCATCGATCTGCACGTGGAGCGCGGCACCACGGCGTCCGTGATCGGCCCGTCCGGGTCCGGCAAATCGACCCTCCTGCGCGTGCTGAACAGACTCATCGAGCCGGACCGCGGAGACATCCTGCTCGACGGCCGATCCGTTCTGAAGGACAACCCGGACGAGCTACGCCGACGCATCGGCATGGTCTTCCAGCAGTTCAACCTCTTCCCGCACAAGACCGTGCTGGAGAACGTCGCGCTGGCGCTGCGCAAACTGCGGAGGATGCCGGCGGACGAGGCCCGGGAGGCAGGTCTGGCCCAGCTCGATCTGGTGGGCCTGAAGCACAAGGCCCATGCCCGTCCGGGTAACCTCTCCGGCGGGCAGCAGCAGCGTGTCGCGATCGCACGTGCCCTGGCCATGGGGCCGGAGGTGATGTTCTTCGACGAGGCCACCTCGGCCCTCGACCCGGAACTGGTGAAGGGCGTGCTGGCACTCATGGCCGATCTCGCTAGCGCCGGCATGACCATGGTGGTCGTCACCCACGAGATGGGCTTCTCCCGCAACGTCTCGGACACCGTCACGTTCATGGATGGTGGCGTCGTCGTCGAGTCCGGTCCTCCCTCGGCGATCTTCGACGACCCGCGGACCCCGCGTCTGCGCTCGTTCCTGTCGGACGTGCTCTAGGTGTACTGACCCACGTCCAAGCCGGGCCTGACTCGAGGATCCTTGCTCGGGGATCCCGGCTTGGGGTCCCGGCTCCGGGGGCTGCGGCGTCCGGTTCCGGATCGAAGGTCTCGGTCGGGCTGCGGCGTCCGGTTCCGGATCCGGGGACTTTGACCGTCGTCGACCTCATTTCGACGGCGTGTCCTACCCCGACACGCCACTTTCGCCCCCAAAGTCCCCGGATCCACAACGGAAAACAGCACAACGGGACCCACAGCGCCGGAAGTCAGCACCGGCGGACTGCACAACCGGGGATCTACCGGCCATCACCAGGGGTCCGGCTAATCTGGTTCTGGCTCGGCCTCCGCCCTGCACTGGGATTGGCCGGGGCAACGTCCCGATTCCGGGGACTTTGACCGTCGTCGACCTCATCTCACGGTGTGTCCTACCCCGACACGCTACTTTCAACCCCAAAGTCCCCAGATCCACAACGGAAAACAGCACAACGGGACCCATAGCGCCGGAAGTCAGCACCGGCGGACTGCACAACCGGGGATCGACCGGCCATCACCAGGGGTCCGGCTAATCTGGTTCTGGCTCGGCCTTCGCCCCTGCACTGGGATTGGCCGGAGCAGCGTCCTGGTTCGGGGGACTTTGACCGTCGTCGACCTCATTTCGACGGCGTGTCCTACCCCGACACACGGTTGCAGCCGCCAAAGTCCCCGGATCCACAACGGCAGCCAGCACGACGAGACCTAGAACCTCAAATGTGCGCCTGCAAACAGCACGATGGCGGATCTGACGGACCGCAATAGGGAGTGGCGGGCAACACGACGGCGGACCGGTCGGCCACCACCAGGGGTCCGGCTAATCTGGTTCTGGCTCGGCCT
>JARIBG010000006.1 GCA_029257465.1 Arthrobacter sp. | reverse complement strand
GGGATAGGTGTTGCGGAAGTCCGCCATCTGCCGCACGGTGGACGCCGCGGCCGTGGCGATCCGCTTGGTCAGGGCATCGATGGATGCGGTGAGAACAGAGCGCACCGCGGTCTCCGTCGCGGCGGTGTTCCGGTACGTGAGCGACTTCCCGTCGAGGGTCTCGGATGCGAGGCGGGCGACGGCGGTGAGCACGACGTCGTCGTCCGTCAGGGGAGTCGCGTCCAGGATGCCGCGGCACTCCGCGATGGTCTCCGCGATGTCGCGTGCGTCCTTCTCGTTGGCGCCGATGCGCTGCTGGAGGGTGATGTTGCGCGTTTCCAGCTTCGCCAGGCGTGCCTGCAGATCGGTCTCGGACCGGGTGAGCTGCTGCAGGACGTCGCTCGCCGCCTCCAGCTCGGCGCGTTCGGTGGTCAGATCCGCGATCCTGCGGGAGGTGGACTGCCAGCCGATCTCGGCGAATCCCGTGACGGCGCGGACGGTTCCCAGGTGCTGGTTCTTCCGGCCCAGCTCACCGAGCGATGCGTTGAGCCGTGCCAGCCGGGCGTCGATCCCGGCGAGCCGACCCTGCAGCCCCTCACGCTCGGCGTGCAGCCGGGCCATCTTGTCGTGGTTGTCCCAGCCGAGCACGTAGTGACGGCGATCGCCGAGTCCCTGGCGATCATCCTTCTCGTGGCGTCCCCGGCCACCCTTGAGCTGACCTCCCAGCGTGAGGGCCCTGGGGTGACGCCGGAAGTCCTCCATGGTCTCGCAGCACACGTAGTCGAACCGGCTGGTCAGCTCGTCGAGCAGGAAGTCCCGCAGCGGCGTGCCCGCCTTGATGGCGATCTTCCCGGCGAGGGTGCCCGGGACGGCGGGCTGCGGCGCGTAGGTGCCGTTGATGCGCCGATACACGAGGCGCCCGCGCAGATTATTGCCCTCCACCCACGCGCTGACAGCGCGGTAGTGCTCCTCCGGCACCAGCAGGGACAGGGCGAAGCCGCGCAACGTCCGCTCGGCCGCGCCCTCCCACGCGGCTTCGCCGTCGCGCACGCGCAGCAGCTCGCCCGCGTAGGGCAGCTCGGTCGCGGCGATGCCCGTGCCCTCGCACAGTCTGCGCCGCATCTCGAGCTGGGCGAGGGGGAGGAGATCGGGTCGGGACTGCAGGGAGCCGAGCTCGACGTCGATGGTCTTCAGCTCATCGGCACTGCCGGACCGCTCCACGCTCAGGGCGGTCTGCTGGTCCTGCAGCTCCGTGGTTCGCTCCCGGAGCCCGGCCTCCACCTCGTCCAGCTGCGCCCGGTTGGCGTCGAACAGCACACGGTCCTCGGGGGCCCGGAGTCCGAGATCCTCCGCGGCGGAGCGGTAGTTCTCGAAGCGGGCCCGCTGGGCCCGCGCCTCCTCGTCCAGCCGGCCGAGCTCTGCGTCGATCGCGGCCAGCCGCCCGCCCCCGTTGGTGCGGATGTCCTCCTGGATACCTGAGAGCTCGTGCCGTGCTGCGGCGAGTTCCGCGCCCAGCAGAGCGCTGTCCTCCCGGTACCGGGTGGCCGTGCGGGCGAGCTCGCCCTGGTGCTCCAGGCTGAGGTCCAGCTGCTGCTGCGTGAACCACGGATGGAGCTGATCCCGCTGGGCACGGGCCAGCCCGTCCTCCGAGCTCAGGCGTGCGTGCAGGGCCGAGTGCTCGCGAATCGGTGTCAGCAGGGCTATCTGGTCCTTGGCCCGCAGGACGGCGTCGTGGGCGCGTTTCAGGTCGTCGAAGTGGTGGATCAGATTCGCGATCCGGGCGGCGACGTCGTCCTCCTCCAGCATGTTCGTCCGCACGAAGGACGTGATGTTCTCGACCTGCTTCATGGAGATGGTGCGGTGGAACAGGTCCATGGCCTGATTGCCGCTGATCCCGAAGTGACGCTTGAACGCAGCGGCGTACGGGTCGAAGGAGTCGTGGACCGAGACGCCCGCGCTGCGCAGCTTCCGCTTGAGCCTCGCGGGATCCTGGCCGAAGTCGGAGAAATCGGCGGCAATGCTCTGGTCGGTCTCGGCGAGGGAGTAGAAGCGGGCGGGCTGGCCCGCCTCCTGCGTGGCCCACAGCGTGATCGCGAGGGTCACGATGGTGTCCAGCTGCGCGTTGTGGAACACGCCGAGCACCACGGAGAGCGTACCGGTGGTGCGCAGCGCCACGGGCTTCGAATACTCACCGCTGCTGCTGCGCGTGCTCTTGTGGAAGCCGCGCACGTAGGACATCAGGCTGCGCTCCTTCTTCTGCGCACCCGCTGCCTTGTTGTAGTCGATCCGGTTCGCCGGCAGCAGCAGCGTGGTGATGGCATCCACCACGGTCGACTTGCCCGAACCGATGTCCCCGGTGAGCAGACTGTTGACGCCGTCGAGCGTGAAGGTCCTGACACCACCGTGGAAGGTGCCCCAGTTCAGCAGTTCGAGACGCTGCAGGCGGAAGCCCGGCAGTGCGCCGCCGTTCTCCGCGGGATCGGGCAGTGTGAAGAGGCTGTCCTGGAGCTCAGTGCTCATCTGCTGTTCCCTCCGGTAGTGCCCGTGCGTCGTCCGTTAATGCCTCGCCGGCGAGGAGTGCGCGGTAGTCGGCGAGCCGTGCGTCGAACTCCTCGAGCCACTGCGCGTCGACGAAGGCCTTGAGGATCCGCATCACCTCGTACGTGCCCTGCTGCCCGCGCATCTTCCGGAGGAACCCCAGCTCCACGATCTTCTTGATGTCGGTGCCGAGCCGGTCGAGCACGCGGGCCTCGTTGCTGCTCTCCGGCAGGAACACCGAGACCATGTCGGCGATGTCCTCCTCCGTCATGACCAGGCGCAGCTCGCTGCTGTTCGTGTCGAACTCGAGCATCCTGCCGCGCAGCAGGGCCAGCAGCAGACTCACGGTGAAGGTGAGCTGCCGGCGCGGGATCAGGCGGGGCAGCGTGCCGTCGGTATCCTGCCGGGAGCGGAGGAAGGCGTAGCCCTCGGCTTCATCGAGGATCAGCTCGAGACCGAGCACGGCCACGTAATCGCGCACCTGGGAGGTGAGCCCCAGCAGTGCCTGCCAAGTCTTCTCGTCCGCGTCGGCGTAGACGACACCTTTGAAGAGGCGGGTCACCACGCCCGGGAGCTCGGGAGGTGTGACGGAGTCGTGGTCGGGTGTGGACAGGGTCACGAGGGCCTCACGAAGATGATCCGGTCGATGGTCGCCTCGCGGATGCTGCCGTCGGGTAGCGTCCAGGCGAGCTGTTCGGTGCTGTCCGCGGTCACGGACGCCCACGGCGACTCGGTGGCCAGCTGATAGTACGCCACGATCTCGGCCAGTCCCTGGGAGAGCGGGAAGGCCGTGGTGATCTCCGCGAGCGTGACCTGATCGGCGTCGTCGAGCAGTGCCTCGATGTGCGAGCTCAGGCGCTCGGTGTCCACGTGGAACTGGTCGAAGAGCGCGCCGGCATCGACATCGGCGTCGTCGGCGAGGTGGACGACGTCGTCCACGCTCACCCGGCTGCTCGGCTCATAGAGCGGGCGCTCGAACGGCAGCGCGACCTCCACGGTGGGCGCGTCGATGCTCAGGAAGGCGCCCGACGGCGGCCGGGCGCGGACGGTGAGGGCGCGACCCTCGACCTGCCGGATGAGCTGCATGATGCGCTTGTTCTCGAGGAACACCTTGTCGTCCAGCAGTCGGCGCATCTGCTGGGAGAGCTGACGGACCGTCGTCTGGGTCTGCTCGACGGCGGGCAGCCAGTCCTGGTGCAGGGTCCCGAGGCCGCGGAGTTCCTCCCGCCCGGCCAGCGCGTCGATCTGCGTGGCCCGCTGCAGCAGGTCCCGTAGCTCCGTGCGGAGCTGCGGGGACATGAGATAGTCCCAGAAGCCCTGGAAGGTGCGTCCCTGCAGGGAGCTCGTGATGCCCTGCTGGTTCGCGAAGATCGAGGCGAGCAGTTCGCCCTGCGTCCCCTCCCACGTGGTGATGTGCTCACGCACCTCGCGGTCGAGGGTGCGGAAGTTCTGCTCGACCTCGCGGAAATCGGCAAGCAGATCCTTTGCGAGACCGGTGAGCTGCTGCAGATGGTCCAGTGCCTCCGGTGCTCCCATGACCTGGACCTGGCCGGTCTCCAGACGCTGCATCTCGGCGTCGATCGCGTCCCGCTGCCGCCGGAGCTCGGCCAGGCGCACCTCCGGGTCCGTCTCCGAGCCCTGTACCAGCGCCTTGAGGACGGCGAAGATGCTCGTGAGCCGGGACTGGGTGGCCACGAAGGAGCGCCCCTTCAGGGACTCCACCCAGCGCACCGCGTCCTCGGAGGTCGCGGTGAGGTCGTACCGCGGTTCGTCCTGGCCGGGCACGTAGTACTTGCGCAGCCACGCCTTCTCCGGCGCCGCCCAGTCATCAACGTAGTCGGCGGCAGAGCGGGGGAAGGCGTCCTCGCCGAGGCTCTCCCGCACACCGAATAGCACGTCGTCGAGCACGTCGATGACGTGTTGTCGTCCCAGGTTCCGCTGGTTCGGCTCGGTGAAGGCCGCCATGAACAGTGCGAGGGCCAGGGGTGCGTGCTGGGCGCGCAGCAGCGACCATCCCGCGTGGTTCTCGCGCAGCGACGCGATACCGTGAAAATCCACTCATACCCCAGGGGTCTCTACGTCTTCGGCCTGCTCTCCATGGTAGGTCCTCGGGTACGGGCCCCTGAAGTCCTCGGGAAGCTAGAGGACGCTCTTCGGGAGGCGGTGCGTGGTCACGGCGCCCACGGGTGAGAGCGGGTGCAGCGGATCCGGGTCGCCACTGCCCGTCGGACCGCCGAGTCGGCTGTGCCCGACGGCGCTGAGCAGGGCGTAGGCGTCACCCTGCTCCCAGCCGCAATCCCGGACGAGGAAGTCGTACATGTCCTCGTACCCGCGCATGATGCTCTCCTGGACGGGATCACCGAGACCCACGAAGATCCACTCGTCGGCGGTCTCCACGCGTGGGGCGCGCAGGCTCCTGCCCTTGACGACGTCGACGCTCACCACGGCGACCCCTTCCGCCTCGATCGCGACGAAGGACGACTCGCCCTCGGCCATGATGGCGTGGATGTCCCCGATGGAGAGGTAGCCACCCTCCACCATCACCGGGAGGTAGACGGTGGAGCCCGGCCTGCACTCCGTCAGATCCATGTTGCCGCCCTGGGAGTAGGAGGGCATCACGGTGGAGTTCACGCCGTCGGCGGGCGCCGTGCCGATGCACCCGATCATCGGTCGCGGCTCGAACACGTGCCGGTCCGTGACATGGACACCCTGCTCGTCG
>JARIBG010000175.1 GCA_029257465.1 Arthrobacter sp. | reverse complement strand
GCAGGGCCCGCTGAGGCATCTTCTCCGGTAGCGCTATGTACGTGCTGCGGAACTGCGCATCTGAAAGCCCGACACGATGAACAAGATGCCGAGGGCGATTCCGAACACGCCCAGGAAGCCGAGGAGTCCGAGGATGCCGGCGCCGGGGAAAATCAACAGGATCAGGCCGAAGATGATGGCCAGGATGCCGGAGACCAGGCCCACCCACCAGAGCGACACCGCCTTGCGTCCGGCAATGGCCAGAATCACCTGTGTGATGCCCAGCAACAGTGCCCATATCCCGATGACCAGTGCGATGGCCAGCGCGGTCAGCCCAGGTACAAGCAGGGCTACCAGTCCGGCCAGCACGGAGACGATGCCGCCGGCGAGTACCCAGCCGGAGCTCCGGTGAGCCACCGGTCCGCGGCGGGCGCTGAACCAGTGCACTCCTGCGGTGATGCCATCGATGATCGCGTAGATGCCGAACAGCACCACCAGGATGACCACGGTAGTCTGTGGCCAGACCAGCACCAGGACGCCGAAGATGAGCGACACGATTCCGCGTCCCAGCACTGCATTGCCCACGGCCCTGACCGGTGCCGCGATTGTTTTCTCCTGCATGATTGCCCCTGTCTCATCGATGGTGGTCCGGAATGGAATCAGATCAACCCATCACGCTACCCGTCGACACACGAATGCCGGGGGTCGATGCACGTCCGTTCAACCGGGTGGATCGCCTGATGCACGAACGAACACCGCGTGGAGGTGCGCAGCACACCGATGTCCTCGAGAGCTGCGGTATCCATCTAAAGCGGGTCTGCATCCAGGACCTCCGGACCAGCAGTTCTCCTGCGGCACGATGCGCTGAGTACTTGACCGTATGCGTCATCGCCCTGGCGCGGATGTCGTCCACGATGGTGTTCGCGCGTACGGTGGAACCATGAGCGTGCCTCTCCAGTCCCGCGTCAGCTTCGGCAACCGGTTCGCACGCGAGCTGCCCGAGATGGCGATCAGCTGGCAGGCCGATACCGCCCCCGCGCCCCGCCTGCTGGCACTCAACGAGCCCCTCGCCGCCGACCTCGGTCTCGACGCTGATGCCCTCCGCTCCCCCGAGGGGCTTGCCCTCCTGCTGGGAACCTCGGTGCCCGAGGGCGCCACCCCGGTGGCGCAGGCCTACTCCGGCCACCAGTTCGGCAGCTTCAACCCCGGGCTCGGCGACGGGCGTGCCCTCCTGCTCGGCGAGATCACCGACAACGCCGGGCAGCTACGCGACGTCCATCTCAAGGGCTCCGGCCGCACGCCCTTCGCCCGCGGCGGCGACGGTCTCGCCGTCGTCGGGCCCATGCTCCGCGAATACATCGTGAGTGAGGCGATGCACGCGCTCGCGGTTCCGACCACGCGCTCCCTCGCCGTCGTCGCCACCGGGCGCGAGGTGCGCCGCGAGAGACTGCTGCCCGGCGCCGTCCTGACGCGGGTCGCGAGCAGTCATGTGCGCGTGGGCAGCTTCCAGTTCGCGGCTGCCAGCGGTGATCGGGGTCTGCTGACCCGCCTCGCCGACCACGCCATCAGCCGCCACTACCCTGCGGCAGCCTCGGCGGAACGGCCCTATCTGGCGTTCTTCGAGTCCGTGGTGAGCGCGCAGGCCACGCTGATCGCACAGTGGATGCTCGCGGGTTTCGTCCATGGCGTGATGAACACGGACAACATGACCATCTCCGGTGAGACCATCGACTACGGTCCGTGCGCCTTCCTGGACGTCTTCGATTACTCCGCGAGCTACAGCTCCATCGACCGGGACGGCCGCTACGCCTATGCGAACCAGCCTTTGATCGCCGAATGGAACCTGGCGCGCCTGGCCGAAGCCCTGCTGCCGCTCATCGACGAGGACCAGGAGCAGGCCGTACAGCTCGCCGTCGCAGCGCTCGAGACCTTCCGTCCGCGGTACAGCGCTGCGTGGCTGGCCGGGATGAAGGCGAAACTGGGACTGCCCGACGCCGTCGACGACAGGACCGCGTCCTCACTGGCCGATGATGCGCTGACCCTGCTGCAGGACAACCACGTTGACTACACCGCGTTCTTCCGCGGACTGGGCTCGGTGGTCCGTGGTGACGCACGCCCGGCACGCGACCGGGTGCCGGGCGTCGCCGCGTTCGACGCCTGGTCCGCCCGCTGGCTGGCGCTGAACCCCGACGCGGACGCCATGGACCGCGTGAATCCGCTCTACATCCCCCGCAATCATCTCGTGGAGGAAGCCTTGGAAGCGGCGACGGGCGGGGATCTCGAGCCACTGGACCGGCTGCTCGACGCCGTCACCCGGCCCTTCGAGGAGCGCGCCGGCCTGGAGCGCTACGCAGCCGGACCGCCTGAGGACTTCGGCGCCTACACCACCTACTGCGGGACCTGAGCTGCGTTCGTCTCACTGGTCATCTCACTCCGGCCCGACGACGACGGTCGTTGCCCGAGCGCAGATCCCGGTTGAGTCGGCGGTCACCGTGGTAGAGGATGGACTCCCAGTCCGCCTCGGCCGCGGTCTTCGGGATGACCTTCGACTCCTCGACCTGTCTCACGCGTGGCGCCACGTACAGCCAGTTCACGACGCCGAGCGCCATGTCCACCACCGAGTTCTTGATCCCGATGTACGCACGGATGGCGCCGGCCGCCAGTAGTGCGTTGAGCCCGGCGAAGACGGCGTTCCCCCAGTTCTGCTCCAGGGCATCACGCACCAGCGTGAGTAGGGAGAACGCCACGATTGCGTACGGGACGACGACGTAGAACCCCGGCGCAGCCGTGCGGTCCTTCACCTTCGGGGTGCGCACGAACGGGATCTTCTCCCCCGTGAACGCCTGCTGGATGGACTTCAGCACTCCGGCGAGATTCACCGGCAGCAGCACCAGGTTGAAGCCGTAGATCCGGAAGATGTCGGAGAACCGGTGCCCGCAGTCGCGCAGATCGCTGCCCATCGCCAGGAAGTACGGCGCGGCCGCCAGGAACACCACGGGGCTGAGGAGTCTGCTGTCGTAGGGGTACGCGAGGAGGAACAGGAGCCCGAAACTCGCCCACGCGATCGACGCCATGTAGTTGACCCGCAGCAGCACCTCCCGCAGCAGCACCTGCTCGCGGAGGTGGCGTCGTCGTCGTAGTTGGGTCCACAGCTTGGGCAGGATCAGCAGCCCGCCGTTGGCCCAGCGCCGGCGCTGCACCACGAGGGACCCGAAGTCGGGCGGTGTGGCACTGTAGCTGAGGCGCTCGGGATAGTTCATCAGGGTCCACCCATGGGTGCCGAGGTCCACGCTCGATTCGGTGTCCTCGATGACCGTGCGGTCCTGGATGTAGGTCTTGATCTCGAAGCCGCCCACGTTCTCGACCTCCACGATGTCCTCCACCGCCTGCTTGCGGATCACGGCGTTGGCGCCCACCCAGAAGGTGGATCCGTAGTAGGACATGCCCTGATGCAGGATGTGCTGGATGTCCGTCGTCGCCCCCGCCACCCGCTCGATGCGCGTGGGCGCGCCGCGGAAGGACGAGTACGGGGTCTGCGTGACGGCGATCCGCTCGTTCCCTGGCGCTTCGAGCAGGT
>JARIBG010000170.1 GCA_029257465.1 Arthrobacter sp. | reverse complement strand
CGAGCTCCACCTGCTCTCGGACAGCACGGTGACGTTCCGGTTCGACTACGCCTCGAAGGACATCGCCACCTCCTGACCCGCCCGCTCCCAGCAGCTGGTGGCGCCCGGCGGCGTCCGGCCCGACCGGTTGCATCGAGCCGGGTCGTCGCGGGACGCCTGGTGTCGGAACCGGGGGTTTCGGCCCGTCCGACGGCGTGTCGTACAGCAACACGCCGTCCGATGTTCCCTTCACCACCCCGAAGCCCCCGCGCTTCGAACACCAGGCAAGCCAGGCGGGACCGGTTGGTGCAGATTCCGGATCCCACGGGGCCGAGCAGGCTGGTCGATGTCGGGAGGGTTCGTCGTCGTCGTCCCGCCCCACAGTGCTGGACCGTCGTCGGGCGCCCTGGTGTCGGAACCGGGGGCTTCGGCCCGTCCGACAGCGTGTCGTGCAGCAACACGTCGTCGAACCTGCCGTCCTCGACGTCGAAACCCCCGAGTTTCGAACGCCAAGCAGGTTAGGCGGTCTACTCGATGCGATGGGCGCGCACCAAAGGACCGATTGCGTCACACCATGATGTGGCGTCTGTGCCCTTTCCACCGGACTGGACGTCGTCCTCGACTCGACAGAGCGTCGGTTCCCTTGACGGGACCGACGCCACATCCTAGGGTTCCCCCAATCGATTGGGTGCCATGCGACGTCCGCGTACCACTACGGACGCAAGCGGGTACGGATGTGCATTCCACGACGACGATCACCCGCGCTGCTCGGCCAGGAGGTTCATCGGATGGGATCCATCACCTCGGATCATGTGGTGCTGCTGGCAACCGGAGGCACGATCGCCTCGCGCGCGGACTCCGTGACCGGCTCCACCCTCGCCGCCGATTCGGGAGCCTCGGTCCTGGAGTCAGCCGGCGCCGGGGCCGGCGCGGTCGAGGTGGTGGATCTGATGCAGAAGGGCTCCTACCTCCTGACCTTCCAGGACATGCTCGCCATCTGCGCCGCGATCGAACGGGCGCTGGCTGCTCCGTCCACACGCGGCGTCGTCGTCACCCATGGGACGGACACCATGGAGGAGACCGCGTACCTGGCCGATCTCCTCCACGACGATCCGCGTCCGGTGGTCTTCACAGGCGCTCAGCGAGCGGCGGACCACGACGATCCTGACGGACCGACGAATCTCCGCGCGGCGATCACGGTGGCGATGTCTCCCGAAGCACGCGACCGGGGAGCACTCATCGTGTTCGACGGCGACATTCTTTCCATCCCCGGTACGCGGAAATCCGAAACGTCGACGGTAAAGGCGTTCAGCAATCCGGATCTGGGAAGCGTGGGAACAGTGACGGAGGACGGTTCCGTTCGCCTCTCCCCTGCTCCGCGACGATCGGCGCCGCTCGACTTCCCCCACACCGAATCGAACACCGGCGAACCAGCTCGCGTCGATATCGTCGCCGCTTACCCGGGAGCCGACGCCACCCTCTTCCGGGCAGCTCTCGCCGCGGGTGCCCGGGGGATCGTCCTCGAGGCCACCGGCCTCGGCAACGCCAATGCGGCGCTGTGCGAGGCCGTCCGCAGCGCGGTTCTCGACGGCGTCGTCGTCGTCACCAGTACTCGCGTTCACGCGGGGCCGGTCCGCGGGGTCTACGGCGCTGGAGGCGGGAAGACACTCGAGGGTGTGGGCGCAATCCCCTCGGGCCTGCTCCGCCCGTCCCAGGCACGCATGCTCCTGCAGACTCTGCTCAGCCTCGAACTGACCCCGCAGGTGATAGCCCAGCACGTGCGTCAGCGCACTGGGCCTGCGCCGGTCTGACCTACCCTGCTCCCCTCAGAAAGGCCCACCCATGACGAAGGATATCCAGATCGCTTTCGGCGTCGACGTCGACGCCGTTGCCGGGATGCTCGGCTCCTACGGCGGTGAGGACTCACCCTGTGACATCTCGCGCGGACTCTTCGCCGGGGAAGTCGGAGCGCCACGGCTGCTGCGCCTGTTCGGAAAATACGCCTTGCCCTCCACCTGGTTCGTCCCCGGGCACTCACTGGAGACGTTCCCCGATCTCACCCGGATGATCGTCGACGCCGGCCACGAGATCGGCGTCCACGGCTACTCCCACGAGAACCCCATCGCCATGACCCGCGAGCAGGAGACGGCCATCCTCGACCGGTCGATCGAGCTCATCGAGAAGGCGTCCGGGCGGCGCCCCACCGGGTACGTGGCCCCGTGGTGGGAGTTCTCACCGATCACCAACGAGATCCTGCTCGAGCGGGGGATCAAGTACGACCACTCACTCATGCACGACGACTTCGAGCCGTACTACGTGCGGGTAGGCGACAGCTGGACGAAGATCGACTACACGAAGCCCGCCGAGGCCTGGATGAAGCCGCTGGTGCGCGGTGAGGAGACCGATCTCGTGGAGATCCCGGCCAACTGGTACCTCGACGACCTTCCTCCCATGATGTTCATCAAGGCATCGCCGAACTCCCACGGCTTCGTCAACCCGAGGGACATCGAACAGATGTGGCGTGACCAGTTCGACTGGGTCTACGCCGAGATGGATCAGGCCGTCTTCACCATGACCATCCACCCGGATGTCTCGGGCCGCCCGCAGGTATTGCTCATGCTGGAGCGGCTCATCCAGTACTTCAACTCCCACGAGGGTGTCTCCTGGCACACCTTCGACCAGATAGCCGATTCGTTCCTGACGCGCAATCCACGAAGGACACCCAGCTGATCGCGATGCAGCACGAGGGGGCAAAGCATTCGACGCGGAACGTGACTGGGCGCCACGACCGGCCACTGCGCAGATCCGTCGCCTGATGTGCGGAGCATGTGGCCGCGTCGTCGTCGCCGATCCGACGCTGGGACCCCAGCCGGGAACGCGGGATCTGCTGGTGGTGGCGCAGGTGGTCAATTCCGTCATAGCCGGACCGGCTGGCATGCCGGCGGTTCGGGTGAGCGGCGATGGTTGGGCCGTGGTGGGTAGGACCGGCAGCACGACGTCGTGCCACACCGTGGCGCAGCTCTGGGAAGTGCCGTCGGCCCACAGGCGGCGAGCCCAGGCCGATCCGCATCAGCTGGCCCAGCGCCTGCAGGAAGCCCTGCCCGGTGCAACGGGTCTGGTCGAGCGGGTTCTACACTCGGGCCTGACTGCAGTGGGCCTGCTGCACGGGCCTGATCGCCGTCGGGCCCGCAGCGCCGGGGCTGGCGCCGTCGGGCCTGATCGCCGTCGGGCCTGACACTGGTCGCGCGCCGCCCAGCCGCGTCACATCCGGGGTCTTTGGAGCCTGGAACCGCATGTCGCAGTACGACACGCCGCACGAAGCACTGGCCAACCACCCAAAGTCCCCGAAGCCCGAACCCCGACCCGAACCCGAACCTGAGCCCGAAGCCCGAACCCCGAACGCCTTGCAGATCCGGCACCTTGACCACGCCAGGACCCGTCCCTAGCGTGAAGAGATGACCCCCGACATCAGGTTCTACTTCGATCCCGTCTGCCCCTTCGCCTGGATGACCAGCAAGTGGGTGCGCACGGTGGCCCAGCAGCGTGAGTACGCCGTGGAGTGGCGCTTCATCTCACTGCGCCTGCTCAACAGTCACATCGACTACGACGCGCACTTCCCCGCCGGGTACGAGGCCGGTCACACCGCCGGGCTCCGCCTGCTCCGGGTCGCAACCCGCACCCGCGACGAGCACGGGCCGGACGCCGTCGCCCGCCTGTACGAACGGCTCGGCACCGAGATCTTCGATACGCGGGAAGACGATTCCGACGCCGGTTACCGCGGCACCGCCGACTTCCTGCTGCCCCTGCTCGCTGAACTCGACCTGCCGGAAGAACTCGCCGGCGCCCTGGAGGACTCGTCGCTGGACGCTTTGATCCAGGAGGAGACCGACGAGGCACTGGCGCTGACCGGCAAGGACGTCGGGACGCCGATCATCCAGTTCGATCCGCCCGAGGGCGTCGCGTTCTTCGGCCCCGTCATCAGCAGGCTGCCCGCGGCCGACGAAGCCGTCGAGCTCTGGGACCATGTGGTGGGACTGGCCCGCTTCCCGGGCTTCGCCGAGCTCAAGCGGAGCCTGCGGGAGCGCCCGCAGCTGCGCAGCTTCGGGGTCGACGACGACGAGGCAGGTCTGCAGGAGGACTGGCACGGAGGGAGCCGCCGCACGAAGGAGTAGGTGGCAGCCACCCGATCAGGGTATGGGCGGTAGGGCAGGAGCTGACGGCGGCCGGGGCGGCCGGAGGCACGCTGGAGCATCACCCGGGTCGGGATGTGGTTCACGAGCAGCGCCGGGTCCGGAGGTGCCCTGAGCTATGCTCTTTCCCATGCGCCCGGGCCCCATCTACCTCATTGGACCCTCGGGCAATCCGAACTATGGCGACGAGTTCATCGCCGCTGCCTGGCTGCGACACCTGGCCAGGGTCCGGCCCCACGACGACGTCTGGCTGGACTGTCCTCAGCCGGGGCACGCGCAGATCCTCTTCAAGGATGTGCATCCCAGAGCGCGATTCACGGACACCGTCTGGCGACTGGTACACGACCACCAACACCTGCCCGACGAGGAAGCTACCGCGGGAATCACAGAACACGTCACCAACCTCGGGACCCCGACGTATGACCTCGGCCTGCTCACCATGCGCGACGCCGGAACCCTCCACCTGATCGGTGGTGGCTACATCAATGCCACCTGGAGTCACCACGTCGGCCTGGTCCACGCCATGAAGGCCACCCGAGCGCTCAGCGGTGCGCGCCTGCTCGCAACCGGGCAGGGACTGCTACCGGCGATCACCGGGACGGTCCCGGCGAAGGACCTCTTCCATGGATTCGATCACGTCACGGCGCGCGACCAGGGAGGAGCTGAGGCCTACGACGTCGACTTCGGTCTCGACGACGCCTTTCTCGGCGCCTCGGAGGCCATCGCGGCAAGCGTCGCCTCCGAGGCGAGCCTGACGGTCGAGGCCGCCGACAGATCCAGTGGGCTCTTCATCTGCATCCAGAGCGATGCCGTGGACCCGACCCGGATCGCCTCCGCGATCGCCGTCGCACGACGTGAAGCGATCCGTGCCACAGCGCAGGGCCGGGACGTCTTCTATCTCGAGGCCATCCCCGGAGCCGACCGCGGTGCGTACGAACAGCTCGCCGACCTCATTCCCGAGACGAACTTCCTGCCCTTCGTCACGCTGTGGACCGAAGGGCTGCCGCTTTCCTCTCGCCAGTCCTGGGTCACCAGCCGCTTCCACTTCCATCTGCTCGGCGCGGCCGCCGGCGGTGTGGGTATCGCCATCGCCATGAATCCCGGATACTACGACGTCAAGCACGAGTCCATCACTGCCCTGGGTAGCGGTTGGGCACTCGCGTCCGACGACGACGCCCCGACGATGCCCGTGAGCGCAGGTCCGCTGGCTGCCGGGCTCCCTGACCTCGTGGCACAAAAGACAGTTGAGGCACTCGAGCTCTACCCCGAGGCAGCTGCCGCGGAAGTGACTCCTGAGCCGCGGTCCCTGACCAGTCATGTCGGAGACGCGTTGCGCCGCCGACGCTTCCGCTGAGAACCTGAGCGAAGCAACCTCCATGTCCCCTCCTGATCTTCTTCAGAGTGCCGTCCCTCTCCTCTTCATGACGGCCGCATTCTTCCTCCCGGGGATCGTGACTCTGCTTCCGCTTCGACCCGGGTGGCCCGTCGCCGTCGCCCTCGGCCCCGCCGTGACACTACTGATGCTCACCTCGGGTTCGCTCCTCCTCGATGCCGTCGACATCCCGTGGTCCCTCGGACCCGTGGCCGTCCTCCTGCTCGTCCCACCCATCGTGGTCCAGCTGCTGGCCCGCAGGCTCAGCTTCCGCGCCCCTCTGGTCCCCGCGCCGGAACCTCTCCGAGCCGTCGGGCTCGCAGCCGGACTTCTCGTGGGTGGCACCGTGATCAGCACGGCGCTGGTGCGCGGCATGGGCTCACTGCGGACGGCCTCCCACGGGTGGGACCCGATCTTCCACGTGAACGCACTCACCTGGATCCAGGAATCCGGTCGGGCCACCCCGTGGAGCTTCAACCCGATCTACGGCGATGGCCCGGGAAGCTACTATCCCGCAGGGTGGCACGAGGTCGTCAGTCTGTATCCGGGGAATCTCGTCGCAGCGGCGAATGCCTCCTCAGTCGTCATCGGAGGCATCATCTGGCCCGTCGGTCTGATGTTCCTGGCGAGGGTCGTCCTGCCACGACTTCCTGCGGTCTGGGCGACGGTACCGGTGCTCGCTGCCGCGTTCGTCAGCTTCCCGGCATCACAGCTGCTGCGCAGCGGTCAGTGGCCCAACGGTCTGGCGACAGCCCTGGTCCCCGCGGCTCTCGCACTCGTCCTGCTCCTGGTGGGATGCGACGGCATGCGCTCCTCTAGCCTGCACGACAGGATCCTGACCCTGGTCCTGGCACTGGCGGTCCTGGCAGGGTGCGTGGCCGCGCACCCGAGTGCCGCGTTCGGGCTGGGCGCGGCTGCGCTTCCCTTTCTGTTGGCTCGCGCAGTGCCGGCTCTCGTGTCCGGTGTCCGACGACGACGACGCACCACCCTCCTTGCCACCGGGGCGATCACGGCGCTCGGTGTGGCCGTCGTCGTCGGCCTCATGACCTCGCAGCTCCTTGTCGGGGTGATGAACTACCCACGGGCCACGCGGGCCGTCCTGCCTGACGCCCTCGCCCTCGCGCTCTTCGACCTCCCCCGGTTCCCGGCCGTCGAACCGCCCACCGTCGGCGACTTCGGTCTCATCATCGGCATCCTCGTCCTCGCCGGAGTGGTCCTGACCCTGGTGCGCCGACAAGCGCGTCCGCTCGCCGCGTCCTGGCTGGTGTTCGTCGTCCTGTACGTCCTGGCCGCCGGACCCGAGAACCCGCTGCGTTTTTTGACCGGCTTCTGGTACAAGGACACACAACGGCTGGCGCCGTTCATCGCGATGACGGGGAGCATCCTGGCGGCGTTCGCGCTCGTCGTCACCGCCAAGGGAATCGTGCGGCTGTTCTCGGGCGCCATGCGGGCGAAGCTGCGGATCACGCCCAGGGGAAGACGAGCGGTCACGGCGGCCGTCCTCGTCCTGCTGCTCACGGCCGTCTACGCCGGTTCGGCCGCCTTCCGGGCTGATGCGAGAGTCTCCGTGGCGGCGCACAACTACGTGACGAGCGCGACGCCGGGCACTGGCGTGCTGTCCCTCGGCGAGCAGGACTTCATCCGCAGAGCGGGACAGCTCATCCCGCAGGACGCGATAGTGATCGGTGACCCGTTCAACGGAGAGACCTTCTTCTACGCACTGACCGGGCGCCATGTCGTCTACACCCAGCTCGGTGCCCCGGCACCCACGGCCGCGCATCAGTTCCTGCGGTCGAGCTTCGATCTGTTGACGGCGGATCCGGCGGTGTGCGAGGCCATCGCCGACGTCGGTGCCACGCATTTCTACCATGACGCCCCCGGTTCTTCGCACGGCAGCTCGAGCGTCGAAGCCTGGCCGGGATTCTACGGCCTCGACACCGGGCGGGGTCTGACACCCGTCCTCATCGATGGCAGTAGGGGTCTGTACGAGATCACGGGCTGCCCCTGATCCTCGGCGAGGACGAGGCCGGCGACGAGGACGAGCACGACGAAGGACGGCGCCCTTCCGGGCCACCGTCCTTCGTCACAACTACAGGTGGAGCCTAGAGCGCGGCCTCGATGGCCTCGTCGATCGGGGTGTCCCCGCTGGTGAACTCGATGGTCTTGTCGACCGTCCCGAGATTACCGAGCACGACGGCGGCTACGTGGGCCACGTCCTCGCGCGGCACGGAGTCGTTCTTCGGCTTGCTGGAGACCTCGATCTTCCCGGTACCCGCGTCGGTGGTGAGTCCTCCCGGGCCGAGGATGGTCCAGGCGAGCTCCGAGCTGCGGAGATGCTCGTCCGCGGCGGCCTTGGCCTCCGCGTAGTGGAAGAAGTCATTGTCCTCCGGAACGCCGTGGTCCTTGCTCGCTCCGAGGTAGGACACCATGACGTACCGGCCCACTGCGGCATCCTTCGCAGCATCCATGGAGCGGATGGCGGCGTCGCGGTCGACGGCGTAGGTGGCTTCGGGGCTGCTTCCGCCCGAGCCGGCCGACCAGACGACGGCGTCGTGGCCACGGAAGACCTCGGCCATCTGGTCCTTCGACAGTTCGGCGAGATCGGCGACGACCGGAGTGGCTCCGGCCTGCTCGACGTCCCCGGAATGGTCAGGGTTGCGGAAGAGCGAGCTCACCTCGTGTCCCTGACCCGTGAGGATCTTCGTGAGGTGCAGGGCAACTTTTCCGTGCCCACCGATGATGGCTACGCGTGACATATGAACTCCTTGTGTCGATCGGATTCCTTGTCTTCGACGCTATCGCCCTCCGCGGCGGGCTGACCAGCCCGGGACCGGTTTTCAGCCCCGGGCGGAGGCCTATTCCCGATCCCGGCTCGGCGGAACTGAGGCCGGACGACCTGCAAGCGTGCCCGGAGCGAGCCGCAGAGCGCTTCGGCGTTGACCGTCCGGCGCGGCCCGTGCCACAGTGACTGCATGAGCAACCAGGGTGCAGAAGAGTCCGGAACGAGCACGGTGAACGTCAGCAACGACGAGGCCGGGCAGCAGTACACAGCCAGCCTCGACGGTGAGAGCGTCGGAACCGCAGCGTACGAGCGCTCCGGTGACACCATCGTGTTCACCCATACCGTGGTGCAGCCCGAGGCCGAGGGTCGCGGCGTCGGCAGCGCGCTGATCAGGACCGCACTCGACGACGCCCGCGAGCAGCAGCTCACCGTGGTTCCGCAGTGCGTCTTCGTGGCCGGGTACATCGAGCGTCATCCCGAGTACCAGGACCTCACGCAGTAGCCGCTACCGCAGCAGGCGTCAGGCCAAGCCGCGCAGGATCAGATTCCAGTAGACCTTCGGCAGCATGATGCGCTCGGCGATGAAGGTGAGCCTGCGTTCGCGGGCGAGATCATCCCACTTCGGCACCGTGGGCATCGGAGCGTACTTGTCGTCGAACTCCGAGAAGACGACGGTGTTCCTGCTGACCACGAAGGGACACGCCGAATACTGGTTGTACTTAGCGGTGGGTTTCCTGCCCTTCACGACCGAGCGCAGATTCTTGGCGAGGATCTTCGTCTGCACGCGCAGCGCGGCTCCGGACTTCGAGTTCAGCGTGGATGCGCTGTCCCCCAGGGACCAGATGTTCGGGAAGCGCGGGTGCCGCAGGATCACCGGATCCACCTCGACGAAGCCATCCTGGTGGCCGGGCGCCGGAAGATCGGTGGACTTCAGCCACTGGGGTGCCGATTGCGGCGGCACGGCGTGCAGGACGTCGTACGCCAGTGTCTCCGCCGCGCCGGTCACCGTGTCCAGCAGCTGGACTGTCCGCGCTTCCGGTTCCACGGACGCCAGTTCCGTGCTGAAGCGTACCTCGATCCCGTACTCCGCGGCCTTCCTGTTCAGCTCCTCGTCGATGATGTCCATCCCGAAGATGGTGGGGGTCGGGACGACCAGAATCACCCGGATGTCCTGCAGCACACCCTCACGCCGCCAATGATCACACGCGAGATAAAGGGGTTTCTGGGCAGCGCCGGCGCATGATGCGGGTCCCGGAGGCTGCGTGAAGATCACGGTGCCGCTCGTCGTCCCGCGGAACAGGTCCCAGGCCTTCGGCGCGAGCTCGTACTCGTAGTTCGAGGCACCGTACGGTCCCTCCATCGCCTCCTTCAGCCCGGGGATCGCCGTCCAGTCGTTCTGGATACCGGGGCAGACCACCAGGTGGTCGTAGGTGATTGCGGAGCCCGAGCTCAACAGCACCGTGTGCGTCTCCGTGCTGACGTCCACGGCCCTGTCCTGGATCCACGTCACACCCGACGGGGTCACCGCCGACTGCAGCCGGACGGCCTCGAAGGCATCGGCGGTCCCGCCTGCGATATGGGAGAAGAGCGGCTGGTAGAGGTGGCGGTTCTTGGGTTCGACGACCGCGACGTCCTTGAACCGGTAGCGACGCAGCCGACCGGCGAGCGAGATCCCCGCATTCCCTCCACCGATGATCAGCACCTCGTGGTGCCGCTTCTCACCGGGGGTGAGATGTACGGGAAGCGTGCGACCCGTCGGGGCGGTGCTCTCGGTGGTACGGATGACGTCGACCTCTTCCGGTAGTGCCTTCTCGGCAGATATTCCGACACTACAGCTCGCGTCCGACACAGGACAGGGGACCTACCGGGGTCCGGGACCGCCGGTGGCCGGCGCGTCCGACGTCGCTCCGACGACGGGTTGCGGCTGGTACACGGTGGAGTCCGTCGCGATCGACGGCGCCTGGGCGAGCGTCGTGACGAGCAGATAGAAGGTGATGAGCCAGAATCCGAGGGTCAGCCCTCCCGACCGCCCTGTGAGGGCACCGCGCCGTACCGGCGAGGCTCCGCGCCGTCCTGACGATCCACGGGCCGGTCCCGGGAGCGGACGGCGCTGCCGCTCACAGCGCTCGACGTCGATGCGGGCGCGGGTCAGCTCGTCCAGCAGGCGGGCAGCCCGCTCTGCCGCCCGCCGAGCCCGCTCGGGCTGCTCCCCGTCCGCGCACTGCGTCGTCATGACCCCTGATCCCCCACACATCGATCGTAGGCGGCGGACTACGGTGTAGATCCGCAGGATCAGGGCAGGATCCCCGCACGTCGGGCTCGTGCCGGAAGCGATGGAGAGCGCGCGGATCACACTCCGCGGCGATGCGGCTCAGGGGCGTGCGTAGCGCGTGACGAACGCGCGCAGGATGGCCTCGGGCTGGTCCACGACCGCAGCCCGCGCCCGCTCCATGTACTCCTCGGCCTGCTCCGGCGGGAAGTAGCCCGCGTGGCGATACGTGCTGATCCGCCCCACCAGCGCCTCGACGTCGAGCTCGGGGTGGAACTGCGTGGCGTACACGTTGTCCCCCACGCGGAACATCTGCACGGGACACGTCGCCGAGGAGGCCAGGAGCACCGCGGATCCCGGGAGCGTGGCGCAGGCCTCCTTGTGCCCCACGTAGGCCGCGAACGACGGCGGCAGGCCGGCCAGCAGCGGATCGGCGGCGCCGTCGTCGCTCAGGGTGATCTGGACGGCGCCGATGGGTTCGGCGTAGGTGGTGTCCACGACGGCGCCCTGGTGCCGGCCGAGGGTGCCGACGCCGTAGCAGGCGCCGAGGAACGGGAAGTCCTCGGCGACCACCCGGTCCAGGAGCGTACCGAGCTCACCTTCCACGCGGTGCTGGACGCTGGTTTTCAGCTCCTGGGGATCGGAGGAGTTGAACGGGCTCCCGCCGAGGAAGATGCCCGAGTAGTCGGCGAGGTCGAGCTCCGGCATGGAGGCTGCTTCCAGCCGGACCCGGTGCAGCTCGGATGCAGCGAGACCACCGAAGCGCAGGAAGCTTGCGTACTCGGTGTCGGCGGCGTGGTTCTCGGCGCGGGTGGCCAGGAGGAGGAACGGTTTCACCCCTCGATGCTACTGGCGGCGCCACCACTTCCCACACCGCTCCGGGGTGTGCAGGGAGAGACTGGAACGACCGGACCGCCCAGCACGACGGGCGATCCGGTCGGCGGGAACGCGGGGCGACTAGCGGTCGAGCCGGGCTTGCGGTGCACCCGGGTCCAGTTCGGCGAGCTCGCTCCTGACGCGCTCGACGTCGGATCTGGTGATGGTGAGCGGCCCGGCGCTGCGCCGCCCGTGCGAGGGCCGGGTGGCGATGACCTCGGTTGTCCGCTCGTCCTGACCGCGGGCCTCGCCCGCGGCGGCAGGGTCCGCGCCGGCTACCGTGCCGGCCACCGTGCCGTCGGTGGAGGGCATGGCCCCGGGTGCCTCGGAGGCGATCGAGGACGCAGGACTTGCCGGGGCGGGCGCCACGATATCGACGGTGCGCCGCAGCGGGGTCTCCTTGATGAACAGGACGCAGATCAGCGCGATGCCTGCGATGGCCGCCGTGATGATGAAGACGGTGGCCATGCTGTCCCCGTAGGCGCTGCGGACGATCTCGGCGATCGGCTCCGGGAGATCCACGAGATCCAGCGAGCCACCGGAGGCCCCGCCTGCCCCGGCCGGCACTCCGGCGGCTGCGAGGCCATCGGCCGTCCGCTCGCTGACCTGCGTCCCGAGGATCGCCCCGAGGACGGCGACGCCGGCCGCGCCTCCGAGGGACCGGAAGAACGCCACGGACGCGCTGGCCGAACCGATGTCGCGGACGGCGACGGTGTTCTGCACCGCGAGGACCAGATTCTGGAGCATGAGGCCCACGCCCAGGCCGAAGACGAAGGTGTAGATGCCCACCAGCCACAACTCGGTGAGGTGATCGATCGTCCCCGCCAACCCGAGGCCCACGATCAGCAGCACCGACCCCGCCACCAGGTACCGCTTCCACTTGCCGTACCGGGTCACGAGCTGGCCGGCACCGATGGAGCCGATGAGATTGCCCGCGATCAACGGCAGGGTGAGGAGACCGGCCTCGGTGGGTGTAGCGCCACGGGCCACCTGGTAGTACTGGCCGATGTAGCTGGAGCTGGCGAACAGTGCGACGCCGACGGCGACGGAGGCGATGATGGCCAGTGCCGTGGTGCGCTGGGAGATGATCTTCAGCGGGATGATCGGCTCGGGAACCTTTGACTCCACCACGAGCAGCAGCACCAGCAGGACCAGGCTGCCACCGACCATGAGGGCACTCTCACCGGAGAACCAGTCGTAGTAGCCCTCCTTGCCCGCGAAGGAGACCCAGATGAGCAGCAGGGACACCCCGGCGGTCAGCAGGATGGACCCGAGCCAGTCGATGCGTGCCTTCCGGCGGGTGTCAGGGAGTTTCAGGGTGAGCTGCAGCAGCACGAGGGCGATGATCGCGAAGGGGACACACACGAAGAAGGTCCACCGCCAGCCCAGCGGCGAGTCCACGATGAAGCCGCCGAGGAGCGGACCTCCGGCTGTCGCGACAGCCATGACCCCGCCCATGTAGCCGGCGTACCGGCCGCGCTCCCTCGGAGCGATGATGGTGCCGATGATGGCCTGGGCCAGGGCCGTGAGCCCGCCCATGGCCACACCCTGGATCACGCGCGCGGTCAGGAGCACCGGGATGTTCTCGGCGAAGCCCGCGAGGACCGAACCTGCGACGAAGATGACGATGCTGACCTGGACCAGGAGCTTCTTGTCGAACAGGTCCGCGAACTTCCCCCAGATCGGCGTCGTCGCGGCATTGGCGAGCAGCGCCGCGGTGATGACCCACGCGAAGTCCGTCTGCGAACCGTTGAGTTCGCTCATGATGGTGGGCAGGGCGTTCGCCACGATGGTGCTGCTCAGGATCGCGGTGAACAGACCCGCGAGCAGGCCGGTGAGCGCCTGCAGCACCTGGCGGTGGCTCATAGGATCGCCCGTCGCGGCGGCCGGGGCCGGGGACGGTTCGGCTGCTTCAACCGGCTTCGCCGTCGTGGGGTGGATGGCCATCGGTGGGTTGTCCTTCGTGTTCTCGGACGCGCTGTCCTGGTGGTGACGGCCGTCGCTGCCCGTGCAGTGTGTACTGGGTGGATCCTCGACGTGTACTGAGTGGATCCTCGACCCTGCCATTCAGCGGAGTGCGGCGCCCACTGATGAGGTCGGATCCGACCCCGGGCATGTCGTTGCTCCAGGTAACTGTAGTCACCGAATTTCGTTAGGTCAACTAACCAAATGGTCGACGACGTCGAGCTCTGCTTCCGAGCTCCAGTGTGGCAGCGCGGCGGGATGTCCTCTTGCAATCGGCCCTGAAGGAGTATTGGGGCTTGCGATGAGCTCCCTCCGCCTGCTAGGCCTGTTACAAACGACTCGGTGGATCGGCTGTCGAGGAGCGCCCGAAGAGGGCACGGAAGAGGACGTTCGTCATGACGCGCAATGAAGCCCACGTAGAGGAAGTAGACGAGCAGGATCTCCACGTGGAGGACCGCCCGAAGGACTGGGCCGCCGGCATCCCCGGGGTGTACCACTCGATGAAGCCCGCCATCGAGCACATGGGGGTCGAGCGCACCGCCAGGACCGTGCTGAAGATGAACCAGAAGAAGGGCTTCGACTGCCCCAGCTGCGCCTGGCCGGATCCGCACAAGCGCAAGACCTTCGAGTTCTGCGAGAACGGTGCCAAGGCCGTCACCTGGGAAGCGGCGCCCCTGACCATTCCCACGGAGTTCTGGGCCGAGAACTCGGTCAGCGAGCTCCGTGAGCGCTCGGAGTTCTGGATGGGTATGCAGGGCCGGCTCACCGAGCCGCTCCACAAGCCCGAGGGCGAGGACCACTACCGGCCGGTGAGCTGGGACGAGGCCTTCAAAATCATCAGCACCAAGCTGAACGGTCTCGACTCCCCGGACGAGGCCGCCTTCTACACGAGCGGCCGGGCCTCCAACGAGGCTGCGTTCCTCTACCAGCTGTTCGTCCGCGCCTATGGGACGAACAATCTGCCCGACTGCTCGAACATGTGCCACGAGTCCTCCGGCTGGGCCATGGGTCAGACCATCGGCATCGGCAAGGCGACCGTCACGTTCGACGACTACGCCGACGCGGATCTGATCATCCTCATGGGTCAGAATCCGGGCACCAACCACCCGCGCATGCTCACCGAGCTGGAGAACTGCAAGCAGACCGGTGGCCAGATCGTGGCCGTCAACCCGCTCCCGGAGGCCGGCCTCAAGCGCTACAAGAACCCGCAGACGGTCCGTGGTGTGGCCGGCAAGGGCACCGAACTCGCCGACCAGTTCCTCCAGGTACGGCTCGGCGGCGACATGGCCCTGCTGCAGGACGTGTCCAAGCGCGTCTTCGAGGCCGAGGCGAAGAACCCCGGCACGGTGCTGGACCACGCGTTCCTCGACGAGTACTGCGAGGGCCTCGACGAGCTGCGCGAGTACCTGCTCAAGCTCGACGACGCCACGGTCCTCGAGGCCACCGGCCTCCGCGCGGAGGAGATCGACGAGCTCGCCGCCCGCTACATCGCCGCCGACAAGGTGATCATCACCTGGGCCATGGGCATCACGCAGCAGAAGAAGGGTGTCGCGACGATCAAGGAGATCATCAATCTCCTCCTGCTCCGCGGCAACATGGGCAAGCCGGGCGCCGGCGCCTCGCCGATCCGTGGCCACAGCAATGTGCAGGGCGACCGCACCATGGGGATCTGGGAGCAGATGCCCGCCACCTTCATGGATGCCCTCGGTAAGGAGTTCGACTTCGAGCCGCCGCAGGAGCACGGGACGGACGCCGTCGAGACGGTCAGGGGCATGACCGAGGGCCGCATCAAGGTCTTCATGGCCCTGGGTGGCAATTTCGTCTCCGCGATCTCCGACACGGTCGTGGCGGAGAAGGCGCTGGAGAGCACCGACATGAGCGTGCAGGTCTCCATCAAGCTCAATCGCTCCCACGTGGTGACGGGCAAGGAGGCTCTGATCCTGCCGTGCAAGGGCCGCACGGAGATCGACCGCCAGGCGACCGGCGAGCAGTTCGTCTCGGTCGAGGACACGGTATGCGCCGTCCACCCCTCATGGGGCAGCGTGGAGCCCGTCTCCGAGAATCTGCTCTCGGAGACGGCGATCGTCAGCCGACTCGCCCGGGCCACGGTCGGCGACCGCATCAACGCCGACTGGGAGGGCTTCGAGCAGGACTACGACCTCATCCGCCGGCACATCTCCCAGGTGGTGGAAGGCTGCGAGGACTACAACCGGAAGATCCGCCAGGACGGAGGCTTCGTGCTCCCGAACGGCCCCCGTGACTCACGGACGTTCAACACCCCGACCGGCAAGGCCGTGATCTCGGTCAACGACCTGCACTACATCGAGCGACCGGAGGGCACGCTGATCCTGCAGTCACTGCGCTCGCACGATCAGTTCAACACCACCATCTACGGCCACAACGACCGCTACCGCGGCATCAAGAAGGGCCGCCACGTGGTGTTCATCAATCCGGAGGACATCACCGAGCTGGGCCTGGAGGACGGTCAGAACGTGGACATCCACGGCGTGCACGACGACGGCGTCGAGCGCGTGCTCCGCGCCTTCCGCGTGGTCTCGTACCCGACATCCCGGGGCTGTGCGGCCGCCTACTACCCGGAGGCCAACGTGCTGGTACCACTGAGCGAGGTGGCGCAGGGCAGCAACACGCCCCTGTCGAAGCAGGTGATCGTGCGGTTCGAGCCGAGCGTGCACCGTGCGCCCTCCGAGCACGATTCCACGGCGACCGTGGAGGCACCCGATCCCGACTCCGACGGCTACATCCCGGCCGATGCCGGTGTACCTGCTCGGGAGACCGCTGACGCCTGAGGTCGGGATGCACTCCGATCCGCTGCTGATGCGAGCCTGACACGGTCGGATCCTGCTGACACACGCATCCGTCGATGCGTGTGTCAGCGTGCATTCCTCAGGACGGACAGCGAAGGACGCCGGATGGAGCACCACGACCCCCACGACCCCCACGACCAGCAGCGCCACGTCATCCGGGTCCTCGTCGCCTCGCAGATCCTCGGCGGCGTCGGCGCGGGAGCCACCCTGTCCCTGGGTGCGCTCCTCGCGGCGGACCTCTCGGGTTCGAGCGCATGGTCCGGGATGGCGGCCACCATGTCCACGCTCGGCGCCGCGGCCGCTGCAGTGCCCCTGGCGACGCTCGCCCAGCGCAGGGGACGCAGCGTCTCGTTGTCCACGGGCGCCGTCGTCGCCGGCAGCGGCGCGCTCCTGGCGATCATCGCCGCCTCGGTGTCCCTGTTCCCGCTGTTGCTCGCCGCGCTGGTCCTCCTGGGCGTCGGCTCGGCGACCGGGCTGCAGGCGCGGTTCGCCGCAACCGATCTCGCCTCGGAGTCGGCGCGTGGCCGGAGTCTCGCCGTCGTGGTGTGGTCCACCACCATCGGTGCCGTCCTCGGACCCAATCTCTTCGAGCCAGGACAGGTCGTGGCGGGAGTGCTCGGCATTCCCGGGCTCAGTGGCGGCTTCGTCTTCTCCGCGGCGGCGCAGGCGGGCGCCGCGATCCTCTACCGGGTGGGGTTGCGTCCCGATCCGCTGCTGACCGCGCTCCGGCTCCAGGCCGGCGGTGCGCCCGCCGGGGGCCCGGACGTCGATCCCGTCCCGGTGAAGCGCCGCGGGCTCGCCGTACTCGTGCACAACAGGAACGCGCGCTACGCCGTGGTGAGTATCGCGATCAGTCATGCCGCGATGGTCTCGCTGATGTCCATGACCCCGGTCCACCTGAACGATCACGGGGCCGGGCTCTCGGTGGTCGGACTCACCATCAGCCTGCACGTGGCCGGCATGTACGCGCTGTCGCCGGTCTTCGGGTGGATCGCCGATCGCGCCGGGAAGACCCGCGGGATCCTCTACGGTCAGCTGCTCCTGCTCGCCGCGCTCCTCACGGCCTGGCGCGGCGCGGACTCCGAGGCCTGGGTGACGGTGAGTCTGATCCTGCTGGGGCTCGGCTGGTCCGCGTGCATCGTCTCGGCGTCGGCCCTGCTCGCCGGTGCGGTCGGCGTCGCCGAACGCGCACCGGCACAGGGCTCCTCGGATCTGCTCATGAATCTCGCCGGGGCCACCGGCGGCGCCCTCGCGGGTCCCGCCCTGGTGCTGCTGGGCTACTCGGGCCTCGGGCTCGTCGCGGCCCTCCCGGTGGCCGTCGTCCTGGGCTGGACGCTCACCCGGCTCAGCAGGACCGGGCCGCGAACGCCCGTGACCGCGTGAGGCCCTACTGGGCCGTGCCGGTCCAGCCCTGCTTCTCCTGGGCCTGCTCGTCCTTCTCGATCACGGTCATGACGGTCGACACGGCCTTCTCGACGGCGGCGCTCGCCTCGTCGCGACCGTCCGTGGTCACCGTGCCCGCGGCGTAGCCCACCATGAAGGCGCTGACCATCGCCGCCTCCGGCGACATGTACTCGGAGGTCCGCCGGGTGAGTTCCAGGATCCGGGCATGGTCCACTTCCAGATCCAGGATCTGGAGGGCCTGGGACAGGGTGCGGCTCCACTCGGTGAGCGTGCGGCTGTCGTCGTCGTACGTTGTCATGGTGTTCCTCTGGTGGTCGGAGTACGGGCGGGGGTATGGGCGGAAGCGCTGCAGCAGCGCAAGCACCACTGGGTCAAGCTTTAGCACCGAAACCTGAGCGCTTCAACGCCCGCGGATCGGTGTTCGCCCCACCCCTGATCCCGACCCGCCCGGTCAGAAGGGCTCTGGCCGGTTCGATCGCCGGTGCACCACGGCCCGGGTAGGGTGACCACAGGCCCGGTACCCGCGCCACCGGGTGCACCTGGCCGACGCCGCGACTGCCCGGGCCTTTCACCGAAGGGGATGGAGCCTGGAATGTCCGTTGTGACCTCGAAGACGGGCTCCGCGAGGCTCGGCATGGCCTTCATCGGCGTGCTGCTGATCGCCGTGAATCTGCGGGTGTCGTTCATCAGCGTGGGGCCGGTGCTCGAGAACATCAGCGGCGATCTGGGACTGTCCAGTGCCGCGGCGGGTCTCTTCACGGGTCTTCCGCTCATCGCCTTCGCGGTCTTCTCGCCCGTGGCACCGGCCTTCGCATCCCGGCTCGGTCTGAACCGCGCCCTGTGGATGTCCCTGCTGATCCTCGCCGCAGGGATCGTGCTCCGTTCCCTTCCCGTTCCCGGTCTCATCTGGGTCGGGACCGCCCTGATCGGCTTGGCGATCGCCTTCCTCAACGTGCTCCTGCCGTCCCTCGTGAAGCGCGACTTCCCGCTGCGCGTCAGTCAGGTCACCGGGATCTACACTGCGGCGCAGGCCACGATGGCGGCGATCGGCGCCGCCGTCGTCGTCCCCGTGGCGCAGACCTCCCCCGCCGGGTGGCGGCTGGCGCTCGGGATCTGGGTAGGCGTGGCGCTGATCGCGATGGCGGTGCTCCTGCCGTGGCTGCTCCAGCGTGCCGAGGACAGTGCCGGTTCCTCCGCGCCGGAGGTCCCGTACCGCTCGCCGTGGACCTCGGCGCTGGGCTGGCAGGTCACGATCTTCATGGGACTCCAGTCCATCTCCTACTACGTGCTGATGGCCTGGCTGCCCACCATCGAACAGAGCCGCGGCGTCTCCGCCCCCACAGCCGGATTCCACCTGTCGGTCTTCCTGCTCATCAGCGTGTTCGCCAGTCTCGCCGCCGGGGGGATCCTGCACCGGGGGCGGGACCAGCGGCTCATCTCCCTCGTCAGTTCCGCGCTCGCCGTCGCGACGTTCCTGGGGCTCGCCTTCGCTCCGGGGCTCATTCTCCTGTGGGTGGTCCTCGGATCGATCAGTTCCGGGTTCCTCATCGTGATCGCCCTGTCGCTGTTCAGTCTCCGGAGCGTCACCTACACGCAGGCGGCGTCCCTGTCGGGGATGGCCCAGTCCCTCGGGTACGGTCTCGCTGCCGTGGGCCCGGTCCTGTTCGGTGGCCTGCGCGATCTGAGCGGGGACTGGACGCTCCCCCTCGTCGTCACCGCCGGCATCATGGTGGTGCTCGCCGTCATGGGAGTACTCGCGGGGCGGGACCGCGTGATCGGGGTCCGCTGACGCCCTGCACGGCCCCTGCCCGCAGGGCGCTCGGGGTACTGCCGTGCCACCGGTGCACGCACCTGGTCAGGGCGGACTGCTCGGACAGGCCCACGAGCCCGGCGATCTGCGCCAGCGGCAGATCGGTCCGGGTGAGGAGCCGATGCGCGGCGTCGCGTCGCGCGTCGTCGAGCAGCACCTCGAACGAGGTCCCCTCGACCGCGAGGCGTCGCTGGAGGGTGCGCTGGTGCATGCCGAGGAGCCGGGCCGTGGCGTCGATGCGCGGGGCGGTGGTGCCGAGCATCCGCTCGATGGAGGTGCGAACCTTCGGTGCCACCACGCGTCCGGGCTCGGGGAAGTGGTTGTGCAGATAGTCCAGGGCGATCTCGCGCAGCGTGCCGTCCGCCGACTGCAGTGGCCGGTCGAGCAGGCTCCGCGGCACCCGCAGCAGGGAGGCGTCCTGGCCGAAGCGGACCTCGGCACCGAAGAACCCGCTGTAGCGGCTCGTCGGCGCCTTCGGTCGGTGGGACAGGTGCACGGAATGCAGGGCGTACGGTCCGCCCACGAGGAATCGCAGCATGCGGTGGACGAAGGCGAGGATGGCGTCGGTGGCCTGCCTCGGAGGCGCCCCCTCCGAGGATCCGTAGCACAGACCCACCTCCCCGGCCCGACCCTCCGGGTCCTCGACGATGGTGAAGCGCAGGGCCGGACTGTGGAGGAAGAGGAACTGGGAGGCGCACTCCAGGGCCGCCCCCACGGTCGGGGCGTTCTGCACGGCCACCGCCAGCGGACCGAGGATGCCGATGTCCTGGTACTCCGAGATGCGCAGCCCCAGATCCGGGCAGGGCAGCGTGCGTGCGGCGCCCTCGAGGAGCTTCGCCACGGCGACGTCGGAGACGAGGACGTCGTCGTCGTCCACGGCCTCCAGCGGGACGTGGTGGAGGGCTGCGAGCGCGTCGGCGTCACCACCGAACTGTTCGACGACGTCGCGGAAGCCGCGCATCCCGGCGGAACGGATCACGGAGCTCATGTCACCCAAGGGTAAATACCTGTCGCGCCAAGTCAAGCGCGTGCCTCCCGGTGCCCGGAATACTGGAACCATGGACACTCTCACCGAACATCTCGACGTCGTGATCGTGGGCGCCGGCCTCTCCGGTATCGGCGCGGCCTACCGCGTCTCGACCATGCTCCGGGACAAGAGCTTCGCGGTGCTCGAGGCCCGCGACACCGTGGGCGGCACCTGGGATCTCTTCCGCTATCCGGGGGTGCGCTCCGACAGTGACATGTTCACCCTCGGCTACCCGTTCCGGCCCTGGACCGAGGCGAAGGCCATCGCGGACGGCTCCTCGATCCTCTCCTACGTGCGCGCCACCGCGGAGGACGAGCGCATCAGGGAGAACATCCGCTTCCGCACCAAGCTCATCAGCGCCGCCTGGTCCTCGGAGGACGCCCGGTGGACGCTCGAGCTGGATGTGCGCGACGACGACGGCGAGCCGCAGCGCCGCACGGTGACCTGCGGCTTCCTCTACATCTGCAGCGGCTACTACAACTACGACCACGGCTATGAGCCCACCTTCGAGGGGATCGAGTCGTTCGAGGGGCAGATCGTCCGCCCGCAGTTCTGGCCCGAGGACCTCGACTACACGGACAAGCGCGTGGTCGTGATCGGCAGCGGTGCCACCGCCGTCACGCTCCTACCGGCGATGGCCGAGGACGCCGCGCACGTGACCATGCTGCAGCGCTCACCCACCTACGTCACGGCGGTGCCGAGCCGCGACTCGTTCTCCGATACGGCCAGGCGCTACCTCCCCGCCCGTCTGGCGCACCACGTGGCACGGGCCAAGAACGTCCTGGTCAAACAGGCTTTCTACCAGCTGTGCCGCAGCAGGCCGGAGCTGGCGAAGAAGATCATCCGCACGCAGACGGAGCGGATCGTCGGGGACGAGGAGCTCGTGGCCGAGCACTTCACGCCCGCCTACAACCCGTGGGACCAGCGGCTCTGCGTGGCTCCGAGCGCCGATCTGTTCAAGGCCCTGAAGGCCGGGACGGCCTCCGTGGTCACGGACACCATCGAGACGTTCACGCCGACCGGCATCCGGCTCGCCTCGGGCCAGGAGCTGGAGGCCGACGTCGTCGTCACCGCCACGGGGCTGTCGATGCTGCCCCTGGGAGGTGCGACCTTCAGCGTGGACGGAGCTCGCGTGGACCTCGGTGACTCCTGGGTGTACCGGGGGCTGATGGTCAGCGGGGTACCCAACCTGGCGCTCTGCGTCGGCTACACCAATGCGTCGTGGACACTGCGGGCCGATCTCAGTTCGCGCTACGTCTGCCGCCTGATCACCTATATGGACCGCCACGGGTACCGCTACGGCGCGCCGTCCACGGACGGCGACATGACGCCCCGGCCCATCCTCGATCTGACCTCCGGCTACGTACAGCGCGCCGTCTCGGCGTTCCCGAAGCAGGGCGACCGGCAGCCCTGGACCATGCGCCAGAACTATCTGCTCGACGCCCCCACCGCGCTGCGGGGCAATCTCTCGAAGAACATGGTCTTCGACCGCCCTGCCCCGAGCGGACGGCCCGCGCCCGAACTCCAGGAGATCCACGCGTGAAGCCCGCACAGTTCCGCTTCGCAGGTGCCACCGCCGTCGTCACCGGAGCCGCCGGCGGCATGGGCGAGCACCTCGCCCGCGGGCTCGCCGAGCGCGGAAGCGCCCTGCTGCTCGTCGACCGCGACGCCGGCAAGCTCGACGCCGTCGCCTCCTCCATCCGGGCCGCCTACCCCGACGCGGCCGTCACCACATTCGTCGTCGATCTGGCCGAGCGCGACGCCGTCGACCAGGTGGCCGCCGAGCTCCTCGCGGCGACCGACACCGTGGATCTGCTGATCAACAACGCCGGAGTTGCCCTGGCCGGCATGTTCGACCAGATCACCATGGACGACTTCGACTGGGTGATGGCCGTGAACTTCCACGCGCCCGTGCTGCTCACCCACCACCTGCTGCCCCTGATGCGTCCCGGGGCACACATCGTGAACGTGTCGAGCCTGTTCGGCCTGGTGGCCCCGCGCGGACAGAGCGCCTACTCCTCGTCCAAGTTCGCACTGCGCGGCTTCACCGAGGCGCTGCGCAACGAACTGCTGCCGCGCGGCATCGGCACCACCTCGGTGCATCCCGGAGGCATCCGCACGAACATCGCGCGCAATGCACGCCTGGGAGGCAACCTCGACGAGGCGGCCCTGAAGAAAGCCAGGGGCGACTTCGACCGCCTCCTGACCTTCCCCGCCGACCGGGCGGCGCAGCTCATGCTCGAGGCGGTGAAGAACCGCACCCCGCGCCTGCTGATCGGCCTGAGCGCCACGCTGCCCGACGTCGTCGCCCGCGTGGCCCCGCTGTCCTTCGGCACCCTGCAGCGCCATCTCGCCAGTGTCTCCCGACTGCCGGCCGTGCTGCGTCGCGGTTCCGGGACCAGCCGCGACACCGGTTCACCGGCACAGCCCGACGGCGTCCTGGGTGAGGGTCACCTGCGGGTCGACGGCGTGAGGATCCGCTACCGGGACGAAGGTGCGGCGGAGAAGACGCCGGTGCTCCTGCTGCACGGGATCGGGCGCAGCCTGGAGGACTGGGAGGGTCTCTATGCCCGCCTCGCACCCGATCACCGCGTCATCAGCATCGACCTGCCGGGCTTCGGGCTCTCCGAGCGCACCGCGGGCAGGTACTCGATGGAGACCATGGCCCGCTTCGTCCTGGCCGCGCTCGACACCCTCGGGGAACGGCGCCCGCTGCACGTGGTGGGCAACTCGCTCGGCGGGGCGGTCGCCATGAAGATCAGCGCCCTGGCACCCGAGCGCGTCAGGAGCCTGGTGCTCGCGAACAGCGCGGGTTTCGGCAAGGAGGTCACCATAGCCCTCCGCCTGCTCGCGGTACGCCCCGTGGGCCGGTTCCTCCTGCGGGACACGTCCCGGAAAGCGGCCTACCGCACCGAGCGGGCCCTGTTCTACGACAGGGCCTTCGTCACCGAGGAGCGCCTCGACCACGCACAGGAGGTGGGCAGGAACCCCGTGCACGACGACGTCATGCTCGCCGTTGCCGGGCACCTGGGCACCTTCGGCGGCGTGCGTCGTCGCTGGCGGACCGAACTCCTGCGCAGCGTCGCAGCGCAGCGCAAACCCACCCTGGTCATCTGGGGTGATGAGGACCGCGTACTCCCTGCATCGCACCTGGAGCATGCCCGCACCGCGTTCCCGCACGCCGAGTTCCACCTGTTCGACAAATGCGGGCACATGCCGCAGATCGAGCGGGAGGAGGAGTTCGATGCCCTCGTGCGCCGCTTCGTCGCCGGGGCCGACGCCGATCCTGCAGCTCCGACCCACCAGGGGTTCCGTTCGGTATAGGGCGTGTCTGCCCGTCATCGGGCGGCCGAAGCACCATGCTGGGAAGGTTGTGTCCGCCGGTTTCGCGTTGTGCGGATGTCGCTGTGACACTGTCATGGTGCCGATAGGGCGCACGACATCAGAGGGACATCAGAAGGTGGGGGCATGCTGCAACTGACCGGGGTCACCAAGAGCTACGGGGAACACCGCGTGCTCGACGACGTGGCGTTCACCATCGACGACGGCCGCCTGACCGGTTTCGTGGGCGGCAACGGGGCAGGCAAGACGACGACGATGCGCATCATGCTCGGTGTGCTCTCCCGCGACTCCGGTGAGGTGACGCTCGACGGGGCGCCCCTCACGGACGGCGACCGCCGCAATTTCGGCTACATGCCGGAGGAACGCGGTCTGTACCCGAAGATGAAGGTGCTCGAGCAGATCGTGTATCTCGCCCGCCTGCACGGCTTCTCGAGGCCGGACGCCACAGCGCGTGCCACGGGCCTGCTCGAGGAACTCGGGCTCGGTGAACGTCTCAAGGACGACGTCGAGACCCTCTCCCTCGGCAACCAGCAGCGCGCGCAGATCGCCGCGGCACTCGTCCACGACCCGAAGGTCCTCATCCTCGACGAACCGTTCTCCGGCCTCGATCCGCTCGCGGTCGACGTCGTCGCCGGCGTGCTCCAGGCCCGGGCCGCCCAGGGCGCGGCCGTCCTCTTCTCCTCACACCAGCTCGACGTCGTCGAACGACTCTGCGACGACCTCGTGATCATCGCCGGCGGCACCATCCGCGCCGCTGGCACTCGTGACGGGCTGCGCGCCGGGTTCTCCTCGCGCCGCCTGGAGCTCATCCTCAGCGGCGACGCCGGATGGTTGCGGACCGAGCCGGGAGTCGACGTCGTCGAACTCGACGGCGGGTACGCCATCTTCGACGCCGACAGCGACGAGACCGTGCAGCGCGTGCTGCGCCGCGCGATGAGCTCGGGTGACGTCACGAGTTTCGCGCCCCGCCATCCGTCCCTCGCCCAGATCTTCAAGGAAGTCATCCAGTGAACAACCAGTCCTTCATCCAGAGCGTCTGGCTCGTCACCGGACGCGAGGTCGGCTCGAAGCTGCGCAGCAAGGCGTTCCTCATCTCGACCGGCCTCCTGTTCGCACTCGCCCTGCTCGGGGTGATCTGGGGCGGCTTCGCTGCCGACTCCGATTCACGCACGCCCGTGGCCGTGACGCCGGAGACCGCGTCGGTGGTGGCCCAGCTCGACGACGTCGTCGAGACGACCGAGGTGTCGAGCATCGCCGAGGCACGCGATCTCGTCGCCTCGGGTGGAGTCGATGCCGCCCTCGTCCCCGGCGGCGCCGACCCGTTCGGGTACACGCTCATCGCCGAGGACAGCGTCCCGACGACGCTCGTGTCGATGCTCAGCGTCTCCCCGGAGGTCGAGCTGCTGACCACGGATGCCATCGACGGACAGCTCCGCTACATCGTGGCTCTCTTCTTCGGCCTGGTCTTCTTCGTCGCCGCGCTGACCTTCGGGACGACGATCGCCTCCAGTGTCGTCGAGGAGAAGCAGACCCGCGTCGTCGAGCTGCTGATCTCGGCCATCTCCACGCGCGCACTCCTGGCAGGAAAAGTACTCGGCAACACCATCCTCGCGATGGGTCAGATCGTGGGACTCTCGGCCATCGCGTTGATCGGCCTCGCCGTCACCAGACAGAGCGAGCTGCTCGACGGCATTGGGGCGCCGCTGGTGTGGTTCGCCGTCTTCTTCCTGTTCGGGTTCATCCTGCTCGCGGCCCTCTACGCGGCAGCCGGGGCGATGGTGTCGCGACAGGAGGACATCGGGGCGACCACGACGCCGCTGACCCTCCTCGTGATGGCGCCGTACTTCCTCGTGATCTTCTTCAATGACAATCCCCTGGTGATGGCGGTCCTGTCGTACGTCCCGTTCTCGGCGCCGGTGGGCATGCCCGTGCGCATCTTCGTCGACGAGGCGCAGTGGTGGGAGCCGATCCTGTCGCTCGTGATCCTGCTCGTGACCTGCGTCATCGCGATCGTCCTCAGCGCGAAGATCTACCAGAACTCGATCCTGCGGATGGGCGCACGGGTGAAGCTGGCCGAGGCACTGAGGAGCTAGCGCCGGTCCTTCCGGTCCTTCCGATCCTGATCGGTGTCCACCTGCGCCTGTGCCGTTGCAGGAACATAGGTTTCCTGCCAGCGCTCCAGCTCGGCGAAGAACGCCGATCGCGCCGGTTCCGGCGAGAGCGTCAGATCGTGGATGCCGCCGGTGATACGCACCAGGGTGACCAGCCGGCCCAGCTTCGGGGTGCGGCGGGCGATGTGCGCGACGTCGAGCACCACGTCCGTCGAGGAGACGCGATCGGGCTCCCTGGCCGGGTCAGAACTCGCATCGGAGCTCGCCACGAAGACGGGGCAGTCGACGGCCAGACCGC
>JARIBG010000094.1 GCA_029257465.1 Arthrobacter sp. | reverse complement strand
ACGGTCCCGCCTCGCGGGGTGTTCTTCAGCCGCGCGAGCAGCCACGCCTCCAGCTCGACGTCGACCGTCCGCACCTTCCGCGCGCGGCAGGCGTCGCTGCAGTAGGCGACCGAATCCCAGTTTCGTTCCCACTTCTTCCGCCACTCGATACGGCGTCCGCAGGAACGGCAGTCCTTCGGGTCGTGACCGGTGGACCCAGTGGCGCTCATCGGTCGAGCATATCGATGGATCGGAGTGACGGAAGTACCTGCTGCACATGGCGGGACGGCATCTCGATCCGCTCCCCGCTCGCGGACCGCCGCCTCGGCAAGGGCAAGCGAGGTGATTACGGAACCGCGTCCGGCTGGCACAATGACCGTATGACGGCCAGGCCCCCACGCACCGCCGCGGCGCTGCCACCCGAGCAGGCCGGCAGGCTGCACGCGGCACTGGCTGAGAGTGCCGACATCACCGTCTTCGTCAACGGCACAGCCCACCGACTGCCCGACGACGCCCGGGACGCCGTCGTCGACCTCCTCGCACGCCTGTCCTACGGCGATACCGCCCAGGTGTCCTCCGTTGCCGAGTTGCTCACCACCTCCCAGGCAGCCGAGCTCGCGGGCATCTCGAACAGCTACCTTCGCAAGCTCACCGACGCGGGCACCCTCGCGGTTGAGTACCGCGGATCCCACAGACGCATCCGAAGGACCGATGTCGAGCAGTGGCTCAGCGTGCAGACGAGCCGTCGCCAGGAGTCCCCTGACTCCTCGGTTCGCTGAATACGGAGAACTGTCGTGATGCTCATCGAACGACGTCAGGGTTACTCACCCCACGCTCGGCGGTTGGTCACAGGGCTGGGGCCGGCACAAGGCGGCTGGGCGCGCTGTGGATAAGTTACTCTCCACTACTACTCCACATTGACTGGATCCAATTGTCCTTAGTACACGCGTTCGATAAAATTCTCGTATGGTCGTCGAATTGCTCGAACCCGACACAGAGAATGTCTTCCTCCGTGGAATGCATTCCGACCTGCTGGCTTTTGCGCAGCAGCTGGAATCGAACTACCTCACGCTGAGCCGGCAGGGAGCAGCAGCAACTCTTGTCATGGTCGAGCAACTCTCCAAGGTGGTCGATCACCTTCAGACGCTGGCTACCCGCGTTGCGGAGGACCACCAGCTCGCATCAACGGATACCCAGGAGCCCTACAGGAGCACGGCAGAGTACCTGCGCGCGAAAATCGGGGTCAGCCGCTCCGAGGCGAACCGTCGGCTGCGGCTGGGGCAGGACCTCCTGCCCGACGTGCCCGGACCGGGAGCATCGGCAGAGCCCCGCATGGCCACTCTCGCTGCAGCAACCAAGGGCGGGGCGATCAGCAGCCGGGCGGCCACCGTCGTCCGGGATGCCGTGCACCGCGTGTCCACGGTCGCTACCCGCTCACAGGCGCAGGCGATGGAGGACCACCTGACCCGCCAGGCCGTCGAATCCGATGAGGACGTCCTGCGGGTTCTTGCGCGACGGTGGGAAAGCGTGATCGATCAGGACGGCCAGGAGCCGACAGAGAAGACGCTGCGAGCACAGCAGGGAGTCTTCCTCCGCGGGAGGCGTCACGGGCTCCACCTCATGGAGATCGGTGCCACCGACGAACAATTCGAGCACCTCGTCACCGTCATGAACACCGCGACCAATCCGCGAGTCAATGGCACAGCTCCGGCTGGAACGCGGGCAGACGGCGCACATCGATCGACCGCTCCGGGGGACCCGACCGAGCAGGAACCCCCGGACGCCGGCCGAAACACCGCTGCTGACCGCCCCACTCGTGCTCAGGAGCTGCTCGAGGGGCTGATCTCGGCATGCCGGATCGCGCTCGCCGGTAACGGTCTGCCAGCAACGGGAGGCCATAGACCGCAGGTGATGGTGACCATCGACTACCAGGACCTCCTCAGCGAAGTGGGACACGACGGCCACGCCGTCTTCGCCCGACAATTGAGCGCACGAAGCATCCGTAAGCTCGCATGTGACGCCGACATCCTGCCACTCGTCCTCGGTGGCTCGGGCCAGATTCTCGATATCGGACGTGCCCAGCGACTCTTTCCACCCCACCTGCGACGGGCGCTCGTAGCACGCGACAAAGGTTGCGCCTTCCCGGACTGCACGGTGCCGGCCACCTGGTGCGAGGCCCACCACATCATTCCCTGGGCAGCAGGCGGAACCACCAACATCCACGACGGCGTCCTGCTCTGCTCCTGGCACCATCACGTGCTCCACGAAGGACAGTGGTCGGTCGAATCGGTCCACGGAATCCCCTGGTTCACAGCACCGAAATACCTTGATCCGAACCGAACTCCCAGGCGCAACCGCTACTGGCAGGTGGAAGAGGCAGTACACGATCACCTCGCACGCTCCGGCATCGATCCTGCCGTGTCCCGCGCCCCGGTCACGTTCTCCTCGCCCGCACATGCTGTCCCTGCTCTCGGACAGACCGGGGAACTGCATCTCAAGCCTGTTGCCGTCAACCCCGGAGGCTCTCCATGACCAGTCGGTCGAACCACAGGAGGCGGCCCGAAAGTGCTTACCCAGGGTGGTCGAGGCGGGGCCGGGAACGCCATTTCCTGGCTTTGAGCGCGAGATGCAGTTCGAGTCGGGCGGGTCCGACGAGAGGGTCGACGCCGATGATCGAGCGGATTCTCGCGAGCCGGTTGTACACCGTGCTGCGGTGCAGATGCAGCTGCTCCGCGATGTCCTGCACCGAGCCGTTCTTGTCGTAGAGCAGCTCGAGGACCGGGACGAGCTCGTCGAGGCCATCGGCACGGCTCAGCTCGGTGAAACGGGCACTGGTGTGCACCGGAAGCTGATGTCTGATTGCCCCGAGGAACTGGTAGACGCCGATCCCGGCATAGGACACGGCGCCGCCCAGACTCTGATCCACCGCTGCTGCCTGGACGGCGTGCAACGCCTGATCGAACGCCGTGGCAAGTTCGCTCGGATCGGCCGCGGGTTCACTCACGCCGAGCACCAACCGCTCCGACGGACGCCCCGCCCGCTTCGGAACCTCGGCGCGGTATCGGTCCAGGACCTGGGCCAGGACTCCGCGCGTGATGTCGCGCGCACACAGCAGCACCGAGTAGGTCGAGGCGCCGGCACTGAACAGTACGCTCGGCACCCCGACGGTCGAGTGCAGGGCGAGCGTGCGCTGCACCAGGACCGCGTCGTGCGGATCTCCCGGCTCCATTGTCGATCCTCGGATTTCGTGGACAACGGCAACACGCCTGGACACATCACTGTCGAGCTCACGCCAATCGCGCATCTCGTCCACAGCGGCTGCAACACCACCGCACGCACCGAGGAAAATCTCCTCGCGGTGCACTCTCCGCTCGGACGAAGCCGCATCCGTCTCGAGGAGCAGCTCGGCGAGACGGTCGGTCGTCCGCCTGATCCCCGGAATCGCCTCGAGGATTCCTGTCGCAGGATCGTCGTCCGACCGCTGCTGCACCCAAAGATAGCCGACCCGGAAACCCCGGACGAGCAGGGGCACACAGACTCGCTCCCGCATCCCGAGGGCTTCATTGGAGGGGACGACGACGGGGCGGACCGCCTCGGCGATCCCGTGAAGGAGCTGCCATTCGGACACGTCGGCCGGTACCTTCTTGCTGAGCAGGAAATTGACCCGCACCCGGTCAGCCGATGACTGATGGGTGCTGTAGGCGAGCAGCACGCCGTCGGGATCCTCGAGGGACAAGCCCCGCCCGAGCCGCTGCGCCATCGACTCAACCACGTCCTCGATCGCCTGGTTACGCACCCCATCAGCGTAGGCCGATAGGGCACTGGTAGCGACAACTGTCGCGACTGGACTCGACAGTTGTCGAGGTGAGAGGGAGGTCCGGCAAGCACTGATTCGAGGCTGCCGGTACCCAAGGCGCGCTGTGGCGCGGAAGTACGCGCTCCTATGGAGGCAGAGTCACTGCAGCTCCGCGCGCCCCTGGAAAACGAGCACCCCGGAATGGGGTCATCGATCCCTACTCTTGGGGTATCCCATCCGCTTGATCGAACCCGTGGAGAACCTCATGATCGTCGGCGTCCCCAAAGAAGTGAAGAACAACGAGTTCCGCGTCGCCATCACCGCGTCCGGCGTCCACGAGCTGACGGCTCACGGCCACACCGTCCTGGTGGAGCGCGGGGCCGGTGTGGGCTCCACCATCGCCGACGACGAGTACGAAGCGGCAGGCGCGGAACTCGTCGAGGCCGCGGAGGAGGTCTGGAAGCGGGCGGACCTGGTGATGAAGGTCAAGGAGCCTCTCGCCGAGGAATACCATCTGTTCCGCGAGGGCCTGATCCTGTTCACCTATCTCCATCTTGCGGCAGAGCCGGAGCTCACCCACGCACTGATCGATGCGGGTGTCACGGCCATCGCCTACGAGACCGTCCAGGACGGACGTGTCCTGCCGCTGCTCGCACCGATGTCGGAGGTTGCCGGCCGTCTGTCGGTGCAGGTCGGCGCTCACGTCATGACCGCTCCGGCCGGCGGCCCCGGTCTGTTGCTCGGGGGCGTCGCCGGTGTCCGTCCGGCAAAGGTCGTCGTCCTGGGGGCGGGTGTCGCAGGCACCAATGCGGCTGCGATGGCTGCCGGCGCCGGTGCCGAGGTGACCATCCTCGACATCAACGTGGCACGACTGCGCGAGCTCGACGCCCTCTACTCCGGCCGGGTGAAGACCGTGGTGTCCAACTTCCTCGAGGTCGAGAAGTCGGTTCTGGAAGCCGATCTGGTGATCGGCTCCGTCCTGATCCCGGGCGCTCGCGCACCCAAGCTCGTCACCAACGACATGGTGGCCCGCATGAAACCCGGCAGCGTGCTCGTGGACATCGCCGTGGACCAGGGCGGGTGCTTCGAGGATTCCCACGTCACCACGCATGAGGATCCCACCTTCACCGTGCATCAGTCCCTGTTCTACTGCGTGGGCAATATGCCCGGCGCCGTCCCCAACACCTCGACCTACGCCCTGACCAATGTGACCCTCCGCTACGCCGTCGCCCTCGCGGACAAGGGCGTGCGCGGGGCATTCGAGGCCGACGCCGCTCTGGCACGCGGCCTGAACGTCGCGGCGGGCAAAGTGGTGCACCACTCGGTCTCTACTGCCCATGAGCTCGAGCTGCACGAGGACTGGTCGGCCCTCGTACCGCAGGGATGAGTTCAGGCTGAGTGACTCAGTCGGTGTCGTCACTCAGACGTGGACGAATGAAGAAGCAGTCCGGAAAGCGCATGGTCGCGGCCTGCCAGCCCTTCCTGCGTGAGGGCAGCGGCCGGACGGAGAGCACCGAGACCCGCATGACCTCCCAGTCCTGGTCATCGCGCTCGACGACGTGTTCACCGTGCGAGGACCGGCTCAGCCGCCAGCCCTGTGACCCCGCTTCGGTGAGGTGATGCATCTCCTCGGCCCGCGACACCGGTCCGAGGGTTCGGGTGACGCCGGGTAGATCGTCCCTGGGGATGTAGTGGGGATCGAAGCGCTGCTGCACCGCCTGGCGGGAGGTGCCCAGGAGGGTGCCGATCCTGCTCCAGCTGACACCTGCCTCGTGCGCGGCCCGTACCGCCTGGCCCTGCAGATCCATCGAGAGACGCGCGAGATCCTGGAACGTCGTGACCGAGACCAGGAGCTGCTCCGTCGTGGGAGAAGGCATATCCGACGACGTACCACCGCACTGCACAGCCAGGCGGGACAGCTCGAGGGACAGCTGAGCGTCGAGCTGTGTGCTCATCAGACCGCGTCCGCGTCCCCAGGACGCCATGGTCCGGTGTGCGACGTCGATCGTCGGGTCAGGTGCACGACGAGCCAGACGATGCCGACGATGGCGGCCAGCCAGCCGAGGACGCTGACGATGAGCCCGGGAACGCCCATACCGACGAAGATACCGAAGACCGCGAGGGCCAGGCCGCCGAGAATGACGGCAAGAAGGACACTGCGGGTTGCTCGAATTCTGTTCGCTGGATTCATGACGCAAGCTTGCCTTGCCTCCTCGGAGACGTCAAGAGTTCTGCCGGGTCGCAGACGCCAGGAGTCTGCATGTCGCAGACGGTAAGAGTCTGGCAGGTCGGAGACGTCAAGAGTCCGCATGTCGCAGACGGCAAGAGTCTGGCAGGTCACAGACGTCAAGAGTCCGGCCCTTGGGAGATGCGGCTTGAGGGACACGTGGCCCGAGTTCCTGGCCATGGAGGTGCTGGGCCAGGATCGCGACGCGCGTCTTCAGCGAGCCTGGTCGGTCTGCTCAGGCATCGATCCTAGGGCCCGGCACCACGACACACTCACCGCAGCGGTCGCCGAGCATCCGTTGACGGATCAGCGGTCGGGAAGTTTCTCAGGAGTGTGGGCGATCCGGTGCAATTCGCCCTGAATGATCCTGATCGCCCACCCGGAGTCCTCGGCAGGGGGTTCCATCAGGAGGTGGATCGCGATGCCGTCGATGATCGCGTGAAGCCTCCGCGCCTCGTGCACCAGGTCCTCGTCGCGAAGCCCCCCGGTGAGCATCTCCACCAGCCGCACGCACAGCCGGCCGAGCTGCCGATAGGCGTCGTCCCTGAGCTGAACCAGCTCAGGGAGCGCCGGACTCTCAGCGATCAGGGCGAGGTTGATCTCGAGTTCTGCCCGACTGTCCGGCTGTAGCGGCAACAGATTCTTGAGGATCTCCAGAGCGTACAGCTCGGGATCCGCGGACGGGATCGTGGACAGGATCCTATCCCGCGCCCTCTGCATCATGAGCTCGGCAGAGAAACGGACAAGTTCTGCCCGGGTGGGGAAGACATGACGCAGGGAGCCGACCGCCACCGATGCCTGGTCGGCGACCGTTCGGATGGAGACACCACTGATTCCCCGATCGAGGATGATCTGCCAGACGGCCTCGGCGAACTGAGCCTTCCTCGCATCGCGATCTATTCTCTTCGGCACAGGCAACAAACTAGCACGACTGTGCTAGTTTGTTCCTCGAAGCACAGCTGTGCTACCAAGGGGAGCTAACGTGAATGTGATTCTTGCGATCATCATCGGCTGTGAGATCGGTTTCTGGGTGCTGATCGTCGCCGGGCTGGTCCTCCGGTACCTGCTCGGCAAGCAACGTGCCGGTCTCGTCCTGCTGGCACTGACACCGCTGGTCGATCTGATCCTGCTGGTTGCCACGGTCGTGGATCTGCGTGCCGGCGCCACGGCCGGCATCGTCCATGGTCTTGCTGCGGTGTACCTGGGCATGTCGATCGCCTATGGGCACAAGATGATCGCGTGGGCCGATGCCCGCTTCGCCTACAGCTTCGCCGGCGGTCGGCGACCCGTTCAGTACTACGGAGCCCGCTACGCCAAGGAGTGCTGGAAGGACGTCGTGCGCACGATCGTCGCGGTGCTGATCGCCGCAGGGCTCCTCCAACTCCTCACGCTCCTCGTGGGCGATCCCTCGAAGACCGAGGCCCTGACCGGTCTCTACCCGATTCTCGGAATCGTACTCATGATCGACCTCATCTGGGCGGTCGGCTACACCCTGTGGCCGAAGAAGCAGCCGGTTCTGGCCTAGGCACCGCTCGGTCGGGGCCCTGGCTGCGTCACTGCCAGAGCTGATTCGCCCAGGCCGCATCCCGCAGATCGTTCCGAGTGGCGCCACCCTCCCCGCCCCGATCCAACGACACGGGCACGCCGTCGGTCTTCAGCAGTTCGAGGCCCTCTGGCGAGTACTCGAGGGCGCGGGAGAACTCATCCTCGTCCACGGTCGGCGCTGTATTGTTCCTGTCGATCATGGTGCAGTCCTTACTCGTGAGGTTCGGATGAGCCACGTCCTGATGGAGGTCCCGCGACTCCACCGCTCAGCGCCTCCTGCGGCACCCAGGATCGCGCGTAGAGGCCTAGAGCGGCTTCTTCACCGGCGCCGAAGCCGAGGCGATTGAGCATCATGTGGGCTTGGCAAACGGTCAGATGGAGCGCACTGCGGCTGACGCAGACCCTGTCTGCCCGATACAGATACGTGTCGAGCGCCCGGTACCAACGCCGTCGCCATCGCTGAACCGCCGATTCGGAGGCGGATGCAGTCATCAGAGTGTGAAATCCGATGCTCTTGGTCGCGATCTGTGCTGCCATCGCCCTGCGGACGCCCACTGCGTGATGGCCGACGTCGACCGTGCACGCCTTGAGATGGCTGTCCCAGTAGGTTCCCCAGGGGAGCAGGCGATCGGCCCATCGCCCGGCATGGGGTCCGGCCGTCATGCTGTGGGCCGCATCGAACAGGAGCAGCGCAGCGAACGCGGAGCGGCTCTGCATCCGAGGAAATCTCTGCGTGGCCCAGATCGCAAGCTCCGAGCCCACCTCGAAGACCTCCTCGGCGAGCTGCAACCCTTGGACACCGCCGTACCGGATCAGATTCGCCTCCAACTGGATATCGGCCATCTGGAAGCCGCCCGCATAGTACGTCTCATCTGCCGGAGGAGTCACGCAGTGCCGAGCACGCAGGAGCGGAAGCCCCCCGGGAGAGCAGGCACTCAGCGACGAGTGGGCACTGCGGAGACGTTCGAGGACGCGGGGGTGGGCTTGGATACTGAGCCGTATCTCGCCGCCGGAATCGGAGGGACTTCTGCGCCGGGTGAAATACCATCGTTTCGCGCCGTATTTCCGTGCCTGCGCCACCAGCGGGGTAACCAGCTCTTCAATGATGCCGTCCGCTGCATCGAAGCCACCCGTCGAGAAGGACACGTGCCACCACTGAGTGCTGACGACCGTCCGAGAGGCGGTTCGGGCGGCAATCACCTGACTCATAGCTGTGTCCTTCACGGGCTGTGGTTACTCCCGCTGGGGCGGGCGGTGGGAGGGAGGCCGGTCTGCGATCCGGCAATCCCTGTTACTTCGGCCAGTCCCAACTACTGAGGGAATGGCCACCGGAGAACCCCGGTCCGCTGCTAGCGGCCCGGCTCTCGATGCGCGGATCATGCGCTGCACCGACGGATCCTCCTACCAGCACGGCAGCTCCCACCATGATCAAGAGACCTGCGGTTGTAGCGAAGACCTTCTTCATGGCGATTCCTTTCCAAGACGTCCAGGAGATGTGAGCTGTGCTGCGCCGTATTGGGCGCAGTATCCGTTGCCGGTTCTCCCAAGAATGTGCGCGGACCGCCAGGAGTGTCCAGCACTACAGGTGGCAGCTTACGGACATGGCGTGTAGTGGACGCGGACGTGCTGCGAACAATGATCAGCAACGGTTCGAGACGGTTCAGACCACCGCCCCCACAGGAGGGACCCGTCGTCGAGTCCCCCTGGATTGCCACGCGTGCCGTTGTGTCATTAACTGGACACACCATCGATTTACTCCGTAGTGGAGCCGCTGATGTACCGGCGGACAGGACAGGGACTGCTCATGCTGGACACGACGTCGCTCGAGGTTTACCGCTACGCCGTCGGCCATCCGGGATGGACCCGCACCGATGCGTCCGACGCCCTCGGCCTGACGCTCCGCCGGATCGAGGAGGCGATCCACGAGCTGTCCCGGCGGAGATTGCTCAGTGCCCGGCCCGACGACGACGAACTCGTCGCCGTGTCCCCGGATGTCGCGCTGGCCGATCTGGTCGATGCCGACGAACGCGCCCTGCAGGAACTCAAGACCCGCATCAGCGGGCAGCGACGCGAGATGTCCGGTCTGGTTCCCTCGTTCCTCGAGGCACGCAAGAGCGCCCTGACCAGCACGTCCGTCGAGACACTCGAGGATCCCCATCTCATTCACAGGGTCCTGATCGAGTACGGGCGGGACGTGACCGAGAAGGTGTACATCGCGCAGCCGGGTCAGGGCTCGACGGCGGACGTACACGAGGAGAGCGTGCGCAAGGATCTCGATCTTCTGGAGCACGGTGTCCGGCGCCGAACGCTCTACGACACGAGCACGCGGGACCATGTTCCGACCCGGAAGGCGGTCGAGGCCATCGGGGCCGGCGGTGGGGAGTTCGGCGTCCTGCCGTTCATTCCCCTGCGCATCCTCATTTTCGATGAAAAACTGGCCCTGATCGGCCGGCAACGAACCCGAGACGACAAGGCCGCGCTCGTGGTGAGGGACCACAGCCTGATCACCATCTTCACTCATCTGTTCGACGTCGCCTGGGAGACCAGCGAGCCCTTCCTCGCCCCGCAGCAGCCAGGATCACCGCTGAACAGCATGCAGCGCTCCATCCTCCAGGGCCTTGCCAATGGCCTGTCCGACGAATCGATTGCCCGACGTCTGGAGATCAATGTGAGGACATGCCGCCGACACATCGCTTTCATGCTCGACGCACTCCACGCCGACAGCCGGTTCCAGGCAGCGCTGAAGGCGAGGGAGGCGGGATGGGTCTGATCATCGGTGAATCATGCGAGGAAACACCTGTTGCCCGGCGGTGAACCCGCGCCTAGACTCTGGGCGTGACGTCCTCTTCCGAAATCGCCCGTGATCTCCTGCCCGCCGAAACCGAAGCGGCGCTCGCGCGGGCCGCTGATTCCACCGCTCGCCACGACGCGCTCTTCTCGAGACGGGCTGCCAATATCAAGCAGTCAGCGGTACGGGACGTCTTCGACATCTCGATCCGCCCGGGTCTCGTATCGCTCGCGGGCGGAAGTCCGTACCTGAAGTCGCTCCCGCTCGAGGAGCTCGGTCGTACCGCCCAGACGATCATTGCCGAACACGGTCTCGTGGCGCTGCAGTACGGCGGGGGCCAGGGTATGGAGGAACTGCGCCAGCTGGTCTGCGAGGTGATGGCGGCCGAGGGCATCGAGGGTGCTGTCCCCGAGGACATCGTCATCACCACCGGATCCCAGTCCGCGCAGGACGTCGCCGCGAAGGTCTTCTGTGACCCGGGGGACGTGATCCTCTGCGAGGATCCCACGTACGTGGGAGCGCTGAACACCTTCGAAGCCTACGAGGTCGACGTCGTAAGCATCGCCATGGACGACGACGGGCTGATTCCCGACGAGCTCGAGCGGACCATTGATGAGCTGGAGGCACAGGGACGCTCGATCAAGATGCTCTACACCATCCCGAGCTTCAACAATCCCAGTGGCATCACCCTAGCGGCCGAACGCCGGCAGCGCGTCGTGGACATCTGCAAGGCACACGGGATCCTGGTCCTCGAGGACAACCCCTATGGGATGCTGCGCTTCGACGGCGAGCCGCTGAAGCCTCTGCGTGCCGACAATCCCGACGACGTCATCTACCTCGGCTCCTTCTCGAAGATCTTCGCGCCGGGTGTCCGGCTCGGTTGGGCGCTCGTCCCCAAACACCTCTACCGCCGCTTCTACCTTGCCTGCGAGGCCGTGGTGCTGTGTCCGTCCCCGTTGACCCAGATGCTCGTGAGCGCCTATCTCACCGATTACGACTGGCAGGGCCATCTGCACTCCATGCGTGAGCTCTATCGGCAGCGCTGCGACGCGATGCTCGGTGCGCTGGCGGAGGAATTTCCCGAGGGCGTCCACTGGACGACGCCGGACGGCGGCTTTTTCGTGTGGGTGACCCTCCCTGAGGGGATCGACACCTATCCGCTGCTGTACACCGCGATAGAAGCCGGCGTCGTGTTCATCCCGGGGGCTGCGTTCACGCCGTCGGACGAGCCTTCCAACAAGCTCCGTTTGGCGTTCAGTGCCGTCTCGCCCGAGGATATCGTGGAGGGCGTACAGCGCCTCGCACCGATCCTTCGAGCCGCCATCAGCGAACTCGACGCCTAACCGAGCAGCGCACCCGACGACGTCGCGACGGGCGCCTCACACCGATACTCCGCGCCGAACCGCGCCGCCATCACCGAACTCGACACGTAGTCGAGCAGCGCCCTGATAGCTCGTCATCGCATCCGACCACGAAGCACCATATAGGCGCCGAGCTCTGTTGCTGTGAGCTCAGCGCGGCGGGCGTCTCTGCTGGCGCATGGTCACGGTGAGCGAGATCAGTGCGGCGATGATGACGAGGATCGACAGCCTCGCAACGACGCCCAGGCCAGGAAACACCAGCTGGAGGATGCTGGAGGCCACGAAGCCGATCACGACGACGAGCAGGAGTCTGCTGAGCGGATACCGCCGCCGCGGCTCCCGCCCGGGATCCTCTCCAGGTAGCTGCTGATCCATGAGCCCAGACTAGTCGAGCAGGAGCGCGGGCTCTTCGAGGATCGAGGCGACGTCTGCTATGAATCGGGCGCTGAGTTCACCGTCGACCACCCGATGATCGAAGGATCCACCCAAAGTGGTGATCCAACGCGGCACGACCTCACCGTCGACAACCCAGGGTTTCTGCTTGACGGTCCCGAAGGCGACGATGGCCACCTCGCCAGGGTTGATGATGGGTGTCCCGGTGTCCAGACCCAGTGCGCCGATGTTCGTGATGGTCATGGTGCCACCCTGCATCTGGACCGGTTGGGTCTTGCCTGCACGAGCCGTCGTTGCGAGGTCGTTCAGCGCCTGGGCCAGTTCCCTCAGGGAGAGTTTCTGCGCGTCCTTGATGTTGGGCACGGTCAGTCCGCGCGGTGTGGCCGCCGCGATCCCAAGATTCACGAAGTGCTTGACCAGGATTTCGTCGTCGGACCAGGCCGCATTGACCAGGGGGTTGCGGACTGTCGCCCAGACAACGGCTTTTGCGAGGATCAGCAGGGGTGAGACCCTGATGCCCTCGTAGTCGCGTGACTTCTTGAGACGCTGGACGAACTCCATGGTGCGTGACGCATCGACGTCGACGAAGATGCTTGCATGCGGGGCCGTGAAGGCGCTTCGTACCATGGCCTCGGCTGTCGCCTTCCGGACACCCTTGACCGGAATCCGCTCGACGGCGCCCTGGGCCGGAATCTCGCGGTCCACCCCTGACGAATCGACGCTGTCCTGCCCACCTCCACGCTGATCCTGATAGGAGAGGAGGTCCTGCTTGGTCACCTCGCCCGCCGAACCGGTGGCCGGCACATCGGCGAGATCCACTCCGAGATCCCGTGCTGCCTTCCGCACGGGTGGCTTCGCCAGCACACGGGTGGTGCGCCGGCCTGCCGGCGGGGAGCCCGGATCGGCCGACGAAGTGCGCTGATCGGTCGGTGTGGAGCCCGTATCGGGCCGCCCGGTCTGTGCAGGAGCCCCGTACGACGTCGGCGTCCCGACCGCTACGCCTGACTTCCGCGGACGCCGCTTCACAGCGTCGGCCTTCGGCCCGGAACCCACCAGTGGCCCGACGACCTCGCCCGGCATGTCCGGTGCCGGGATGTCGGCCTCTGCTGCAGAATCGACGATGTCCTGCTGCCTGTCGACGAGCTCGTCGGGCGCTTCCGACGACGCTGCCGGCTCAGCGCTCGACGACGGTACCGGCTCCTCGACGGAGATGATCGGCGTGCCGACCTCTATCGTCTCGCCGGCAGCCACCAGCAGTTCGGACACCGTGCCCTCGTAGGGCGACGAAAGTTCCACGAGCGATTTGGCCGTCTCGATCTCGCAGATGACCTCGTTCACAGCCACCATGTCCCCCGGTGCGATCTTCCACTCCACGATCTCCGCTTCGGTGAGGCCCTCGCCGACGTCGGGCAGATCGAATGTCTTGAGCGTCATGGTGATCCTTCAGTACGCGAAGGCACGGTCGAGTGCCTCGAGGATGCGGTCGATGTCGGGAAGATAGTGCTCCTCCACGCGTGCCACCGGGTAGGGCATGTGGAAACCACCCACGCGGATGACGGGCGCTTCGAGTGACAGGAACGCACGCTCCGAGATACGAGCGGCGATCTCCCCGCCGATACCCCCGAACGTCGGGGCCTCGTGCGCGACGATGAGCCGACCCGTGCGGAGCACCGACGCGGTGACGGCATCGAAGTCGATCGGCGAGATGGAACGCAGATCGATGACCTCGACGCTGCGGCCGTCGTCCTCGGCGGCCGCAGCGGCAGCGAGCGCGACGGGGACCAGCGGCCCGTAGGCGACGACGGTGGCGTCGGTTCCCGTACGCAACGTCTGGGCACGGAACGGGTCGGACGTCGGCTCCGAGATGTCCACCTCCCCCTTGAGCCAGTAACGCCGTTTGGGCTCGAACACGATCACCGGATCGGCGCAGTTCACGGCCTGCTGGATCATCCAGTAGGCGTCGTGCGGGTTCGACGGCGTGATGATCCGTAGCCCGGCGGTGTGCGCGAAAAGGGCCTCGGGTGACTCCGAATGATGCTCGATACTGCCGATTCCGCCACCGTAGGGGATGCGGATCACCACGGGGGCACTGAGCATCCCGTCACTGCGGGTGCGGAGCTTGGCGAGCTGCGTGGTGATCTGATTGAACCCGGGGAACACGAAACCGTCGAACTGGATCTCGCAGACGGGCCGGTAACCGCGCAGCGCCAGACCGATCGCAGTGCCGATGATGCCTGACTCACCCAGTGGGGTGTCCACGACCCGCAAGGCACCGAAGTCCTTCTTGAGCCCCTCGGTCACACGGTAGACACCGCCGAGCTCGCCGATGTCCTCACCCATGAGCAGGGTCTTCGGATCGTCGTTCAGACTCTTCCGGAGCCCCTCGTTGATCGCCTTCGCGATGGTCATGGTGGCCATCAGGATGCCTGCCCGTCGAAACCGGCCTCGTACGCGCGGAAGAACGCCAGTTCCTCCTGCACGAGAGGATGGGGTTCGGCATAGACCGCAGCGAACCGGTCCTCCAGATCCGGCACCGACATGGACAGGACCGCCTCGCGCAGTTCAGTGGCCGCGATGCGGGCCCGTGCGTCCAGAGCCTCGAAGAACGTGTCATCGGCCAACCCTGCGGAGCGCAGATAAGTTTCCAGCCGGACCAGCGGATCCCGTCCCTTCCACACGAGTTCGTCGCGGGAGAGCCGGTACTTCGTCGGATCATCGGCAGTGGTGTGGGCACTCATACGGTAGGTGTAGGCCTCGATCAACACCGGCCCCTTGCCGGACCGGGCGTGCTCGAGGGCCCACCGCGTCACAGCCTCCACGGCGACGACGTCGTTACCGTCCACCCTGATACCCGGGAAGCCGTAGCCTTCGGCGCGCTGAGCCAGCGGCACCCTGGTCTGCACGGTGGAGGGGACCGAGATGGCCCACTGGTTGTTCTGACAGAAGAACACCACGGGCGCCTTGAACGAGGCAGCGAACACCATGGACTCGTGGACATCGCCCTCGGAGCTGGCACCGTCCCCGAAGTAGGCGATCGATGCGGCGGCCGGTAGCGAGGGGTCGGCCAGCTGGTCCCGCTGCAGTCCCATCGCGTAGCCGACCGCGTGCAGGCACTGGGCTGCGAGAACCAGCGTGTAGAGATGGAAGTTGGTCTCGCGGGAATCCCACCCGCCGTTCGTGACGCCGCGGAAGAGTCGCAGCAGTTCGGCCGGCTCGACACCGCGGGTGAAGGCGACACCATGCTCACGATAGGTCGGGAAGGCGTAGTCCTGGGCGGCAAGTGCCCGGCCCGAGCCGATCTGCGCTCCCTCCTGCCCGGTGAGCGGTACCCACAGGGCGAGTTGCCCCTGGCGCTGGAGGGCGGTCGACTCCTGGTCGAAGCGCCTGACGAGGAACATGTCGCTGTACAGCGAGCGCAGGTGGTCGGCGTCGTTCGCACTGGCGTAGGACGACAGGTCGACGACTTCACCGCTGATCCGGGCTGTCAGCGTGGCGCTCAGGTTCCCCTCGGCCGAGAGGATCTGCAGTGCGTCTGCGTCATCGTCTCCGGAGGATCGGATTCCGTCGACGTCCGGCGCACGCGCGACGTCCTCGAACTCCGCCGTGGGCAAGCGACTGCCGTCCATCCGTATCCTCACTCGGCTGAGTACATTACCGCTGGGGAATGTATGCCGTTGG
>JARIBG010000040.1 GCA_029257465.1 Arthrobacter sp. | reverse complement strand
GAGTGTGCACCGTCCATGCCTCTGGGGAACTTTCTGGAGGAGCATGCACCCGAACGCACCTGAAAAAACACCCGAACCTGCACTGTGCAGGCTCGGGTGTCTTTCGATCCCCTGAGATACCACAGTGGTCGGGGTGACAGGATTTGAACCTGCGACCTCGTCGTCCCGAACGACGCGCGCTACCAAGCTGCGCCACACCCCGATGTCATTGGAGGAGCAACACTCCTCGCAGCAACCGTCCAAGACTAGCCGAGGATCAGCGGCGAGGAAAACCGGCCCTGACCCGTGCGGAGCCTCAGACCAGCGAGTCCTTCCACGCCGCGTGGAGCGTGGCGAAGCGACCCGAACCACCGATGAGCTCGTCCGGCGTGCCGTCCTCCACCACCTGGCCGTCCTGGACCACGAGTACGCGGTCGGCGATGGCGACGGTGGAGAGCCGGTGCGCGATGATGAGCGCGGTCCTGCTGCCGAGCAGCTTCTGCAGACCCTCCTGCACGAGCCGCTCGCTCGGGATGTCGAGGGACGACGTCGCCTCGTCGAGGATCAGCACGGCGGGATCCGCGAGGAAGGCACGGGCGAAGCTGATGAGCTGCCGCTGGCCTGCCGAGACCCGGCCACCGCGCTTGTTGACGTCGGTGTCGAAACCCTCGGGCAGGTCGAGGATGAAATCCTCGGCCCCGACCGAACGCGCGGCTGCGACGATCTCCTCCCGGCTCGCCTCGGGTTTGCCGAGGGCGATGTTCTCGGCCACCGAGCCGCTGAAGAGGAAGGCCTCCTGGGTGACCATGACGACCGCCCTGCGCAGATCCTCCGGCGCGAGCTCGCGCAGGTCCACGCCGTCGAGCGTGAGACTGCCGTCCGAGACGTCGTAGAAGCGGGCGATGAGCTTGGCGAGCGTCGATTTGCCCGCGCCCGTCTGTCCCACGAGGGCCACGGTCTGACCCGCGGGGATGGACAGGTTAAGGCGGGGCAGCACCACCGGCCCGTCCCCGTAGCGGAACTGGACGTCATGGAAGTCGATACCCCCGCGCGGATCAGGCAGTGACACCGGGTTCTGCGGCGGCCGGACGGTGGGCACTTCCTCGAGGAGCCCCGAGACCTTCTCGAGAGCCGCGGCCGCGGACTGGAACGAGTTGTAGAACATGGCCATCTGGTCCACGGGCTGGAAGAAGCGCTTGCTGTACAGCAGGAGCGCGAGCAGGGCTCCCACCTCGAGAGAGCCGCCGAGTACCCGGAAGCCGCCGAAGACGAGCACGACGGCGACCGTCACGTTGCCGATCAGCACCAGGCCCGGCTGGAAGATGCCGTTGAGATTGATGGACCGGACGGTGACATTCCGGTAGTCCTCGGCCAGCTCGTCGTAGCGACGGGCATTGACAGCCTCGCGGCGGAAAGCCTTCACGGCGCGGATGCCGGTCATGGTCTCGATGAAGTGGACGATCAGCTTTGCAGAGACCACCCTCGACGCCCGGTACGCGAGCTGTGAGTGCCGCTGGTACCACCGGGCCAGGAAGAACATGGGAACAGCCGCCGCCAGGATCAGGAACCCGGTGCGCCAGTCGAGGGCGAAGATCGTGGCAGCCGTGAAGACCATGAAGATGGCGCCCGAGGCCAGGGAGCTCACACCGGAGTCGAGGAGTTCACGGAGCGCCTCCAGATCGGAGGTCTGCCGGGAGATGATCCTGCCCGAGGTGTACTTCTCGTGGAACTCCAGACTCAGGCGCTGGGTGTGGCGGAACACACGCAGGCGTAGATCGAGCAGCATGGTCTGACTCAGCCGGGCCGTGGCGCGCAGGTAGGCGGCGGTGAGGACGCCCGCGAGGACCGCGGCCACCAGATAGGTGGCCCCTCCCACCCAGAGCAGCACCGGATCCCCGGCGAGCAGGGCGGGCAGTGCCCGGTCGATGCCGAACGCGATGATGGCAGGGCCCGCCACGCGGGCTGCCTGCGAAATGACCACGAGCAGCACGGTCCAGATGAACTGACGCCGATTCAGTCGGATGAGCGAGCCCAGGAGCCTGAAGGACCTTGCTCGCACCGCTCGGCTCTGCGCCCGGTCGAGGACGACGTCGTCCTCGTTGCGGACACCTGTCGATCCTGCCCCGGCCTGGTCGGTGCCCTGACTCCGGTTCCGGTCCGACGGCGTGCCGCCCGGTGCGGTGCTGCTCATGCCACTGCCCCCTCGTCGTCGTGTGCGGAATGTCCGGAGCGTTCGAGTTGCGCGATCTCCTCGTCGTCCAGACTGGCGATCACGTAGCGGTAGTGCTCGCTGCGGGCGAGGAGCTCGTGGTGGGTTCCCACGTCGGTGATTAGCCCGTCCTGCAGCAGGGCCACCCTGTCGGCGAGCGCCACGGTGGAGGGTCGGTGCGCCACGATGAGTGTCGTGGTGGAGGCGAGCACGGACCGCAGTCCCTGTTCGACGCGTTCCTCGGTGGCGACGTCGAGGGCCGAGAGCGGATCGTCGAGCACCAGGACGGAGGGCCGGGCCGCGATCGCGCGAGCCAGTGCGATGCGCTGGCGCTGGCCGCCGGACAGACTCAGCCCCTCCTCCCCGATGAGCGACTCCACGCCCTCGGGCAGCTCGTGGACGAACTGCGCCTGGGCAACCTCCAGCGCCTCTGCGAGAACGCGGTCGGCCTCGGCGCCGGTGGCGTCCGAGCCCATGAGTACGTTCTCCCGCACGGAGTTGGAGAACAAGGTGGTGTCCTCGAAGGCGACGGAGACGAGGGAGCGCAGCTCGGCGAGAGAGAACCGGCGCAGATCCACGCCGTCGATCGTGATGCTGCCGCGGGTCACGTCGTAGAGGCGGGGGATGAGCTGCAGGAGGGTGCTCTTGCCATTGCCGGTCACCCCGACCAGCGCCATGGTCTCCCCGGCCCGCAACCGCAGATCGATGCCGTCGAGGATATCGACGGCGTCCTCCTGCGCATCTGGGTAGCGGAAGTGGACGTCGTCGAACACGACCTCGCCGCGGGGTGCAGCCAGGTGTACCGGTTCGGGGGCGTCGGTGATGGAGATCTCGGCGTCCATGACCTCGTAGTGCCGGTCGATGGCTGTCTTGGCGGTGAAGGTCATCGCCAGCAGGGGGCCGATGAACTCGACGGGTCCGGCGACCGCTGCAGCGGTCGCGAAGAAGGCCACGAGCGCGCCGATGGTGACCTGGCCGTCGGCGGCGAGCCACACACCGACCATCAGGGAGGCGCCGAGAGCGAGCTCGGGCAGCAGTGTGACGATCATGGAGAAGGTGGCGAGGGACTTCGCCTTGACGATCTCGGTCCGGCGGAGCTCCTCGGCCTGCTCCTCGAAGTCCTCGAGGGCCTCCTGGCTGCGACCGAAGGCCTTCAGGACCCGGATGCCGTGGACGGACTCCTCGACCGTCGTCGCGAGATCGCCTGCCTGGTCCTGGCTCCTGCGGGAGACCCGGCTGTAGGAGGTGCGGAAGCGATAGCCGTAGATCATCAGGGGTACGGCGGCCGCCACGAAGATCAGGGCCAGCGGCCAGCTGGTGAAGAACATGATGGTCACGCCCATCACCACGGTCAGCGAGGTCACCACCAGCATGATCAGACCGAACGCCATCCAGCGGCGCATCAGATTGAGATCGCTCATCGCGCGCGAGAGCAGTTGCCCGCTGCCCCAGCGGTCATGGAACTCGATCGTGAGTTCCTGCAGATGGCGGTAGAAGGAGGTGCGCATCTTCGTCTCGACCGTCGTCGCCGGCGTGATGACGAACTGGCGTCGCAGGGCCACGAAGGTGGCTTCAAGCACGCCCAGCACCAGAACGACGCCGGACGCCACCCAGACGGTGCTCGCAGCACCACCTTCGGCAAGGACGTCGTTGATGAGGACCCGGAGGACCTGCGGGATGGCGAGCGCCATGATGCTTGCCCCGAGCGCACAGAGCAGCCCGAGCACCAGACGCGGCACAATCGGTCTGACGTGCGGGTAGAGCCGTCCGAAGGATTCCCGCAGGGTGTTCTGGTTCGGCATGCCATCTTCTCGGTGATCGATGGTTATTGGTGTCCCGCAGCAATCATACCGGCGCGCGAGGTTGCGGCGTCGATCATGTGTCGAGGTACTGGCGCCCGGGGAAGTATAGCTAGGCGGCGGTGCCCCGTGCCACGAGGGTCAGGAGGACGGCCTCGGGTTTGCAGGCGACCCGGATCGGGGCGAAGCGCGAGGTCCCGATGCCTGCGGACACGTTCAGCGGAACGGTCCGCCCACCGTGCTCCCACCGGGTCAGTCCGCTGGCCCGCCAGGTGGGCAGATCGCAGTTGGTCACGAGTGCCCCGTAGCCCGGTACGCAGACCTGACCACCGTGGGTATGGCCCGCGAGGATGAGCTCGGCGCCGTCGTCGGTGAAGTAGTCGAGGACGCGCTGGTAGGGAGCATGGGCGACGGCGACGCGGATGTGCGGGGCCTCGCGTGAGGTACTGCTGCCCGCGGGGTAGCTTGCGTACTGATCGCGGTTGATGTGGGGGTCGTCCACACCCGTGAAATCGATCCGCATGTTCCTGAACCCGACCGACTGCGAGCGGTTCGTGAGGTCCACCCAGCCCGCTGCACCGAAGGCGCTGAATAGATCCGCCCAGGGCAGTTCCTTCGGCGCGCGCTCCTTCAGGGTGATGGAGGGGCCCGCGAAGTACCTCAGCGGATTCTTGATGACGGGGCCGAGGTAGTCGTTGGACCCGGGCACGAAGACCCCGGGGAACCTCAGGAGCGGTTCGAGTGCTTCCAGGAGGGGCCCGACGGCCTTGTGGTGGCTCAGGTTGTCACCGGTGTTGACCACGAGATCGGGCTTCAGGTCCGCCAGAGAATGCAGCCAGTCCGCCTTCGACTTCTGGCCCGGCACCATGTGGATGTCCGAGAGGTGCAGGACCCTCAGGGGAGCTGAATCCGGCGGCAGGATCGGCAGGGTCTCCTCCCTCACCTGGTAGAGCGTGCGCTCGACGGCGACGGCATAGGCGAGCGCGGTTGCCGCAGCGGTCAGGGTGAGTCCGGCCGCCCAGCCGAGCGGCGCTCCGTCCCGGGATGTCCGATTCGACCTCACGCTAGCCGTTCCCTCCGTTGCCATTGCTGCCATTGGTGCCTGGTCCTCCCCAGGGGATACCGCCCAGGGTGCCCCCGATGTTGTTTCCGGTGGTGGAGTTGTTGTCGAACGTGTTGGTGGGGTTGTTCGAGCGCGGGCCCGAGGAACGCCCAGGCGCGTTGAGCATCTTGGCAGGCGGGTCCACGAAGGGCTTGCCCTCGTAGAGGCCCGGGATCTGCTGCATGAAGCGCGCCCACGAGGGAGCAGCGATCAGCGAGCCGTCGATCTCCGGGTACACACGCCCACCGATCTGCAGTCCGCCCAGGCCGCTCTTCTCGCCCTCCTCCTGCCAGTTCCCGATCCAGGTCGCCGTGACCATACCGGAGTTGTAGCCCATGAACCAGGTCTGCGACCGGGCGTCGTTGGTGCCGGTCTTGCCCGCCATGGGGATGTCGCCGTATTCCAGGAGCTGACCGGAGCCGGTCTTCATGACTTCCTGGGTGGCGTAGTTGACCCCTCGCGCCACATCCACGGGAAGCTCCCGCTCGCAGGAGATCTCGGGAACGGGATAGGTGGTCCCGTCGACCGCAGAGACGGACGTCAGTGCGCGCGGGTCACACACGACTCCCTCGTTGGCGAAGCCTGCGAAGGCCGTCGCCATGGACAGGGGAGCGGCCTCGCCGCCGCCACCGATGAGGGCCGAAGGATCGTATTTGAACGGTTCTTCCTTGCCATCCGAGCTCTTGGCCTGGTGAACACCCAGATCGTAGGCGATGTCCCTGATGCGGCAGAGATCCAGCTGCTTCGCGGTGGCCATGGTGATGGTGTTGTAGGACTGGGCGAGGCCACGCAGCACCGTGTTGGCGCCGTAGTTGATGTCCCCGTAGTTCTGCGGGGTGTACCCGTCCTCCTCCTGGATCTGGAACTCCCCGTCCGGGGCACAACTCGCCTTCCAGGTCGAATACTGGGGGTAGGTCCGCTTCGAGCCGTCGACCACCTGGCCCAGACTTTTGCCGGCCTCGAGCCAGGCCGCCACGGTGAAGGGCTTGTAGGTGGACCCGGGCTGGAATCCGCCGCCGCCGCCGAGACTCTTGGTGGGATCTCCGCCGTCGAACTGGTCCACGTTGAAGTTCAGCACCGTGTTACCCGTGGCAGCTTCGGGATCATAGCGGGTGTTCTGGGCCATCGAGAGGATGTCGCCGGTCTTGGGGTCGAGGCTGACCATGGTGTGGCCCACCTTGCCGTCGGTCGTGTCAGGCGCTGCCGTCTCATTGACCGCGGTCTGCGCCGCCTTCTGCACGCGGGAGTCCAGGGTGGTCTTGATCGTCAGACCGTTGCGGTACAGGACCTCCTCGCGGTCGTCCTCGGTCTCGCCGTACGCGGGGTCGTTCATGATGAGGTGCGTGACGTAGTCGCAGAAGTAGGGGGCCTGCGCGGCACCCACACAGCCGCTGAGGGTCGGCGTGATGTTCAGGCCGAGATCGGTGGCGATCGCGGCGTCGTGCTCCTCCTGCGTGATCTTGTCGCGGGTGAGCATTGCGTCGATGACGAGATTGCGACGCTCGAGTGCGCCCTCGGGATTCTCTACGGGGCTGTAGAGGGTGGGGCCGTTGACCAGTCCGGCGAGCAGTGCGCTCTGCTGAATGTTGAGTTCGGACGCGTCCACGTCGAAGAAGTACCTCGAGGCCGCCTGGACCCCGTAGGTGGTCCCGCTGAACTGCACGATGTTCAGGTAGCCCTCGAGGATCTCCTCCTTGGAGAGCTCCTTCTCGGCGGCGATCGCCAGTTTCATCTCGCGGAGCTTGTCGCCGTACCCCTTCTCCTTACCGTTGAGGACAACTGTCCCACCGTTCTGACGGGCCGAGTCGTTGAGCACATTGGTGACGAACTGCTGCGTGATCGTCGAGGCACCGCGCCGTGTACCGCTGGAGACGTTGCTGGCAACCGCTCCCATGATGCCCTCGAGATCCACCCCGCCGTGGTCGTAGAAGCGGTAGTCCTCGATGGCGATCAGGGCGTCCGTCATGACCGGAGAGACCTGATCGAGCGTGACGGGCTGGCGGTTCTCCTCGTACAGCGTGGCGATGAGGGAGTCGTCCTTCGCGAGGATCTTGGTCGGCTGGGCGAGCGCTCCGCGCTCCAGCTCCGCCGGCAGATCCTCGAAGAACTGGAGAGAGGTGGACGCCCCGACTCCCGCGGCGGCTGCCGCCGGTACCAGTAGACCGGCGGCGAGGACACCGGCGAGCCCACTGATGCCGAGGAACGCCATGAGTTTGCCGAGTGTGGTCGCGGTGTCGAAGAGGGGTGATTTGCGAGCAGCCATTATTTCAGTTTACAAGCACGCGCTAGGCTTTCCTCATGACCAAATGGGAGTACGCCACGATTCCACTCATTATTCATGCCACGAAGCAGATCCTGGACCAGTGGGGCGATGACGGCTGGGAGCTCGTGCAGGTGGTTCCGGGGCCGGACGGCAACGGGCTGGTGGCCTATCTGAAGCGGGAGAAGAACTAGCGTTGGCGGCTGGAGAAGCCCGTGTTTCCGCGGTCGAAGGCCGCCTGGCAGAGCTCGGCATCGAGCTTCCCGACGTCGCCGCCCCGGTGGCCGCCTACGTCCCGGCCGTGGTCAGTGGCACCTATGTCTACACGTCCGGCCAGCTGCCCTTCATTGAGGGCAAACTCACAGCCTCGGGCAAGGTCGGAGCACCGGACGGGGTCGATGCGGAAACCGCTGCGTCCCTGGCGGCAACGTGTGCGATCAACGCCCTTGCTGCCATCAAGAGCCAGCTCGGCGACCTCGACCGGATCACCCGGATCGTGAAGGTGGTCGGGTTCGTGGCCTCCGATCCCTCGTTCACGGGCCAGCCCGGCGTCATCAACGGCGCCTCCGAGCTGCTCGGTACGGTGCTCGGTGACGCCGGTGTGCATGCCCGCTCAGCCGTGGGTGTCGCGGTCCTTCCCCTCGACTCTCCCGTCGAGGTCGAGGTCATCGCGGAATTCGTCTAGACCGTGGATCGCCTCAGTACCCGGCTCTTCCCCGTCCCATCCGGTCAGCGCAGCGCCGCACAGAGCTGGCTCGAACACGGTGAGCGCGCACCGCTGGCGGCGCGGCCGGCGTCGTCGATCGTGCTCCTGCGGGACACCGCAACCGGAACGGAGACCTTTCTCACGTGTCGTCGCGGGCATTCCCCCCTCGGTGTGATCGGCTTCCCGGGCGGAAGCGTCGAGGAGTCCGACGACGACGACCTGCCCTGGTACGGTCCGGCGCCCTCGCTGTGGGCGAAGATGCTCGGCATCGACGATCACCAAGCGGCCAGACGCCATGTCCTGTGCGCCGTCCGGGAACTGTTCGAGGAGACGGGGGTCCTCCTTGCCGGACCTGACGCGACCTCGCTCGTGGAGGGCACCCAGGGTAAGGAGTGGATGAAGGCCAGGCAAGCCCTGAACGAGGGTGAGACCACCTTCGCCGACATCCTCCAGCGCCGCGGGCTCGGCGTCCGCACAGACCTCATCAAGCCGCTGTCCCACTGGCTCACGCCGGACTTCGCCCACAGGCGGTTCGACACCCACTACTTCGGCGCGGCGCAACCGGTGAACCAGGAGCCGAGCATCCTCGACGGCAAGGGCATCTGGGGCGAGTGGCGGTGGGCTGCGCAGGAGATCCAGAACCGGGACACCTCGGTGCTCGGTGACGCCGTGGGCGAGCCGAGCACCGAGGGGCGGACGCTCGATGAGCTCGCAGTACCCGCCGTGGAGGTCATCCTCGAGAAGATCGGGTCCTCACGCGGCTGCATCGCCTATCTCTCCCACAAGCGACCGGTGAAGGTGTACCACCCGCATCTGGCTGAGCAGGACGGCGAACTCATGCTCCAGGTGGAGTGTCCCAAGCTCACCGAGGGCGGATCTGCCCAGCGCGGACGCTGAGTCCCGGCTCAGACTCAGCGGCTGCGCTGGCGCAGCCGGGGAAGATCGAGGATGACGACGGCGCGGGCCTCGAGCCGCAGCCAACCCCGCTGCACGAATTCCGCGAGGGCCTTGTTCACGGTTTCCCGTGAAGCGCCGACGAGCTGCGCGAGCTCTTCCTGGGTGAGCTCGTGGGCCACGAGAACGCCGTCGGTGGCGGGCCGGCCGAAGCGATCGGCGAGATCGAGCAGCGCCTTGGCCACGCGGCCGGGTACGTCCGAGAAGACGAGATCAGCCAGGGACTCATTCGTGCGGCGCAGCCGGCGCGCAAGGGCCTGGAGGAGCTGTGCCGATACTTCCGGCCGGGTTTCCAGGAGCGTGCGGAGATTGTCGTTCGACAGCCCCGCGAGCCGGGTCTCGGACACGGCAGTCGCCGTGGCGGTGCGGGGGCTCGGGTCGAACAGGGCCATCTCGCCGAAGAGCTCCCCGGGACCGAGGATCGCCAGCAGATTCTCCCGACCGTCCTGGGCCGTACGTCCGAGCTTGATCTTGCCGGAGATGATGAAGTACAGCTGATCGCCCTGATCCCCCTCACGGAAGATCGACGAGCCGCGCGGCAGGTCCAGTTCGGTCAGTTCGTCCGTGAGCGCGGCGAAGACATCGTCTCCCAGGGTCGCGAAGAGGGGCGCCCGGCGCAGTACCTCGATGTCCATGAATTCTCCTGATGCCTCGTGTGTCCGTCGGTGCGCGGAGATGTCCGCTGTCCTCTGAAGTCCATCTTGCCGTACACGAGCGGATGTGACGACCGCTACACGCATCGAGAGGACTTCGTGGCCCGCCGGTCGGCGTCGAGTACTGGGAGTAAGCGCCGGTTCCCACCGGCCGGCGTCGAGTACTGGGAGGGATGGAAGGTCCCTGGCCGCCCGGCGCTCCGATCCCAGTCCTTGAACCCGAGGAGGGGGATGGACGCATCACTCCCGCCCGCAGGGGCAGTGCCTCCCACCGGTCGAGGCCGGTCAGTGGGAGGGAGCGCCGGTTCCCGCTGGTCGGCGTCGAGTAGTGGGAGGGATGCAATGTCCCTGGCCGCCCGGTGCTCCGATCCCAGTCTTCGAACCCGAGGAGTGGGATGGACGCATCACTTCTACCCGAAGGGGCAGTGCCTCCCGCTGGTCGAGGCCGGTCAGTGGGAGGGAGCGCCGGTTCCCACCGGGCGACGTCGAGTACTGGGAGGACCTCACACGCGCTGCTCATGAAGCACGGTTAGAATCGCTCGCAGCAGCGGGACGCTCGGTACCCGTCACAGCTCAGGGAGATCGTTCGTGCCGGAAATCAGTTTCGCGGAGTTCACCCTCCTCGACGTCGTCCTGGTGGTGGTTCTTCTCGGCTACCTCGTCGCAGGACTGCGCAACGGCTTCCTCGTCACGCTCGGTGGTATCGCGGGCTTCGTCGCCGGAGCCGTGGCCGCGTTCTTCGCCATCCCGCTCGTCAGCGGCTGGGTGCCGAACAATCCGTGGCGCCTGATCGCCGTGATCGGCACCGTGCTCGTCCTGGTCATCGTGGGACAGGGGCTGGGTTCCACGCTCGGGGCGTCCATCCGCCGCTGGTCGGATTTCCCTCCCCTGCGCGTCGTCGACCGCATCCTTGGCGGCGTGGTGAATGTCGTCGTCGCGGCGCTGGTCCTGTCGATGCTGGCGTTCAGCGTCGGTACGCTCGGAGTGCCGGCGCTGTCCCGGCAGATCGCGTCCTCGCAGGTCATCCACGGTATAGACGCCATCACCCCTGGGCCGGTGCGCTCCTGGCTGGCCCAACTGCGCTCCATCGCCGTCGACGAGGGCATCCCCACCATCCTCGAGGGTGTGGGATCCGCCGCTCCGGCGGCGGTTGTCCCCGACGCCACGGTCGACACGCCGGAACTCGCCGCCGCGGCAGCGTCCGTGGTGCGCATCACCGGCACGGCGTACCAGTGCGGGCAGAACCAGACCGGCTCGGGTTTCGTGGTGGCTCCGGGCCGGGTGATCACCAATGCGCACGTCGTCGCGGGGGTCGGCGAGCCCGTCGTCGAGGTTCCCGACGAGGGCGCCCTTCCCGGGCGCGTGGTGAAGCTCGACACGGCACGCGACATCGCCGTGATCGCGGTCGAGGATCTCCAGGCCGCGCCGCTGCCGCTGGGTGAGGAACTGGCGAACGGCACGACGGCGGCCTTCGCCGGCTACCCGGCCGGCGGTCCCTACCGTATCCAGCCCGCAGGCGTGCAGGGTCTGACGTCCGTGCTGGTGAACAACATCTACGGAGTCGACGCCCAGGCGCTGACGGTCTACAGCCTCGCCGCGAACGTGCAGCAGGGGAATTCGGGCGGTCCCCTGCTGGATCTGCAGGGCAGGGTGGCCGGCGTCGTGTTCGCGAAGTCCACGGCCGACGCCCCGGTCGGGTACGCACTGTCGCTGGAGGAGCTGCGTCCCATCGCCGAGAGTGCCATGGGCCTCGAGGATGCGGTATCTGCGGGGCAGTGCAACCGCGGCTGAGCGGTGCTGCTAGGCTCCTGAGCACGCGCTCTTCCGCACCGAGGAGGTGGACCACGATGCCCGAAACACGGGACATCTCGCCCCAGCGGGTACGCATGATGCTTCCGCCGGTGTTCATGTACCACTCGGTCAGCCCGTCGGATCTTCCGGATCCGCATCGGCTGCGGGTCCATCCGGATCGACTGGACCGGCATCTGAGGCTGCTTCGCAGACTCGGCCTGCGGGGAGTGTCCCTGTCGGAGCTGCTGCACGCCGAGGAACGCGGGGCGGCGCGAGGCCTGATCGGACTGACCTTCGACGACGGCTACACCGACTTTCTCGAGCATGCCCTTCCCGTCCTCGGGCGGTACGGGATGACCAGCACCCTCTACGCGGTGGCCGGTCGGCTCGGGCGGAGCAACGAGTGGGACGACGGTCCCGAGCTCGGACTCCTCGACGCCGCCCAGTTGCGCGCCGTCGCGGCAGCCGGTCACGAGGTGGGCAGCCACACCATGACCCACCCGCACCTCGCCGGTGCCACTCCAGAGGTCCTGCGCACCGAGATCGCCGATAGCCGGGAGCTGCTGCAGGATGTCCTGCAGGCCGAGGTTCCCGGCCTCTGCTACCCCTACGGCGAGTTCGACGCCGCTGCGGCCGACGCCGTCCGTGCAGCCGGCTACGACTACGGCTGCGTGATCGGGGACTACCACCCCGGCGATCGATCCGTGCTGCCCCGCTGCTACGTGAGTCCCAGGGACACAGCGGTTCACCTGGTAGCGCGCATGGTGCGTCACGAGGCGCGGCTGCGCCTGCGCTGAGGTTGCCGCTCCACGGGCGCGGTCCGCAGCCCGGCCCTCACAGTGCTCAGAGCCACTCGATCGACTGTCCGTGCGGGCCTGTCCGGGCGATCGCGTGACCGTTGTGCTGGAGCAGGAAGCGCCCGTCGCGTTCCTCCGGCTCCTGGGCCGGGGAGCCGGTGACCCCGGTCAGGGTGCCGTAGCCCTCATGGGAGAGCCAGTGCACCGGTCTGGTCCGATCCGACACGAGGCCGAGCATCGTGTCGCGGAAGCGGTCCCGTCCTGCACGGTCCAGATAGGCGAGCACGGCACTGTGGAACACCACGACGACGGCCTCCGGTGGGGCCTGGTCGATCAGTGGCAGGAGTTGCTCGTTCAGGTCCCCGCGCACGAGGGTTGGCGGGTCCGCGCGGACGACCTCAAGGGCTGCGCGGAGGCGCTCGGCACGGAAGTGGTGCTCCGGCCACACGAGCGCCTCGAGCCAGCGAGCGTCGTCGTCGTCGCCGGCATCCAGAGGATTCAGGTCCACGCCGGCGCGCCAGAGAACCTCCGGGAGCGAGGCGGGGAAGGGTACATCACCGCTGACGGAGCAGCTGATCACCGGAACCGCCGAGACACCGGGCGGCCGTAGCTCAGGGCCGGGGGAGTAGGCGTAGGCGTAGCGATCGGGGTAGAGGCAGGCACCCGCGGAGGCGCCCGCCTCGATCAGGGCGAGCGGTCTGCCCTCGTGCGCGCTGATCGCGGCGAGCGAGGGCAGGAGCACCGCGCACCGGCCGGCCTCGTTGGTCTGGGTGGAGCGGTGCAGCATGATCTCCTCGATACTGTCCCACTGCTCGAGGACGAAGGACCTGAAGTCCTCGTAGTCACCCAGCGGCACTGAGAGGAAACGCGCGGCACCCAGGAAGAGGTTGGGCTGGCGGCGCGGTGGCGGGAGGGTGTCGAGCAGAGCGAGGACGGCAGGATCCTCGCTGATGGCCGTGCACCAGGCCTCGTACCGGGGCGAGTAGCCGCGCGCCTCGATCTCGGCGAAACGCCGGTAGCGCTCGGCTGTCCCTGCGCTCATCGTCGATCCGTCCTTCCCGAGTCAGGCCGTGCATCCTGGAGCATGTGTCGCCCCTCCATGATGTACGAATCGTGACCACGGATGGCCGCTGAATTTCCAGCAATCACCGTATACGCCCGTCCGGGAAGTTAGGCTCGTCACACGGACCGGGGCGTACGGCGTCGGGATCCGCATGGATGCCGCTGATCGCGATGTCCGTCACTCGTTCATCAGGGAGCCATACATGTCTAAACGAGTCACCTCCGCGCGTGGCGCGGGTACCGCGCGCAAGCGCGCCACACTGACCGCTGGAATCTCCATCGCCGCACTCCTGCTGACCGGCTGCGTGCAGAGCGAACGCGAGGAGGGCGCGGGAGCCGACGGCGATGCCGCCGTCGACCCCACCTTCGTCTTCGCGGCGTCCTCGGACCCGAAATCGCTCGATCCCGCCTTCGCGAGCGACGGCGAGTCCTTCCGCGTCAGCCGACAGATCTTCGAGGGTCTCGTCGGGGTGGAGCCGGGCACCGCAGATCCCGCGCCGCTGCTCGCCGAGTCCTGGGAAATCTCCGACGACGGCTTGTCCACCGTCTTCCAGCTCAAGGAGGGCGTGACCTTCCACGACGGCACACCGTTCGACGCCGATGCCGTGTGCTTCAACTTCGAGCGCTGGTACAACTGGACCGGGATCCAGCAGGCCGAGACGACGTCCTACTACTACGGGTCGCTCTTCCGCGGGTTCGCTGACGATCCCGCGGAAGCGGTGTACGAGTCCTGCGAGACCAACGGGGACACCGAGGTCACCATCAATCTGGCGAAGCCGTTCGCCGGATTCATCCCGGCGCTGTCCCTGCCCGCGTTCGCCATGCAGAGCCCGACGGCGCTCGAGGAGTACTCGGCCGACGAGATCGGCGGCACCGCCGAGGCACCCTCGCTCAGCGAGTACGCCCTCGGTCACCCCGTGGGCACGGGCCCGTTCACGTTCGATTCCTGGAACGTGGGGCAGCAGCTCGAACTGTCGATCTACGACGACTACTGGGGCGACAAGGGCCAGATCACCAAGACCATCTTCAGGATCATCGACGACCCCCAGGCCCGTCGCCAGGCCCTCGAGGCCGGCACGATCGACGGGTACGATCTCGTGGCGCCCGCCGATACGCAGTCACTGAAGGATGCCGGGTACAACATCACTCCCCGGGATCCCTTCACCATCCTCTACCTGGGCATGAACCAGGCCGTGCCGGAGCTGAAGGATCCGCTGGTCCGGCAGGCCATCTCCCACGCCATCGACAAGCAGGCACTGGTGGACCAGACCCTGCCCGAGGGTACGGAGGTCGCCACGCAGTTCATCCCCGAGGTGGTGGACGGCTACAACGAGGACGTCACAACGTACGATTTCGATCCCGAGCGCGCCAGGGAGCTCCTGGCCGAGGCGGGCTACCCGGACGGCTTCGAGATCACGTTCAACTACCCGACGAACGTCTCGCGGCCCTACATGCCGACCCCCGAGCAGGTCTTCACCAATCTGCAGGCGCAGCTCTCCGATGTCGGCATCACCGTGACACCGGCACCTGCGGCCTGGTCACCCGACTATCTCAACCAGGTGCAGGGTACGGAGGACCACGGTCTGCACCTGCTCGGGTGGACCGGCGACTACAACGACACCGACAATTTCATCGGCGTCTTCTTCGGGCAGGAGAAGCTGGAGTTCGGCTTCGACAACCCCGAGCTGTTCACGGCGCTCGATGACGCGCGTGCTGTCAGTGACCGCGACGAGCAGACGGAGCTGTACAAGGACATCAACGAGCAGATCGCCGAGTTCAACCCGGCCGTTCCGCTCGCTCACCCCGCCCCGTCGCTGGCGTTCGCGCAGCGCGTCACCTCCTACCCGGCGAGCCCCGTCAACGACGAGGTCTTCACCGAGATCGAGCTGAGCGAGTAGCAGTGGTCTCAGCGGACCGGTCACCGTCCCCGGTGACCGGTCCGCTGTGCGCCGGCCCTGTCCGGGTCAGGCGAGTCCGAGTCAGCAGACCAACCCGGAAGGAACCCGCGAGTGCTGCGCGTCATCGGTAAGCGGATAGCCCTGCTCGTCCCCACGCTGTTCGGTCTGTCCATCCTGCTGTTCCTGTGGGTCCGCAGTCTTCCCGGCGGACCGGCCACCGCGCTGCTCGGGGAGAAGGCGACGCCGGAGGCGATCGCGCGGGTTAACGAGCTCTACGGGTTCGATCGCCCGCTCATCGTGCAGTACTTCACGTACATCGGCAAGCTCCTGCAGGGCGACTTCGGGGTCTCCATCAACACCGGACGGCCTGTGCTCGAGGAGTTCGCCACGCGCTTCCCGGCGACGCTGGAGCTCACGATCATCGCCCTGATCTTCGCGATCGGCGTGGGCATCCCGCTCGGGTATCTCGCAGCCCGCCACTACGGACGTCTGGTGGATCACGGCTCCGTGGTGCTCAGCCTGATCGGCATCACGGTGCCGGTGTTCTTCCTGGCGTTCATCCTCAAGTACCTCTTCGCCATCCAGTGGTCCCTCCTGCCCCCCGACGGTCGGCAGAACCCGCGCATCAATGCCACGCACTACACGGATTTCTACGTGCTGGACGGTCTGCTGACGGGGGAGTACGACGCCGCGTGGGACGCCTTCCTGCACCTGATCCTGCCGGGCCTTGCACTGGGCACCATCCCGCTCGCGATCATCGTGCGTATCACGCGCGCCTCGGTCCTGGAGGTCCAGAACGCCGACTTCGTGAGGACCGCCCGTGCCAAGGGGCTCATGGAGCGCACCATCCGCAGCAGTTTCATCCTGCGCAACGCGATGCTGCCGGTCGTGACGACGATCGGTCTGCAGCTGGGTCTGCTCATCTCGGGGGCGGTGCTGACCGAGACGGTCTTCGCCTTCAACGGCATCGGCAGGTTCCTGCGCGACGCCATCTTCGGACTCGACTACCCCGTGCTGCAGGGCTTCATCATCTTCATCGCGATCCTGTACGCCCTGATCAACCTGGTCGTCGATCTCTCCTACTCCGTCATCGACCCGAGGGTGCGTGTGCAATGAGTACCATCCTGCCCCCGGCAGCCGGCGGTTCCGATGCTCCGAACGATCCCGCCATCGACACCGGGAAAGGGACCGGCCTGTGGCGGAACGCCTTCCTCCGGCTGCGGCGCAATCCGCAGGCCATCACGGGTGCGGTCATCATCGGCGTGTTCCTGCTCGTGGCCCTCTTCGCCCCGCTCCTGGCACCCTACGGCGGCACCGATCTCCCAGGGCGTACGGACATCACGCCCACCACCATCCCGGGGCCGGGGGACATCGACGGCTTCCCGCTCGGACTGGACCGCTTCGGCGGCGACGTGCTCAGCAAGCTCATCTGGGGTGCGCAGGCATCCCTGCTGATCGGGGTGGTCTCCACGGCACTGGGTCTGGCGGGCGGGATGCTGCTCGGCGTCCTGGCCGGCGGCTTCGGCGGGTGGGTGGACAGCGTGATCATGCGCTTCGTCGACATCCTGCTGTCCATCCCGAATCTGCTGCTCGCCGTCAGCATCGCCGCGGTACTCGGTCAGAGTTCCTACGCGATCATGATCGCCATCGGTGTCTCGCAGATCCCCATCTTCGCGCGTCTGTTGCGCTCCACCATGCTGTCCCAGCGCGGCGCGGACTACATCCTCTCCGCGCAGACCCTCGGGCTCAGCCGGCGGACGATCACCATGAGCCATCTGCTGCCCAACAGCATGGGCCCGGTGATCGTCCAGGCCACCCTGACCCTGGCCACGGCGGTGATCGACGCCGCCGCGCTGTCCTTCCTCGGACTCGGCGGCGGACTCCCGCAGACGGCGGAGTGGGGGCGCATGCTCACCTACGCGCAGGCCGAACTCGCGGTGGCGCCGCAGCTCGCCTTCCTGCCCGGTGCGTGCATCGCGATCACGGCGCTGGGCTTCACGCTACTCGGGGAGTCGCTGCGCGAGGCACTCGATCCGAAGACGCGGACGAAGTAGGAGCGCCTGCCCCGGCATCCATCCTGGCGTCCCCCCCTCCCGGTGACGCCGGGCGGGGGGACGACGCCGGTGCTACGCCCTACCCATGCTGTGCGGGGGGAGGCGGCGTGGATCCACGGTCAGATCCTCGTCCCAGTCACCCGTGGTCGCCGCCGCCGCATAGGTGGCCTGGAAGAACTCCAGCAGCTTCGCATCCGGGTCCTCGGCTCTGCGCACGTCCTCGTAGGGCAGCAGGAACTGCTTGAACTCGTCGCTGTAGAAAGCGCCCTCGACGCCGAGCTCCACGTCCCTGTAGCCCTCCGGCTCCGGATACGCGTAGGAGTAGAAGGCGCCCTCCTCGCCGCCACCGGCCCAGAAGCCGCAGCTCGAGAGCTCGTGGGAGTAGCCCTCCTCCATGACCCAGTCCGCACAGTTCGGGGCGCCGCCGGGATGTGTCGGAGCTGACCTGCCGGAGAAGCGCGTGCACGCCAGGTCCATGGCGCCCCAAAAGAAGTGCACGGGACTCACCTTGCCGAGGAACTTGGACCTGAAACGGGTCATGACGCGCTCGGCCTGGATCAGCTGACGCCAGTAGGCCGTGACGGCCGCGGCGTCGTAGGACGCGTTGTCGTGGTCCTCGGCGAACGGGACAGCAGGGTCCACCTCCGTGGGGACCGGTCTGATGGGTGCCTCGATATCGAGCTCGTCGAGGGCCGCCATGGTCAGCTCGTAGAATCGGGCGACCGACTGCGGCTCGAGAGCCACCGTGCGCTCCTCACCCGAACTGCTCCGGATCAGCAGTCGGTGCGCGACGACGTCGAACTCGAGATCGAACATCCCGTTGCGGTAGGGGATGGCCGAGGTGGTCAGGCCCCGTGGGCTCACGTACAGCGGGATCTGCCACCAGTGGTTGATCAGCGGCGCGTGGGCCAATCGGATCTTGCCCACCACCTGCAGCCACATGTGCACGGTGGCATGCGTGTCCTGCCAGTCGGCGACCCGGAGCTCGGGCCATCCGTTGTCCGCCGTCGTGGTATTCATGGTGTCCTGCTCGCTCATGATGGTCTCCGTGTCGATCGGGGTGTCCAGCCACTGTAGGCGGAGGTCCCGGACCGGTGCCACCGCACAGCGCAACGTGGGGCCTCACTTGCTAGGATAGCCCGCACGGATCCCGGCCGAGGCGGAGCGCACGCAGCGTGTGTTCCTCTCCGGGGCTACCCCGGGGCACGTGGACCGACCAGCACATGGCACCTCGGGCACCTGACTGCGCTCCGCGCAGCACAGTGCACGAACGTACGGACAGGTCGGCCGGGATCCGCTCAGTGGTGTGCACGGCTCAGTGGTGTACACAGCTCAGTGGTGTGCACAGCGCCGCGCCGGAGCGGGATCGAGGGGGAGCCACGGATCACCGGAAGCCGACGACGTCGGAGGACGTGCCCCGTCCCGGGGCCACGATGCACACCGGTCCCACGTCGGGGTCGAGGGCCCTGCGCCGTACGCCGACGCCCGGGATCGCAGGGTTGTCCCTCCTGCTCGCCCGGGCCTTCCTCGATGCGCCCGCGTGGGAGCGGGAGGAGCTGATGCGCGCCGGCTCGCTCCTCCTCGGCGCGCGACGACGCTGGCTCGGCCCCGTGGTGCGCGCGACCCTCGCCGGGTATCCGCGCAGACCCGACGGCGGTCCGCGTGAGCTGGGCCGCTGGATCGCCGCGCAGCCGCCCCTGGCGGACGCCGCATGGAAGGCTGCTTCCGCCGGCAGGCCGATCGGTGTGGTGCATCATCTGCTCGAGGACCACAGCCCCGCCGGAGCGACTCCTGTAGCTACGGGTCGCGGCCCCGAGGACGGAGCGGTCCACTCGATGTCACTGCCGCACGACGTCCCTCCGGCTCGTCCCGGGCCCGGGAACCTGGGGTGGCTCGCGCGCGAGCTGCGGCTGAGCCCCGGCGAACTCGCCTGGTTCGCCGATACCGGTCAGTGGAACCGTAGGGCACATGCCCCGGAGCTGCGCCACTACCGGTACACCTGGCGTGCACGTCCCGGCCGGGTACCGCGATTGCTCGAGGTCCCCGGACCCCGGCTCCGCACCGTGCAGCGGCGCGTCCTCGATCGCCTGCTCGCCCCGTTACCCCTCCACGACGCCGCGCACGGTTTCGTCAGGGGCCGCAGCGTACGAACGAACGCGGCCGTGCACACCGGCGCGCAGACCGTGCTCGCCGTGGATCTCACCTCCTTTTTCGCGCACGTCACTCCCGCACGGATCTTCGGTGCGCTGCGACAGGCCGGTTATCCGGAGGCCACCGCCTACGCGCTCGTCGGCCTCTGTACCCATTCCGTGCCCGACGACGTCCTGCGCTCCATGCCCGACGGCGGCACGGCCCAGGACCGTTTCGGTCTGGCCCGGGCCCTGCGCGGGCCGCATCTGCCACAGGGCGCACCGTCGTCGCCCGCCCTGGCGAATCTCTCGGTCCGGCGCCTGGATTCACGCCTGACCGGATGGGCGGAGGCCGCCGGGGGACGCTATTCCCGCTATGCCGACGACCTCGCGTTCAGCGGACCCTTCGGGCTCGCTCGCCGGTCCGATGCGTTCGTCCGCGGGGTGGAACGGATCGTGGCGGACGAGGGCCACGCGGTGAACCACGCGAAGACCCGGGTGCGCACGTCGAGCATGCGCCAGAGCGTCACGGGCGTCGTCGTCAACGAGCGCACCTCGGTCACGCGCGCCGAGTACGACGCGCTGAAGGCCACGCTCCACAACTGCGTGGTCCACGGCCCGGAGTCGCAGCGACGAACCGGCACCGACCTCCGCGCCCACCTGGCCGGTCGGGTGGCCTGGGTGGAGTCGCTGAATCCGCCGCGCGGCAGGAAGCTGCGGACCATCCTCGACCGGATCGTGTGGTGACGAACCCTAGGAGGCGAGGTCCGCGTCGATGTCGAGCTCGTTGCCGGGGATGGAGGCCAGGAGTTTGCGCGTGTAGGGATGGCGCGGATTCTGGAAGACCTCCTCCGAGCTGGCCGCCTCCACCAGCTCCCCGTCCTTCATCACGCAGACGTAGTCCGAGATGAGGCGCACCACCGCGAGGTCGTGCGAGATGAACAGGTAGCTCAGCCCGAGCTCCGACTGCAGATCCCCGAGGAGCTTGAGGATCTGCGCCTGCACCAGCACGTCGAGCGCTGATACGGGCTCGTCGCACACGATCAGCTCGGGCTGCAGGGCCAGGGCGCGGGCGATCGCCACGCGCTGACGCTGCCCGCCGGAGAGTTCCGCGGGGTAGCGCCGGAGCGCGTTGTGCGGCAGGGAGACCTGATCCATCAGCTCCCGTACCCGGGCGGCGCGCTCCTGCTTCGAGCCCCGCTTGTAGGCGTTGAGGGGCTCCTCGACGATCCGCTCGATCGTGAACATGGGGTTCAGCGACGAGTACGGGTCCTGGAAGATGGGTTGCACGCGCTGGCGGAAGTCGTTGAGCTGGCTCTTGTCGAGCGTCGCCACGTCCATGCCGTCGAACATCATGGTGCCCGACGTCGGTTCGATGAGCTTCAGGAGCATGCGCGCCGTGGTGGTCTTGCCGGACCCGGATTCGCCGACGATGGCGACGGTCTGGCCGCGCGGTACATCCAGGGTGACGTTCTGCACCGCGTGGAAGTCGTCCTTGCTGCCCCTGCGCCTGTAGATCTTCGTGAGGTCCCGGAGCTCCACGATGTTCACGGGACCGGCCCCCCGCTCCCTCCCGGCTGCGCCCGTGGCGGCAGTGGGTCGATCCGACGACGACGCAGCGTGCGAGCCCCCGGGATGAACCCCGTGCTGCGCCCCGTCCCCGTGCCCCGCTTCGTCCCCGTGCCCCGCCTCGTGGTCCGCGAAGGCCTCCTCGGCCAGTCTCCGCCGCGTAGCGGCGTCGACGGTGAACGCACCCGGGCTCAGACGGACCGCGGCGACACTGGGAGCCGCCCGGACGAGCGACTGCGTGTAGGGGTGCTGCGGGTCGTTGAGCAGCTGCTCGGCCGGCCCGGTCTCCACCACGCACCCCCGGTGCATGACCACCAGCTGGGAGGCACGCTCGGCGGCCAGACCGAGATCGTGCGTGATCAGTAGTACCGAGGTGCCCAGCTGCTCGGTCATCGAGTCGATCTGGTCCAGGATGGTGCGCTGCACCGTCACGTCCAGCGCACTCGTCGGCTCGTCGGCGATGAGCAGGCGCGGCTGACAGGCGAGCCCGATGGCGATGAGTGCACGCTGGCGCATACCTCCCGAGAACTCGTGCGGGTACTGCTTGGCCCGCTCGCCGGCGTCGGGCAGTCCTGCTGCGGTGAGCACCTCGATGACGCGCTGCTTGACGTTCTTCCGGGTCGCCATGCCGTGGACCAGGAGGGTCTCGCCGACCTGCGTGCCGATCTTCGTCACGGGATTCAGATTGGACATCGGATCCTGCGGTACCAGGCCGATCGCCCTGCCGCGAATGGAGCGCATCTTCGCCTCCGGCAGGTGTGCCAGGTCCTGACCCTCGAACATGATGCTGCCGCTGACAATCCGGCCGTTGGCGGGCAGCAGACCGATACAGGCCATCGCCGTCGTGGACTTGCCCGACCCGGACTCACCGACGATGGCCAGGGCGCTGCCGCGCGGAAGGGTGAAACTCGCGTTCTCGACCGCCCTGACCTCGCCGTGGGTGGTCCGGAAGCTCACCTCCAGGTCTCGCACCTCGAGCAGCGGGGCATCCGGGTCCTGGGGCTGACCGGCTGGGCTTCCGGCGGGAGTGATGTCCGTCATACCACCATGGTGCCCTATGGTCGCTCCCACAGCCTCGCTCCCGGCAGAACGCTGGTCACTTTTCGGTTGCAGGTTCTTCCTGCGCGGCGGCTGAGCGGAGCTGCCGGGCGAGATGATCCACCGCAAGGCGGTACCCGTCGACACCGGCGCCGACGATCACGGTGTCCGCCACCGCGGAGATGAACGAGTGGTGCCGGAACTCCTCGCGCCGGTGCACGTTGCTGATATGGACCTCGACCACCGGCAGATCGACACCGGCGAGTGCGTCGCGGATCGCGATGGACGTGTGCGTGAGGGCTCCTGCATTGATGACGATGCCGTCCGCGCTCGTCCTCGCCGCATGGATGGCGTCGATGAGCTCACCCTCGTGGTTGGACTGCATCGCCGTCGTCGTGCAGCCGTGGGCATGGGCAGCGTCGGAGGCAAGGTTCACGACGTCGTCGAGTGTCGCCGTGCCGTAGACGTCCGGTTCCCTGCTGCCGAGCAGATTCAGATTCGGTCCGTTGATCACGAGGATGCGGGGCGTGCATGCGGTCATGGCTGAACTATAGGGCCCTCACTACGCTGCATGTGACGGGACATCGACGGGAGCCGCCGCTCGCGAGCGCAGGGATACGGCGCCCAGCGCACCGATCAGGGTGATCAGGCTCATCGCGGCCAGGACGACGCCGGGGTGCCACCAGGCTCCGTCGGTCGCGATGCCGAACTGCTGCGTGATCGACGGCGCGAAGCCCGCGATGATCGCCGCGATGCTGTAGGCGAAGGACAGCGCCGTGAACGCCGTCGCAGGCTTGAAGATGTCGGCCATGAGTCCGCCGAGGGCCGCCCAGCTGGCCGTGGGGAGGATGCCTCCGAGGATGATCGCCGCGATGTACATGGGCTCTGTGGCGATGCTGATCACCCAGTACAGCGGGAACGCGATCAGCGCCGTGGCGAGGGCTCCGCCCGCGACCACCTTCGCCGAGCCGATGCGCATGGCGAGATAGCCGAACGTGGGAATGGTGATCAGCTGCAGGAGGGAGCCGACCAGGGCGGCGTTCAGTACGGTCTCCTGCGACAGGCCGAGGGTGTCGGTGCCGTAGCCCTGCGTGTAGGTCACGAGCAGGAAGTAGGAGCCGACGCCGAGGACCGCGGAGGCGATCGCCACCACGATGGCGACCGGCTGTGACTTCAGGACCTCGAGGAAGGGAACCCGGGCGAGCGCCTTCGCCTGACTGGCGGTGCGGAAGACGGGCGTCTCGTCGATCGCCACCCGCAGATAGATCGCGATGGCGAGGAACGGGAAGGCGAGCAGGAACGGGATGCGCCAGGCCCAGGTGGTCATGGCGTCCGGGGCTGCGATCGTGAAGATCAGGAAGACGGCGGAGACGAGCATGGTGCCCACGGGGGAGCCGAGCTGGGGGATCGACGCATACAGGGCGCGCTTACGAGGATCGGCGTGTTCGGTGGCGATCAGGATGGACCCGCCCCACTCGCCTCCCAGGGACAGGCCCTGGATCAGTCGGAGCACAGTGAGGATGATCGGCGCCCAGACGCCGACCGTCGCGTAATCGGGCAGCAGACCCACCGTCCCGGTCGCAAGCCCCATGACGGTGATGGTCAGGATCAGGGTGCGCTTGCGTCCGATCCGATCGCCGAGGTGGCCGAAGATGATGGCGCCGAGCGGGCGGGCGATGAAGCCCACCGCGAAGATCAGAAAGGCCGAGAGGGTCGCGGTGAGCGGCTCCTGCTCGGGGAAGAAGACCGTACCGAACACGAGTGCTGCTGCGGTGCCGAAGACGTAGAAGTCGTAGGACTCCAGCGCCGTACCGACGAAGGAGGCCCCGGCGACACGGCGAGCCATGCGCGGGGACGAGGCGGGGGGCTGCTGGATCGTTGAGGACACGGTGACATTGTCCTCCCGCGCGTGACACGCCGCCGACTTTCAGGACCAAGATCACAGGCACGTGCGTCAGCCCGACGGCGGGCCTGAGGCGCACAGCCCAACGCGGGTCAGCTCGGCTCAGGCAGGCACCGACCCACGACGATGGGCCGCGATGATGGTGCGGCCGGCCGGGACCAGGACACCGGCCACGGTGCCAGCAGCGTCCAGGGAACCGGAGACCATGGCGCCGTCGCGCAGCGTGATCAGTTGGGCGGCAACAGCAGCAGGCTCGTCCACGCCGAGCTCGGTGAGCAGACCCGAGACCACCTCGGACAGCCATGTGCGGTAACGCCCGACGGCGAGGCGCACCGCGTGGTCCGCCTGCGGGTACTCGGCGGCGGCGTTGTTGAACAGGCAACCGCGGAATCCGGGCCGGCAGGCGGCTCTGTGATTCACCTCGGCCAGGAGGAGCAGCGTCCCGCACGCATCGGAGCCCTCGGCGCGGGCTGCCTGGACTGCAGCCTGCAGGTGGCCCAGGTGTGTATCGAGATAGGCCACGACGAGATCGTCCTTGGAGGGGAAGTGCCGGTAGAACGTCACCTTGGTGGTGCCGGCGTCGTCGATGATGCGGTCAGCGCTGACGGCACGGATGCTCGTCGCTTCGAAAAGGCGGGTCGCCGAGGCGAGAATGCGCTCGCGGACGGACGGTGCGGTGGTCATGGCCCTCCTCGGGAGGATTTGATCGAGGTAGACTGACTAGTTAGTCTACCTATAACACCGGGGGCTGTCAGGCACCCGCAACGAAAGGATCGATACTCATGAGTGCTCTCTACACTGCAGTGGCCACGGCG